>JAMOVV010000131.1 GCA_027067385.1 Desulfarculaceae bacterium
GTGGCCCTAAACAGCCAATGGGCGCTTAGCTATATCAACCGCACCGACTTCGAAAATAACAACCAGATCGAAAACACCTTCCAGGTCAGCTACCAGGGCCAATGCTGGGGAATGCGGCTGTTCTACACCTCCACCGACCGGGAACAGGGGGTGTACGTGGCCTTCTCCCTGGCCGGCCTGGGCGAGGTCCTGGGCCTGGGCAACCGGCAGTAGCCCGGCCCGCCGCCTCCCCCGCGACCCCGGCGGCGGCGCCAGGAACCATAAAATTCTGGGGGTTATAGGTCTTGACAGAAGGGGTGCGGTCCCCTATAAATACATCTTTGATGAAAACAAGGCCGCGACGTCAACCAGGGTCGGTCAGAAGTTCGGCCCCGAGGGGCGTTGTTCGCGGTTTTTCGCAGCAGATTAGTCTGAGGATAAAAATGAAAACGCTCACCCCTGGCGCAGACGACTTTAGCCGCGATTGGTATATCGTCGACGCCACCGATTTGGCCCTGGGCCGCCTGGCCAGCCAGGTAGCCTCCCGGTTGCGCGGCAAACACAAGCCGATCTTCACCCCGCACATGGACACCGGCGACTTCGTGGTGGTGATCAACGCCGAGAAGGTAAAACTTACCGGCCGCAAGTGGGAACAGAAGAAATACTACCGCCACAGCGGCTACCCCGGCGGCATCAAGGAGATCACCGCCGACAAGCTGCGCGACAAGGCCCCCGACCGGCTGATCCGTAGCGCAGTGAAGGGCATGCTGCCCAAGAATCGCCTGGGCCGCAAGCTTCTCAAGAAACTCAAGGTCTACGCCGGGCCCGAGCATCCCCACCAGGCCCAGCAGCCCCAGCCCCTCACCTTGGAAGGTTAAGCTAAGATCATGAGCGAAACTCGCTACTACGCCACAGGCAAGAGGAAGAGTGCGGTGGCCCGGTGCTGGCTGATGGCCGGCAATGGCAATATCACCGTCAACCGCCGGCCGGTGGATGAATACTTCACCCGCGAAACCGACACCATGGTGCTGCGTCAGCCCCTGAACCTCACCAACACTGTGGACCAGTTCGACGTGATGATCACGGTGCGCGGCGGCGGCACCACCGGCCAGGCCGGGGCCATCCGCCACGGCATCGCCAAGGCCCTGTTGGAGTTCAACCCCGAGCTGCGCCAGGTGCTCAAGCGAGCCGGCTACCTCACCCGCGACCCGCGCAAAAAAGAGCGCAAGAAGTACGGCCAGAAGGGGGCCCGCGCCCGCTTCCAGTACTCCAAGCGCTAAGCCGCCAAAACGGCGGCCCCGGCCGCCGGTCAGATTCGCTTGTCAAAGGGAAGGCCTGTGCCTTCCCTTTTTTTGGGGCATGGAAGACGCCTTCCCGCAACGCGGGAGCATCCGCGCCGGCGGGCTACAAACCCTTGCCAGGGACCAGCCAGGCGTGCTAGCGGTTTACGGGCGCGCGGCGAGCCGGGACCGCGTACGCGGATATCGATGACAGGAGGTTGGCATGCACAAGGTGGCCGTAATGGGTGGCTCGGGATACGCCGGGGTGGAGTTGCTGCGCCTGCTGGCCGGCCACCCCGCAATGCAACTGGCGGCCGTGAGCAGCCGCCAGTACCAGGGCCGGGCGGTGGCCGAGGTCTTCGGCGCCCTGGAGGGCTGGGTGGATTTGGAATTCTGCGCCCCGGAGACCCGCGCTCTCACCGCCGGGGTGGAGTTGGTCTTTACCGCCGTGCCCCACCAGGCGGCCATGGCCACGGTGCCGGAGCTGCTGGCCGCCGGGGTGAAGGTGGTGGACCTCTCGGCCGACTTTAGGCTGCGCGACGTGGCCACCTACCAAAAGTGGTACGTGGCCCACAGTTGCCCCGAGCTGCTTCAGCGGGCGGTCTACGGCCTGTGCGAATTCTACCGAGACCAGGTCGCCGCCGCCGAGCTGGTGGCCAACCCGGGCTGCTACGTAACCAGCGTGTTGGTGCCCCTGGTGCCGCTGCTCAAGGCCGGCTTGATCGCCAGCCAAGGCATCATCGCCGACAGCGCCTCCGGCGTCTCGGGCGCCGGGCGCAGCGCCAAGCTGAACCTGCTGCACGCCGAGGTGCACGAGGACTTCAAGGCCTACGCCGTGGCCGGCCACCGGCACACCCCGGAGATGGAGCAGGAACTGTCCGTGGCCGCCGGCCGGCCGGTGCGGCTCACCTTCACCCCGCACCTGCTGCCCATGGACCGGGGCATCCTCTCCACCATCTACGTGCAGGCCGCGGGCAACGCCGGCGAGGAAGACCTGCGCGCCTGCTGGCAGGAGGCCTACGGCTCCGAGCCCTTCATCCGGGTGCTGGGGCCGGGGGGCCTGCCGGCCACCAAGCAAGTGCGCGGCACCAACCGGGTGGCCCTGGGCCTGGCCACCGACCCGCGCAGCGGCCTGATCAAAATCTTTTCGGCCCTGGACAACCTCACCAAGGGCGCCGGCGGACAGGCGGTGCAAAACGCCAACCTCATGCTGGGGCTGCCCGAGACCGCCGGGTTGGACCAGCCGGCCCTCACCCCCTAGGCCCGGCCATGCGCACCGCGGGCCCTGATGACCTCTGGTCCCTGGTGAGCGGGGCCTTCCCGCCCCACCAGGTGCCCTTCGTCCACCCGGAGCCGGACGGCCAACACCAGCGCCACCTGGCCCTGGTGTTGGCCTATGACGGCACGGCCTATGGCGGCTGGCAGGTGCAGCCGGAGGGTCCCACCATCCAGGCCACGGTGGAGGCGGCCCTCTCGCGGCTCTGCGACCACCCGGTGCGCCTGGCGGCCAGCGGCCGCACCGACGCCGGGGTGCACGCGGTGGGCCAGGTGGCCGCCTTCAGCACCACCAGCCGCTTGGAGCTAGACCGCATGGCCCGGGGCCTGGCCGCCCTGCTGCCCCCGGACATCCACCCGCGGGCCCTGGGCGCGGTGGCCGCCGACTTCCACCCCCGCTACCACGCCTTAGCCAAGACCTATGACTACTACCTGCGCCCCGCGGCCGCGGCGCCGGTTTTCTTAAACCACTTCGCCTGGCCCCTGCGGGAACCCCTGGACCCGGCGGCGCTGCAAAAGGCCCTGGAGCCGCTGCCCGGCCGGCGCGACCTGGCCGCCCTGGCCAGCCGGGGCAGCGAGGTGAACGGCTCCACCGTGCGGCGTATCCTGGCCGCCGAGCTCACCCGCTTTGACCACGGCCTGTGGCGGGTGCGGGTATGCGCCACCGGCTTCCTGCGCCACGTGATGCGCAACCTGGTGGGCACCCTGGTGCAGATCGGCCGCGGCCGGCTGCGACCCCAGGACCTGATGGATATGCTGGCCGCCGGCCGGCGTATCCACCCCGGACCCAAGGCCCCGCCGGCCGGGCTGTTCCTGGGTCGTGTATACTACGGTGAGCTGCCCGAGTTTTAGCCGAGGGAGAGACGAGCATGAAAGGCGTGGTGTTGGCCGGAGGACTGGGTACCAGACTGAGCCCGCTGACCAGGGTGACCAACAAGCACCTACTGCCGGTCTATGACAAGCCCATGATCTTCTACCCCATCCAGACCCTGGTGAACGCCGGGATCAGCGAGATCATGGTGGTCACCGGCGGCGGCAACGCCGGCGACTTCCTACGCCTGCTGGGCAATGGCAAGGACTTCGGCCTCAAGCACCTCAACTACACCTACCAAGAAGGCGAAGGCGGCATAGCCGACGCCCTGCGCCTCACCGAGTTCTGGGCCGACCAGGGCAGCGTCTGCGTGGTGCTGGGCGACAACATCATCCAGGGCAACATCCGCGGCGCGGTCGAGGCCTTCCAGGCCCAGGGTGGCGGGGCGCGCATCCTGCTCAAAGAAGTGCCCGACCCCCAGCGCTTTGGGGTGCCGGTCTTCGACTCCGCCGGCAACATCACCGCCGTAGTGGAAAAACCTAAAGACCCCGGCAGCAAGTACGCGGTCACCGGCATATACCTGTACGACGCGCGGGTCTACGACATCATCCGCACCTTGAAACCCAGCGAGCGCGGTGAGCTGGAGATAACCGACGTTAACAACGCCTATCTAAATTCCGGGGACCTGCGCTACGACATCCTGGAGGGCTGGTGGACCGACGCCGGCACCTTCGAGAGCCTGCTGCGCGCCAGCCGCCTGGTGGCCGAGACCGGGGCTAACCAGCTTTAGCCTACTGGCCGCCTTCCATGGTCCGCTTCACCGTCTGGTAGATGCGGCCAAAATTCTCCTCAAAGCCGGCCACCGACATGCGGCCGGTCTCGATGAACTTCACCGCTATCTCCTTGGCCGCCTTCAAACAACTCTCTTGGCGGGGGCTTAGCCGGTCCACCGGCACGGCGGTTTCGCGGGCCTGGGATTTGCCCATGGCGCTCTCCAGCTCAGGCAGGGACTGGTTGGATTACCCGCTGGTCCCCGGCCGGAAGGAAGAAGGCACAACTCTGCTTCCCGGCCGGGACCCCGGGGCCGAGGATAAACCTTTGCAGCCCATCCCCGGCGAGGCTAAACATAACACCGGCCCGCCACCCTTGGCAAGACGCCGGCCTGGCACGGACCGCCGGGCGTATGCTATAACCCAACCATGATCACCCAACCAGACCATCGCCCGGTGCGGGTGCTGCCCGATGAACTGGCCAACCAGATCGCGGCCGGCGAGGTAGTGGAACGCCCGGCCAGCGTGCTCAAGGAACTGGTGGAAAACGCCCTGGACGCCGGGGCCCGTCGCATCACCGTGGAGGTGGCCGCCGCCGGCCGCCGGCTCATCCGGGTGGTGGACGATGGCCACGGCATGAGCCCAGACGACCTGTTGCTGTCGCTGGAACGCCACGCCACCTCCAAGGTGGCCAGCTCCACCGACCTGACGACGGTGACCAGCCTGGGCTTCCGCGGCGAGGCTCTGCCGGCCATCGCCGCCGTGTCCAAGATGCTGCTGCGCTCGCGCCCGGCCGCCAGCGAAACCGGCAGCCAGGTAAAAGTAGTCGGCGGCTCGGTGCGCCAGGTGACCGAGGTGGGCTGCCCGCCGGGTACGGTCATCGAGGTGCGCGACCTCTTCTACAACACCCCGGCCCGACGCAAGTTCCTCAAGAGCCGCGCCACCGAGGCCGGACACCTGGGCGCCGCCTTCCTGCGCCTGGCCCTGGCCCGGCCCGACGTGAACCTGCGCTACCGGGTCGATGGCAAGATACTCTACGACCTGCCGGCCACCACCGATCCGGCGGTGCGTATCTCCGCCCTGCTGGGCCGCGAGGCGGCCGGCCAGATGGTGCCCGTCGATGAACAGGCCGGCCCCCTACGGGTGTCGGGGCTCTTGGGACTGCCCTCGCTCAGCCGCGCCGCCCCGGACCAGGTCTTCACCTTTGTCAACCGCCGCTTTGTGCGCGACCGGGTGCTGTTGCACGCGGTGTACCAAGGCTACCGCGGCCTCATGCCCGACAACCGGCGGCCGGTGCTGGCTATCTATATCGACCTGGACCCGGCCGCCGTGGACGTTAACGTGCACCCGGCCAAGGTGGAGGTGCGCTTCCACCGCCAGAAAGATGTCCACGACGCGCTGGTGCAGTGCCTGCGCCGCGGCCTGGCCGCCGCGCGTCCAGCCCCCCCAGGGGCTGGACGCCGGGCGGCCCCACCGGATGTCTTCGAACCCACGGCCCCGCCAAGCGACACCACCGAGCCCACCGCCACCACGCCCGATAGCGGGCCGCCCAGGCCGCCATCGGCGGCGCGGCGGCCGGGGCCGGCGACGCAGGCCGCACCAGCTGCCGCCATCGTAGCTGGCCCGCCCTCTTCTCCGTCCGAGCCCTCCCCCGGGCCGGCGGGACCCCGCCCGCTCTACGGCCCGGCCGGCGACCTGGAGTACATCGGCCAGTTGCACGGCCTCTACCTCTTGTGTTCTTCGCCCGAGGGGTTGGTGGTGGTGGACCAACACGCGGCCCACGAGCGCCTGGCCTACGAGGACCTTTGCGCGGCCACGGTGCGCGGCGACCTGCCCAGCCAGGGCCTGCTCACCCCCCGCGTCTTGGAGCTAACCCCGCGCGAGGCGGCCTGGGCCGAGGTGCAGGCCCCGGTGTGGCAACGCCTGGGACTGAAGCTGGAGCCCTTTGGCGGGACCACTTGGGCGGTGGTGGCGGTGCCGCCCTTTTTGGCCGGTATGGACTGCGGCCCGCCGGTGCGCGACCTGCTCTCGGAGATGGCCGGGGCCGGGGTGGGCATTGACACCCCGGAGTTCCTGGAGCAGGCCATGCGGTCGTTGGCCTGCCGGGGGGCGATCAAGAAGGGCCAGCAGCTAAGGCCCGAGGAGGCCCGCCGGCTGGTGGCCCGGCTGGCGGTGCTGGACCCGCCGGTCACCTGTCCCCACGGCCGACCGGTGTTTCTCACCCTGGAGCGCAGCCAACTGGCCCGGGCCTTTAAGCGGAGCGGTCCTTGATGCCCCGGCCCGCGCCCACGCCCCTGGTGGTGCTGGTGGGTCCCACCGCGGTGGGCAAGACCGAGTTGGCCGCCGGCATCTGCCGCCGCTTTGGCGCCGAGGTGATCAGCGCCGACAGCGTGGCCCTCTACCGCGACCTGGACATCGGCTCGGCCAAGCCCACCGCGGCCGAGCGTCGCGAGACCCCCCATCACCTGGTGGACGTGGCAGACCCCAACCATGATTTCAGCGCGGCTGATTTCGTCCGCTTGGCCGACCAGGCCATAGCCGAGATCACCGCCCGGGGCAAGCGGGTCCTGGTGGCCGGCGGCACCGGGCTCTACGTCAAGGCCCTGCTGCACGGTCTGGCCCCGGCCCCGCCGGTGGACCAGGCCCTGCGGGCCAGCCTGCAGCGGCAATGGGAGGACCAGGGCGGGGAGGCCCTGCACCGCCGTTTAGCCCAGATGGACCCGGCGGCGGCCGGGCGCATCCACCCGGCCGACCGCCAGCGGGTGATCCGCGCCCTGGAGGTATGCTTGCAAACCGGCCGCCCCTTCAGCCAGGGCCAGGCCGCCCACGGTTTCCAGCAAGTGCGCTACCCCCATCTTATGATCGGCCTGTGCCGGGAGCGGGCCGAGCTCTTTGAGCGCATCGAGCTGCGTTGCCGCCGCATGTTCGCGCAGGGCCTGGTGGACGAGGTCCGCTCGCTGCTGGCGGCCGGGGTGGACCCGGCGGCCAAGTCCCTGGGCAGCCTGGGATACGCCCAGGTGGTCAAGATGCTCGCGGGGGAGTATGATCAAGCAGGGGCCCTGGAGGAGACCATCAAACGGACCAAGGCCTTTGCCAAGCGGCAACTCACCTGGTTCAACAAGGTGCCGGGCATGAACTGGCACCATCCCGGGGAGGCCGAGGCCATCGGCGCCCGGGTGGCGGGTTGGTGGGAGAAAGAGTGACCATGCATATTGCCAAGGCGATGATGGTGGCGCTGGTGGTTGCGGTGCTGGGGATAATGCCCGGCACCTCCGCCCTGGCCCAGACCGGCAACACGGTGCGCATCGTGGCCCTGGGGCAAGCCCCCACCGGGGCCAACCAGGCCCAGGCCCGCGACCAGGCGGTGGACCGCGCCCTGAAGCAGGCGGTGGGCCGCCTGGCCGCCGAGTTGGTCGACCCGGCCACCCTGCGCACCCGCCTGGGCATCCTGGTCTCCAAGATACTGGCCACCGCCCCCCAGTTCGTCACCTCCTACGACCTCACCGCCTCGGTACAGCACCAAGACCACACCCTGGTGCTGGTCACCGCCCAGGTAGACAAGCAGGCCCTGCTCAAGGCCCTGGACGCCGCCGGCCTGCGCCTGCCGGCCGGAGGGCTGCCGGTAACCCTGGTGCTGGTGGCCGAGGAGACCGGCCCCGGCCGCCCGGCCTCTTTCTGGTGGTCCGGGGTGAGCAAGTCCCCGGCCATACCGCAGGCCATCGCCACGGTGCTCTCATCCTTGGGGGTCAAGACGGTGGACCCGGCCACCCTGGTGAGCCAGGTGCCCGAATCGGCCCGCCGGCAGGCGCTCAACGAGGAGCAGGCCCTTAAGCTGGCCCGCCTGGCCGGGGCCGGCCTGGTCATCATGGGCCGGGTGCGCACCTATCCCGTGATCACCCCCCAGGGGACCCAGGCCGGACCGGTGGCCCAGCTCATGGCCATCGACGTGGCCAAGGGAGCGGTGATCACCGTGGTGGAGAAAGATGGCCCCACCTTCAACCAAACCCCGGGCCCCGAGGCCGGGGCCCAGGTGGTCTCGGCCGTGGAAGCGGCGGTGCGCCAGCTATTGGAAAAGGTAGTGGCCAGCCGGCGGCCGGACGCCCCCACCGATGATAAAACGGTGATCATGGAGGTCAGCGGCGTAAAACGCCTGGCCGACCTGCACCGTTTCGAGGAGGTGCTGGGCTCTTTGCAGGCCATGGTCCAGAGCGTGCAAAGGGAGTCGGTGGCCCCCGGCGCGGTCACCTTGCGCCTCAGGCTCAAGGTGCCGGCCACCACCCTGGCCGACCAATTGCTCCTGCAGCAATACGGCAGTTTCCTGGTTAACGTCCTGCAAAGCACCGCCGAGCGCATCAAGGTGGTGCTTATCCCCAAACGGTGAACAGTTTTAAGCCCCTATCGGGTGCCGCAACCCTCTTGACAGGCGCCAAAGCGCCTGGTACACAGTGTTTTCTACTGTTCGGTTATGATGGGGCCATCAGGCCCCGTGTTGAATACAGGCACGTAGCTCAGGGGGAGAGCGCTACCCTGACACGGTAGAGGTCCCGGGTTCAAATCCCGGCGTGCCTACCACCGATGAACCCTGCTGATGCGCCCCGGGCGCGGGGGGTGAAGTCCGCCCCGCGTGGGGTGTGTTGTAGTATTGCGTATTGCTCCGGGAGCTTGCATTGAGCGCCGCAACCACCATCGCCGAAGTGCTCCAGCACTCCGACCCCAAGACCGCCAGGAGAGCCGTGGCCGCGCGGGTGGACGGCCGGGTGGTGGACCTGTCTTCCCCCGCCCCGGCCGAGGGCCAGGTGGAGCCGGTGCTGCCCGGCGACCCCGAGGCCTTAGACATCCTGCGCCACTCCACCGCCCACATCATGGCCGAGGCGGTGCGGGCGCTCTTCCCCGGGGTGAAGGTGGCCATCGGTCCGGCCATCGACAACGGGTTCTACTACGACTTCGAGTACCAGCGTGCCTTCACCCCCGAGGACCTGCCGGCCATCGAAGAAAAAATGGCCGAGATCATCAAGGCCAACCTCCCCTTTGAGCGCCGCGAAGTGGACCGCGACCAGGCCCGCCAAAGCTTCGCCGAGGGGGGCGAAGACTACAAGGTCGAACTCATCGACGAGCTGGACCCCGAGGCCCAGGTGAGCACTTACACCCAGGGCGAGTTCACCGACCTGTGCCGCGGACCCCACCTGCCCAGCACCGGCCGGGTGGGGGCCTTCAAGCTCCTGTCGGTGGCCGGGGCCTACTGGCGCGGCGACGAACGCAACACCATGCTCAGCCGTATTTACGGCACCGCCTTCTTCGACCGCAAAGAGCTCAAACGCCACCTCAACTTCCTGGCCGAGGCCAAGAAGCGCGACCATCGCAAGCTGGGCAAACAACTCGACCTCTTCAGCTTCCACGAGGAGCTCGGGGCCGGCATGGTGGTCTGGCACCCCAAGGGCATGATCCTGCGCAACATCATCGAAGACTTCGAGCGCAAGGAGCACGCCCGCCGCGGCTACCAGCAGGTCTCCGGCCCCCAATTGCTGCGCCGCGAACTGTGGGAAAAGAGCGGCCACTTCGATCACTACCGCGAAAACATGTACTTCACCGAGATCGAAGAGAGCGCCTACGGCATCAAGCCCATGAACTGCCTGGCCCACATGCTCATCTACAAGTCCAAGGTGCGCTCCTACCGCGACCTGCCCCTGCGCTACTTCGAACTGGGCCTGGTACACCGCCACGAAAAATCCGGCGTACTCCACGGCCTCACCCGGGTGCGGGCCTTCACCCAGGACGACGCCCACATCCTCTGCACCCCGGACCAGGTGGCCGACGAGATCAAGGCGGTGATGGACTTCATCACCGAGGTGATGGATATCTTCGGCTTCGACTACACCATGGAGCTCTCCACCCGCCCCGCAAAATCCATCGGCAGCGACCAGGACTGGGAGCGGGCCACCGCCGCCCTCACCGCCGCCCTTGAGCTTAGCGGGCGGGACTATGATATAAATGAAGGGGACGGGGCGTTCTACGGACCCAAGATCGACGTGAAGCTCCAAGACGCCCTGATGCGCCATTGGCAGTGCGCCACCATCCAGTGCGACTTTACCCTGCCCGAGCGCTTCGACCTCACCTTCGTGGACTCCGACGGCGAGCGCAAACGGCCGGTAATGCTCCACCGGGTGGTGCTCGGCTCCATCGAGCGCTTCATCGGCGTGCTCATCGAGCAATACGCCGGCGCCTTCCCCCTGTGGCTGGCCCCGGAGCAGGTGCGGGTGCTCACGGTCACCGAGCGCGCCGACCAGTGGGCCGAGCAGGTGAACCAGGCCCTGCGAGACGCCGAGATACGCTCCAGCGCCGATCTGCGCAACGAAAAGCTGGGCGCCAAGGTGCGCGAGGCCCAGCTCATGAAAATCCCCTACATGCTGGTCTTGGGGGACAAGGAAGTGGCTCAGTCCAAGGTTACCCCGCGGCTGCGCAGCGGGAAAAACTTGGACGCCATGACCATCGACGAATTTATCGCCTACCTGGCTCCCCTGCGGCAGCCGGGCGGTGAAAGGAAAAACCAAGCCTAACCACTACGGTTGGCTTGGACGCCGGCTCACTAAGGCCGGTGGCGGCCCGCTGCCAGCGGCCGCGCGACAGGCTCATTTAACAGGAGGGAAGGGCCATAGCCAAGCAAGAGCGCGTAAGGGTCAACGCTAACATCAGGGTGCCGGTGGTGCGACTCATCAGCGAGGACGGAGAACAACTGGGCATAGTGCCCATCGAACAGGCCAGGGCCCACGCCGAAGAGGCCGCCCTGGACCTGGTGGAGGTGGCACCCAACTCCGATCCTCCCGTCTGCCGGGTGATGGACTACGGCAAGTTCAAATACCAGCAGGCCAAAAAGGCCCAAGAGGCCAAGAAGAAGCAGTCGCAGACCCAGATCAAGGAGATCAAGTTCCGGCCCAAGATCGAGGATCACGACTTCGGCTTCAAGATGAAAAAGATTCTCGGCTTCTTGGAAGACCACAACCGGGTCAAGGTAACCGTCCGCTTCCGGGGACGCGAAATCGCCTACACCGAACTGGGCTTCCAATTGCTGGAAAGGGTCATAGAGGCCATCGGCGACGCGGGCCAGGTAGACCGCCGGCCCATGCGCGAAGGCCGTACCCTGAACATGTATATCGCGCCCAAGTAGACCGGGCTGATACTGCCCGGAAAACCACGCGCCGCCCCAAGCCCACGGCCGGCCGGCGGTGCCCTAATGGTAGTACGCCAGAACATCACGCCCCCGCCGGCAGGGGGCTTAAAAGGAGAAACCCATGCCCAAGATAAAAACCAACCGAGCGGCGGCCAAGCGCTTTCGTCGCACCGGCGGTGGCAAGCTCCGGCGCAACAAGGCCTACGCCAGCCACATAATGACCAGCAAGTCCACCAAGCGCAAACGTAACCTGCGCCAGGCCGCCATTGTGGACAGCACGGAAACCAAACGCATCCGGCGACTTCTGCCCAACGGCTGAAGCGCCGCCCCAAGGAGAGTGACCAATGCCTAGAGTCAGACGCGGATTCAAGGCCCGGCGGCGGCGCAAAAAAGTGCTCAAAAACGCCAAGGGCTTCGTCGGCGGACGCCGCAAACTATACCAAATCGCCAAGGAAACCACCGATCGCGGTATGGCCTTCGCCTACCGCGACCGCAAAGTCAAGAAACGCCAGTTTCGCAAATTGTGGATCGTGCGCATCAACGCCGCGGTGCGTGAGCACGGGCTGA
The DNA here is from genome assembly GCA_027067385.1 of Desulfarculaceae bacterium. Classification (GTDB taxonomy): domain Bacteria; phylum Desulfobacterota; class Desulfarculia; order Desulfarculales; family Desulfarculaceae; genus JAMOVV01. The sequence goes on from JAMOVV010000131.1 coordinate 11,848, forward strand.
GCTATTCCCGTTTCATCGACGGCCTGAACAAGGCCCAGGTGGAACTCGACCGCAAGGTCCTGGCCGACCTGGCCGTCAGCGACCCGGCCGGTTTCGCCGCCGTGGCCAAGCTGGCCAAGGAGGCCATCGCCTAGGTCGGCGAGCCGGGCGAGTCGGGCGGCGCGCATAAGCAAGGGACGGCGGCGCGATAAAGCAAAAGCCAGCGTGGCAGGTCGGGTGGTGCGAGCCGGGCGGAGCGAGCCGGGCGGAGCGAGCCGGGCGGAGCGAATAAGCAAGGGCCGGCGTTAAAGCAAAGGCCGGCGTGGCAGGCCGGGCCAAGCGGCAAAGCAAGGGCTGGCGGAGCGATAAAGCAAAGACCGGCGACGCGGCCCGGCGGTGTCTGGTCCCGGCCGGTGCTGGCCGGCGGTTCAACGAGGGGGGCGCTTGCGGCCCTCTCGATTCATCTGTAAGGAAGGGTCATGTTCGCCAAACTTCAAGAGACCCTGGAGGACGCCCTGGCCCAGGTGGCCGAGGCTGCCGACGCCGAAACCTTGTCCCGGTTGCGTTCGCGCTTCCTGGGGCGCAAGGGCCGCCTCACCAGCCTGCTGCGCCAGACCGGCCAGCTCCCGGCCGACCAGCGCCCCGCCTTTGGCCAGGCCGCCAACCAAGCCAAGCAACAGGTCGAGGCCGCCCTGGCCCAGGCCAAAGAGCGCCTGGCCGCCGGACCGGCCGCCGACCAGGGCCCCGACGTCACCCTGCCGGGCATCCGCCCCCGCCGCGGCCGCCTGCACCCGGTCACCCAGGCCATGCGCCTGGTCCTGGACGTCTTCACCCGCCTCGGCTTCGACGTGGTGCAAACCCCCGAGGTGGAGACCGACTGGTACTGCTTCGAGGCCCTCAACCTGCCGCCGGACCACCCGGCCCGCGACATGCAGGACACCTTTTACATCAACGACAACGTGGTGCTGCGCACCCACACCAGCCCGGCTCAAATCCGGGTAATGGAAGCCAACCAGCCGCCCCTGCGCATCGTCTGCCCGGGCAAAGCCTTCCGCCGCGACTCCGACGTCACCCACACCCCCATGTTCCACCAGGTGGAAGGACTCATGGTCGGGGCGGACATCGCCTTCGCCGACCTCAAGGGAATCCTCACCACCTTCGTGCACCAGGTCTTCGGCGACGACGTGCCCCTGCGCTTCCGCCCCAGCTTCTTCCCCTTCACCGAGCCCAGCGCCGAGGTGGATATCGGCTGCGTGGTCTGCCGGGGCCAGGGCTGCCGGGTCTGCGGCCAAACCGGCTGGCTGGAGATTCTCGGCTCGGGCATGGTCGACCCCAACGTCTTCATCAACGTGGGCTACGACCCCGACGAGGTGACCGGCTTCGCCTTTGGCATGGGGGTGGAGCGCATCGCCATGCTCCTGTGGGGCATCGATGACCTGAGGTTGTTCTTCCAAAACGACCTTCGTTTCCTGCGTCAGTTTTAACCGAGAGGCCTGTCGTGCTGGTACCCCTGAAATGGTTGGGCGAATTTGTTGATCACGGGCTGAGCGCCGACGAGTTGGCCGCGGCCCTTACCATGGGCGGCCTGGAGGTGGAGGGCGTCATCGAGCGCCACCAGGGCCTGGACCAGGTGGTGGTGGCCCGGGTGCTCAAGGTGGAGCCCCATCCCAACGCCGACCGCCTCAGCCTGGTCACCGTGGACGCCGGCGACCAGCCACAGACCGTGGTCTGCGGCGCGCCCAACGCCCGCGTAGACCTGGTCACGGCCCTGGCCCTGCCCGGGGCCGTGCTGGCCGGCGGCCTCGAGGTGGGCCAGGCCAAAATCCGCGGGGTGGTGAGCCGGGGCATGCTGGCCAGCCCGCGCGAGCTGGGCGTCAGCGATGACCACAGCGGCATCGCCGAGCTGCCCGCCAGCCTCACCCCCGGTACCCCCATCGTCGAGGCCCTGGGTCTGGAGACCCAGGTGCTGGAGATCGGGGTAACCCCCAACCGGGGCGACGCCCTCAGCCTGCTGGGCGTGGCCCGCGACGTGGCCGCCCTCACCGGCCGGCCTCTCACCCTGCCACCCGACCAACCGCCCGAGACCGGCGAGCCCATCGATACCCAAGCCGCCGTGGAGATCAAGGCCCCGGAGGCCTGCGGCCGTTACGCCGCCCGCCTGGTGCGCTCGGTCACTATCGGACCCTCGCCCCTGTGGATGTGTGACCGGCTCATGGCCTGCGACCTGCGGCCCATCAACAACGTGGTGGACATCACCAACTACATCCTCATGGAGCTGGGCCAGCCCCTGCACGCCTTTGACTTCAACCGCCTGGCCGGCGGCCGCATCGTGGTGCGCCACGCCACGCCCGGCGAGAAGTTCACCACCTTAGACGGCACCGAGCGCCAGTTGAGTGACCAGGCGCTGCTCATCTGCGACTCCCAAAAGCCGGTGGCCCTGGCCGGAGTGATGGGCGGGCTCAACAGCGAGATCGCAGACGACACCACCGAGGTGCTCATCGAGAGCGCCTTCTTCGATCCCCTTAGCATCCGCCGCACCTCCAAGCGCCTGGGGCTCTCCACCGAGAGCTCCTACCGCTTCGAGCGCACCATCGACCAGGACGGCTGCGCCCGGGCGGCCCACCGCGCCGCCCGGCTCATGGCCGAGCTGGCCGGCGGCCAGGTGGCCCCGGGTGTCATCGACGTCCACCCCCGCCCCTTCAAGCCGGCGAACATCACCTGCTCCACCCGGCGCATCTCGCGCTACCTCGGACTGGAGCTGGACCGCGACCAGACCATGGAGCCCCTGGTCCGCTTGGGGCTGACGGTGAGCCCCGGCCAAGACGACGACAGCTTCACGGTCCGGCCACCGGCCTTCCGGCCCGACCTGGAGCGACCGGTGGACATCAGCGAGGAAGTGGCCCGCATCTACGGCTTCGACCACATCCCGGTGCGCAGCCCGGTGGCCGAGCTGGCCGCGCCGCCCCGCGCCGCCGACCAGCGGCTGCGCGGCCGGGTGCGCGACCTCATGGCCGCCCAGGGCTTTGACGAGGCCATCAACTATTCCTTTGCCCACCCGGCCGACGTGGACCACCTGCGCCTGGCCCCGGACGATCCCCTACGGCGGGTGGTGAGCCTGCTCAACCCGCTGTCAGTGGAGCAATCGGTCCTGCGCACCAGCCTGCTGCCCGGCCTCCTGGCCGCGGTGCGGCGCAACCTGGGCCACCGGGTGCCCGACGTGGCCCTGTTCGAGGTGGGACGCGTTTTCTGGTCCCGCCCGGACGAGCAGCTTCCGCGGGAGCCCATGCGCATGGGCGCGGTGACCGCCGGCCTGGCCCAACCAGCCAGTTGGTGGGCCGGCGAACAGCCGGTCTCCCTGGCCCACGCCCGGGGCGCGGCCGAGTTTTTGCTCGAGGGCCTGGGCCTGGACTCGCTCCAGTTCGCCGCGCCGCAGGACACCCCGCCCTACTTCCAGGCCGGCGCCTGCCTGGCCGTGGAGTCATCGGGCCGAGCCCTGGGCCGGCTGGGCGAAGTGCACCCCCGGGTGCGGGCGGCCTACGACGTGGACCGGCCGGTCTTCTACCTGGAGATGGACCTGGACGCCGTGGGCCAGCTCAGCGGCCGGCCGCCGGTGTTCAAGCCGCTGCCGCGCTTCCCGGGCATCACCCTGGACATGGCCATGGCCGTGGACCAGGCGGTGCCGGCCGGCCAGGTCATCGCCGCCGCCTGGGACGACGCCCCGGACACCCTGCGCGACGTGAGCCTCTTCGACGTCTACCAGGGCAAGCCGCTGGCCAAGGACCAAAAATCCCTGGGCCTGCGCTTTACCTACCGCGACGACCAGCGCACCCTCACCGAGCAGGAGGTGCTGCCGGACTTCGAGGCCCGGGTGGCTACGCTACTCAAGCGTTTCGGGGGCCAACGACGCGCCTAGCCAAAAGGGGAACGGCCGTGAAGCATATCCCCGACGACAAGCCCTACTACCGCATCGGCGAAGTGGCCCGCCTGTTGGGGGTGCCCACCCACGTGCTGCGCTATTGGGAAAGCGAGTTCCCCCAGCTCAAACCGGTACGCGCCCCCAGCGGCCACCGCCTCTACCACCGCCGCCACATCGCCCTGGCCGCCCATATCCAACGCCTGGTGCGCGACGAGGGACTCACCATCGCCGGGGCCAAGAAACGCCTGGCCGCCCAAGAGGAAGCGGGGCAGGGCCCGCGGGCCGCGGCCAAGGAACTGGCCGGCGAGCTGCGCGAGATTCTCAAGTTAATCAGTTGAGGTTTTTGGTCAGGGCGTAGAGGAACACCCGGGTCTCGTCGCCGTCGGAGCGCAGGGTGCGGCTGGTGCGCCGGATGCGGTAGCGTTCCTGGGCCCGGTTGAAGAAGCCGATGAGAAACGGCCGCTGCTCGTGGCTCAGGAAGATGGTGCCGTCGCTGGCTACCAGCCGATCCATGAGGTCCACCAGTTGATCGTACAGCGGCGGGTGGTAAAGAATCTCGGCCCCCAATACCGTGCCGAAGCTACCCAGTTCACTGGCCGGGTCGGTCCAGTCCAGGGAACGTACCTGCACCCGCTGTTCCAGGTGGTTTATCTCCACCGCCGCCCGGGCGAACTCCAGGGCGTCGGGGTCCAGGTCGCTGAGCACCACCTGCCGGCCGGCGGCGGCCGCCGCCAATCCCGGCAGGCCCAGGCCGGCGCCCAGTTCCAACCAGGGGCGATCGTCTCTGGCCGGCAGAGACGCGGCGAACTGGGCCAGCACCAGGGCGGCCGGCCACAGCTTGGTCCAATAGGGCAGGTCGGCCTCGCCGCGGCGGCTGCGCTCCATACGATCGGTGATATAGGCCACCGGGTCGGCCAGCTCGGGCAATAGCAGCTCCACGCCACCCACCTTCACCGGCTGGGTCTCCAACCGGAAACGGCGGCGCAGTCTTTCCAGAGCCCCCGGGCTTCCCGGAGCGCTGTGCAGGTCCTCGGGCAGGGCGTTCTCCCCGTGCTCAAAGAAAAAACGGGGCGACTTGGCCGCCCCTGGTTAATCCACGGTAATTATGGTGAACTTACCGGCCGGCGTCAAGCCATGCTTGTACGAGAGGCCTCGCCGCCGGTCCCGGGTCCTCCAGGTGATGAACGTTTGACCAGCTCCTGCAGGGTGAACTCCTCCAACACCCGGCGACCAGCCAACTCGGCCTGGCTCAGCAGGCGGCAGACCTCCTGGTCGTCCGCCCCGTCCACCACCGAGACTCCCTCGCCGCGCAGCAGGGCCAAGGCGTCGGCCAGGGTGATTGAGCCCGGGGAGCGCGCCGGCTGGATACGACCTTCCTCGCCCACGTCGACCACCAGCCCCACGTCGATCATGTCGCTCACCAGGTAGTGCAGTTCGCGCTCCGGGGCGTTGAGCTCCCGCGCCAGTTGGGTCAGGCTCATGGGCGGCTGGCCGTTTTCAAAACGCAGGGCCAGACGGTAGAGGATACGCATGGCCAAGGCCTCGCGCTGGGCCGGGCTCATGGGCGGCAACAGGTAGCGAGGCAGCGGCCCCCGGAGGCACACGTGGTGGGCGTGGGCCAACTCGGCGCCCAAGAGCACCACGGTCCAACTCACCTGCAGCCAAATGAAGAACAAAGGTAGCGAGGCGAAACCGCCGTAGATGGCGTTGTAACGGGCCACCCCGATCTGGAAATAGATGTAGGAACTCTGCACCCCCCACCACATGGCCCCGGCCAACACCCCGGCCAGGGCGGCCGATTTAAAGGGGATGTTGGTGTTGGGCAGAAACATGTAGAAGAAAGTGAGCGCCGTGGACAGCAGCAGCAGCGGACCCAGGCTCAGGCCCCAACCGGCCAAGCGCCCCACCACCGCCATGTTGAGCAGCTCGCGCACCGCGCTGTGACCGCTCACCGTGGCCCAGGCGCCGGTGGCCATGAGGATGAGTAGCGGCACGATGATCAGCACCGAGAGGTAGTCGGTGAAACGCCGTGTCCAGGAGCGGGTAGCCCGTACGTTCCAGATGCGGTTGAAGGTCGCCTCCACGCTGGAGAGGGTAATCACCAAGGTCCCCACCAGCAGCACCAGGCCCACCGCTCCCAGGGTGCCCACCTGGGTGTTCTCCACGTAGCCGATGATCTTGGTGAAGACCTCGGTTTGGCTGGCCACGAACTCGTTTTCCAGCAGCATTTTTTTCAAGGTGCCGGCGAAGCCCAGCCCCTTGGCCACCGAAAAGCTGATGGCCAGGGCCGGCACCAGCCCCAGTAGGGTCATGAAGGTAAGCGCGCTGGCCTGGAAGGGCACCCGGTCCGACAGGGAATTGCGCGCCGACATGTAGGCCACCCGCAAGGCCATCACCCCCCAACCGGCCGGACCGGTGGTGGGACGCTCTTGGTCCCACAGCCAGTGCAAGACACGTCGGTCCAGGCGATCCAGCCAGTCTTCTTCCTTGCCCGCGGTCACACTCCCCTCCCCGATTTGGTTAGCAAAGCTTAACATCGTGCGCCGCTGGTGGCAAACCGGCTACTCACCCCAGGTTGCAGGCCCGCTGGTATCTCCGCCAGGGGCCGGCCGGCGGTCCGCTCACCCCGGACAGGGCCCGCACCCGCTGGCGCAGCCAGGCTCCCACCGGGGCGAAGCCTCGGCTGGTGAGCAGCCAGTCTGGTACGCCGCCGGGTAGGCGGCTGCCGTGGTCGGCCAGGGGCTGCAGGTCCGTGCCGGCCAGGAGATAGGCCGCGCCGTCCCGGCTGGCCGGCACCAGGGGCCCGGCCTCGCTCCCCCGGCGCAGGGCCTGATCCAGGCTCAGCGGGGGGTGGGCCCCCGGCCGGGGCCGCAGGACCACCAGGTGGGCCTCGGCGGCGACCTCCAGTACCGCGGCGGCGAGGTCGCCGGGATCCTCCTCGCCCCCCAGCGCCCCCAGGGCCACCAGGCGCAGGCCGGGACGGCGGTCCATGGCCGTGGCCAGCAGGCCGGCCATGGCCGCGGCCGGCTGGTGCGGCGTCTCGTCGATCATCAGTAGCAGGGGCGGCGGGTCCAGGCCGACCAGCAGCTCCACCACCCCGGCCAAATAGGCCCAGTCACGGTCCTTTAGGGTAGAGGCCGCGAACTTGTCGGCCCAGGGCAACACCACCGGCCGACCGCGTACCGCCAGGTCCCGGCCGGCCATCGCCAGGCGCTGCATCAGCTCCGTGGCCCGCAGACCCCAGCGCTCCATCTCTGCGGCCAAGGCCAAGGTCTCTTCGGCCCTGGCCCGCGCCGGCTCCCAGGACGGTCCCCCCAGGGCCAGGTCCCCACGGCCGGCCCGCAGGTCCTCGATGACCCGGCGGCCCAACCAGGGCCGCGCCTGTTGGCAGAGCTTGTCCAGCACCCGCCGGCCGCGGTGGGCGGCCCGGCCGGCGGCCAGCAAGTCCCACAGGGCCCGCTTGATCGCCGGCCCGGCCAGGCGCGCGGCCCGCAGCCAGGCCAGCTTACGCACGGTTTTATCCGGCGACGCTTGGTCGCCGGCCGCCGGGCAATCCATCCCGGCCTGCCAGGGTCCATCCACCGCCCACAAGGGCGGGCCGCCCAGGGACGCGTTGCCCATGAGCACCACCACCCGCCGCCGGCGTCGCGACAGCAAACCGGCCAACTCGGCGGCCGCCGCGCCCTCGGCGGCGATGATCCCGGCCATCTCCTCCAGGCGACTCAGGCTGTACCGGCCGGCCGGCCAGGCCAGGGCGCGGCCCGGGGCGGCGCGCCGCCAAACCCCTGCCTGGCGCCGGGCCAGGACCAGCTCGTCGCTCCCCAACCCGGCCAGATCGCTCCAGCGGCGCTGCCGCGCCCAACGGCGCACCCGCGCCGACTCCTTGGCTTGCAAACGCCGGGCGGCCAGCCAGTCATCCGGCGGCCAACCACCGGCCAGGCTCACTCCGGCCGGCAACCGGGCCACCACCGCGCGGGCCCAGGACTCCCGCTCAGCCAGGGCCGCCAGGCGGGCCAGGGCCTTGCCGCCGGCCAGGCCCACCACATCGGCCAGGCCTTCCTCCCAGCCGTGTTCGGGACGGGCCTGGGCCAAATCCAGCAGATCATCCACCGCGGCCACCGCCTGCAGGCGCAGGGCTAATTCGTCATCGCACACCGGGAAAAAGAGCCACTGCCCGGCCGCGCGCAACGACGCCTCGTCGGCCCGGCGCAGGGCCTGGATAAGCGTCGCCAGGGCACGGTCGTCACTCTGCCGCCAGCCGGTTATGCGGGCGGCAGCGGCCAGAGCCAACAGGGGTTCGGACGCGGCCGCCTCTTGCACCAAGCGCGCGGCGGCCGTCTGGCTCAAGCCGGTGCGGGATGGTCCGTCCATGGCGCCGGCTAGTCCAGCCAAAGGTCGGTGAAGCCAAACTCGTCCACGTCCACCAGCCCCTGGTCGGTGAGCTTGAGGTGGGGGATGACCGGCAGGGCCAGGAAGGACATGGCCATAAAGGGCTCGGGGTGGCGGCACAGCGCGGCGGCCGCCTCGCGCAGCGAGCGCAAGTCGACTAGCACTGACTCCAGCCGGCGGTCACTCATCAGGCCGGCCAGGGGCAGGGCCAGGCCGGCCAGCACCTCCTGGTCCCGGGCGGCGCAGATGCCGCCGCCGGTCTCGGCCAAGTGGCGGCAGGCGGTAAGCATCGACTGCGGGTCTGCCCCGGCCACCACCAGGTTGTGGCTGTCGTGGGCCACGCTGGAGGCCAGGGCCCCGCGCTTTAAACCCAGCCCTCGCACCAGCCCCACCCCCACCCGGCCGGTACCGTGGTGACGCTCCACCACCGCCAGCAGGGCCAGGTCGCGCCCCGGGTCCGCGGCCAGGCGGCCGCCGGCCAGCGGAGCCTCCTCCGCCGCCCGGCCGGTGATGATCTGGCCCGGCTGCAACTCGATGACGCGCACCCGGCTCCCGGCGGCGGCCGGCTGGAAGCTCTCGGCCGTCAAGCGCGGCAGGTGCATGGTGCCGCGGGCGGTGCCGGGAAACGGCGTGTCGCAGGGGTGCAGGCAGCGGCCGGCCTCGGCCACCAAGCGTCCGGCTTGGTATACCTGCCGCACCTCAAAGTCGGCCAGGTCTTCCACCACCACCAGGTCGGCCAGGTAGCCCGGGGCCAGGGCGCCGCGCCGCTTGAGCCCGAAGCGGCGGGCCGGATTGAGGGTGACCATGGTCACAGCGTCCACCGGGTCCCAGCCCTGGGCCACCGCGAGCCGCAGCAGGTCGTCCAGGTGCCCCGCTTCGGCCAGCTCGTCGGGATGGCGGTCGTCGCTCACCAGCAGGCAGCGCCGCAGGGTGCGCTGGTTCACCACCGGCAACAGCTCGGCCAGGTTCTGGGCGCTGGTGCCTTGGCGGATCATGATCCACATGCCCTTGGCCAGCTTCTCGGCCGCCTCTTCCAACCGGCTGCACTCGTGGTCGCTCTCCGGCCCGGCCGCCAGGTAGGCGTTGAGATCGCGGCCGGCCAGCAGGGGCGCGTGGCCGTCGATGATCCCGCCGGCAAAGGCCGCCAGCTTGGCCAGCACCGCGGGATCGGCCATGAGCACCCCGGGGTAGTTCATCATCTCGGCCAGGCCCAGCACCTCGGGTTCCTCGGCCAGGGCCAGGAGGTCCTCGGCCGACAGGGACGCGCCGGAGGTCTCCAGGCCGGTGGCCGGCACGCAGGAGGAGGCCAGGTAGCGGTAGGTCACCGGCAGGCCGCGGGAGCCCTCCAACATGGCCCGCACCCCCTCCAGGCCCATGACGTTGGCTATCTCGTGCGGGTCGCCCACGATCATCGAGGTGCCCCGCGGGCACACCGCCCGGGCCAACTCGGCCGGCGAGAGAAAGGATGACTCCACGTGCAGGTGGCCCTCGATGAAACCCGGCAGGACATAGGCCCCGGCCAACTCCACCCGCCGCCGGCCTTGGTATTGGCCCAGGCCGGCCACCACGCCGTCGCAAATAGCCAGGTCCGCTTCCTCGATCCGGCCGTTGAAAATATTCATCACCCGGCCGCCGCCCAGGACCAGGTCGGCCGGCCGCTCACCCCGGGCCGTGGCGATCAGGCGGGCCAGGTCCCCCCGGCCGTCTTGCTGCAACTGAGCGCTCATTGTCTATAACCTCTTTTACGCAACCAACTCATTACCGGCCCCATGGACTCGTCGGCCTCGCGGGCCCCGTCCAGCCGTAGCAGTAGCCCCTGCTCGGCCCAGCGGCCGGTATCTTCCCAGCCCGCCGCCTGGCGATCCATCAGGGCCACCCGGCCGTCACTGGCGTCATCGCCCCGGGCCTCGCGCCGGCGCAGGCGTTTTTGCACCACCGTACGCTCGGCGCCCACCTCCACCAGTAGCACCTCGGCCCCGTGGCGGCGGGCCAGGTCGACGAACTCCTCGCGCCACCGGTCCCGCTGGAAAGAGGCGTCCACGATAACGCTGAGCCCCTGGGCCAGGTGGGCCTCGGCCCGCTGGGCCAGAGCCTGGTAGGTGGCCCTGGTGGACTTATCATTATATATACCTTGGCCGTAATCCTCATAGCGCCGCTGGCTAGGGGCCAGGCCGGACAGCTCCTTGCGCACCTGGTCTGAGCGCAGGTGGTCCCAGCCGGTGGCCCGCGACAGCCAAGCGGCCCGGTAAGACTTGCCGGTGCCCATCAGGCCCATGAAGCAAACCAGGAAGTAGGCCGGCTCGCCCGGGGTGTAGCCGGCGGCCAGGCGCCAGTAGTCCCGGGCCAACTCCAGGTCGTGCCGGCGCTGGCTGGCGGCCACCTCCGGGTCGTCCAGCATGAAGCCGTTCACCTTGGCCCGCACCACCGCCCGGTAGCACTTGTAAAAATCCACCAGTTGCTCGATCCCCGGGTCGTCCAGGCGGCGGCTGATTTGCTGGACCAGGCGTTGGGACAAGTCGGGCCGCTGGTGGAACTCCAGCTCCATGGCCAAAAAGGCCACGTCGCAGGCCGGGTCCTGGTAGCGGAAGCGCCGATTGAACTCGATGCAGTCGAAGATATGCACCCCGCCAGAGGCTGGCAGGTTGATATTGCCCGCGTGCAGGTCGCCATGGCCGTCGATGATGCGGCCTTCTTCCACCCGCCGCCGCAGCAGCTCCTGGTGCTGGTCGAGGAAGGCCAGGCTGAAGTCGCGTACCGCCCGCCAGCGTGGGGGGGCCACGGCCAACCCCTGGTGGGCGCGGGTCTGCTCGAAGTTCTCCTCCACGTTGTGCCGCACCTGGGCCACCCGGCCAAAGGCGGCGATCTCCGGCGTGGTCTTTTCGCCCCGGTAGAAGGCGGCCAGCCTCTCGGCGATGGCGTCGATGTGGCCGGGGGTCACCGCCGCGGCCTGGAGCATGCGGTCCATCATGCGCTCCTGGGACATCTCCTTCATCCGGAGGCAGACCTCCACCAGGGCGCCCCGGCCGGAGTCTAGGGCGTCCAGGGCCAGGGACCCATCGCGCTGAAACACGCCGAGCACCGCCTGGTATATCTCCGGGGCCAGGCGGCGGTTGAGCCGCAGCTCCTCCAGGCAGTAACGCCGCCGGCTGTCTAAGCTGGCGAAGTCTAAAAACCCCATCTCCAGGGGCTTCTTGATTTTGTAGACCACCTCGCCGGTGAGGAACACGTGGCTGATGTGGGTCTGCAGGTGCACCACCCCGGCCACCGGGTGGGGATAGAAATCCGGCCGGCTCATGGCCTCGATGATATAGGATTGGGTGGTGGGCACCGGGGGTGGTCCTCCAAGCTGGGGGTCGCCGGCGCTGCGGCGGTGGTTGGTTCCGGCCGCATCCCGGGCGAAAGCCCAGGCGGCGTCGCACGTCGCTAAAGCAAGGCGCCAAGCCGGCACCCCTTGTTGATAATCACTACCTGGCATAATATTAACCGCTATGCGCGCTCTTGGGACAAAAACCTTGCTCCTGCTGCTGGCCGGGCTGTGGTGTCTGGCCGCGGCGGCCCAGGCCCAGCCGCAGCCCCCGGCCGCGCCAGCCCCCCCGGTGGTGGTGCAGCTCAAGCTGGTGGGCTTCACCGACGTGCCGGCCGACAAGGCCCGCTCGGTGATGGAGACCAAGGGACCCAAGATCATCCACCTGGCCGCCCTGCCCCGCTTCGACCCCCAGGCCCTGAAGCGGGACCTGCGACGGCTGCGCGAGCTGTTCAAGGAATACGGCTTTTTCGGGGCCCGGGTGGAGGCCGACGTCTCCACTAAGAAGCACCCGGGCGGCGACCGGGTGAGCATCACCATCCGGGCGGTGCAGGGCCGTCCGGTGATTGTAAGCGAGGTGCGGCTGCGTTTCCCTAACCAGGCCAGCCGCCGCGCCTGGGAAAAAACCCTACGCCGGGTGATCCCGGTCAAGACCGGCCGGCGCTTCAACCTGGCCGAGTATGAAACCGGCAAGGCCGAGTTGGGGCTGACCCTGTCCAGCCAGGCCCACCCCCAAGCCCGGGTGATGGGCCAGGTGAGGGTATACCCGCATAGCCACCGGGCGGTGGTGATCTACGACATCGACCCCGGCCCCCGCCTGCTCTTCGGCCCCAACCGGGTGGTTAACAACAAACGCATAACCACCCGCCAGATTCTGCGCGAGGCCACCTACGCCCGGGGCCAGCCCTTTGACCTCAAGGCCCTGCGCGCCACCGAGCGGGCCCTGCTCAGCACCGGCTTTTTCACCTCGGTGACCATCAAGCCCGACTTCGACAACATCCACGGCTCCCAGGTGCCGATTGTCATCGAAGTATACGAGAGCAAGCCGCACAGCCTGCGCCTCAGCCTGGGTTACGGCACCTGGGACGAGTACCGTCTGCGCCTGAGCCTGATCAACCGTTCCTTGCTGGGCTGGGGTGAGACCATCACCTTTGAGGGCAAGTACAGCCACATCTACCGCGGCCTCACCGGCCGTTTCGAGCTGCCCCACCTGTTCAACCGCTGGTCCAAGCTGGTCATCTACGGCGGCCAGGAGCAGAAGGACGACGAGGCCTACACCAACCGGCGGCTGTTCATCCGGCCGGTGATCGAGTACCGCCTCATCGGCAGTTGGTCCTGGTACATCGGCTACAACATGGAGAACAACCGGTTGGTGGACCTGCGGGCCGATGTACCCGACCCCGACTTTGAGCGCGCGGTGCACTTCATCTCCTCGGTGCCGGTGGGGGTGAAGTTCGACAACCGCGACAACCCGCTCAATCCCACCCGGGGGACCTATTTCCGCCTGGAGCTGGAGCTGTCCCACCGCTCGCTGGGCTCGGAGGTGAACTTCCTGCGGCCGGTGGCCGAGCTGCGCCAGGTGGTACCCCTGGGCGGTCGGTGGTACCTGGCCGGCCGGGTGCGTGGCGGCTTTGTCCAGACCCTGGGCGGCACCGACCGGGTGCCGTTGATCCGCCGCTTTTTCCTGGGCGGGGCCAACAGTGTACGCGGCTTCCCCTACCAGCGCCTGGGTCCCCTAGACAGCGCCGGGGTGCCCCTGGGAGGGGTGGTGGCCATCGAAGGCAGCGTGGAGCTGCGTTTCCCCCTGGTGGGGGACCTGGGGGGAGTACTCTTCATCGACGCCGGCAACACCTGGAGCGATATCGACATCCGGCTGCCCACCATCTACTACACCGCCGGCTTCGGCCTGCGCTACCAGACCCCGGTGGGACCACTGCGCCTGGACTTTGGCTACCAGGTCAACCCACCGCCGGGGGACCACCTGGCGCGCTACGAATTTTACCTCACGGTGGGGCAGGCGTTCTGATGGCTTCCACCCTCAAGACTTGGCTGCTAGTGGCCCTGGGTATACCGTCGCTCATCCTGGCCCTGCTGGCCGGCGCGGCCTATGTCTTCGCCACCAGCGACTGGGGGCACGACTGGCTGCGCCAGCGCCTGGTGGCCGAGGTCCAACAGGCCACCGGCGCGCGGCTGGAGGTGGAAAGTCTCGATGGCAACCTGTTGTGGCGCATGGAGGCCCAGGGCCTGCGCCTGGTGCGCGGCGGGCAGGAGATGCTCAGCGCCCGCCGGCTGGAGGTTACTTACAACCTCCTGGCCATCATCGGCGGAGCCCTGCGCATCGGCCGGCTCAAGGTGGACGGCCTGCGCCTGGACCTGGCCCGGCTGCCCACCCTGGGCAGCGGCGGCGGCGGCCCACCGGTCACCATCCGGCGGCTGGTCCTGAGCGAGTTGGAGCTAAAGGCCGGCGGCCGGCTGGGACCGCTTGAGCGGCTGGCCGGCGTCAGCCTGCGGGGACGCCTGGACTGGGAGCCGGGCGGCGGCAGCTTCAAGGGCCACCTGCAGGCCAAGCGCATCGAGCTCACCGGCCTGTCCCAACCGGTGGCCCTGGCCGGCGACCTGCGCTGGCAAGGAGACACCCTGCACCTGCCGCGCCTGGACCTTACCCTGGGGACCAACCATGCCGTGGCGCGCGGCACCCTGCGATGGGGCCGCAAGCCGAGCCTGGAGCTACACCTGGCGGCGCAAAAGATTGACGCCGCCGCCCTGCCCCTGGCCTGGCCCGGCCCCCGGCTGCCGGAGCAGCCCTTTGCCGTCAAGGCCCAGGCGGCCGGCAATCTCAAGCGCCTCAAGGCCACCGTGGTGGTGCTCGGCTCAGCCGGCCGGCTGCGCCTCAGCGGCGCCCTGGACTTTAAGGCCATGACCTGGCGCGCCACCGCGGTCCTCAAGCGAGTGGACCTGGCCGCCTGGGGCCTGGCCACCCAACCGGTGCGGCTCTCCGGCGAGGCCCGCCTAAGCGGGGTGGGCCTGCCGCCGGCGGCCGGCTCCCGCGCCCAGGTCGAGCTTTCGTTTCCCCGGGTGACGGCCGCCGGCCAGGATTTCACCCGGGTGCGCGGCAGCGCCCTTTGGCGCGGCGCCCAAATCCAGCTCAAGCGCTTCAGTGCCGAGGGGCTGGGAGGATCGCTGGAGGCCCAGGGCCGCCTGGCGCTGGCGGACGATCCCACCTTGCAGTTGCGCCTGGGCTTTAACGGCCTCAAGCCGCCGCCGGCCTGGAGCGGTCCGCTCTCCGGCGGGGTGTTGACCGGCAGCCTGGAGGCCAGCGGCCCCCTGAGCCGGCTGGCGGCCAAGCTGAACCTGCGCGACTCGGTCATCACCCCGGGCGTGGGCCTGGACTCCCTGGACGCCGAGCTGGTCTTGGCCGGTGGCCGGCCGGTGCTAAAAAGCCTCACCCTCCGTAACGACTTCCTGCAGGCCACCGTCCAGGGCCGGGCCGATCTCCAATCGGCCGACATCAAGGCCACCCTGACCATGGCTGACCTGGCCCGCCTGGGCCAAGCCCTGGCCGCCCTCGGGCTGCCGGTTAACGCGCCGCTGCGGGGAAGCGCCCAGGTGCGCCTGGGCCTGCGCGGGCCTTGGGACGCCCTGGCCTTGCAGCTCAAGGGACGCATCGACAACCTGGCGGCGCCGGAGGTCTTCGCCCGGCGGGTGGAGCTCTCGGCCCGGCTTACGAGACTCGGGCCACGTCCCCAGGGACGGGCCCGCATCCTGGCCCACGGCCTCAAGGCCCTGGCCGAAAACTGGCCCGAAGTGGACCTGGAGGCCGACGCCGGGGCCGAGGCCCTGCGCTGCCGGGTGGCGGCCCAGGGATTGGTGCGCCAACTGTCGCTGGATTTACACCTGGACCAATGGTGGCAATGGCCGCTGCAAGGGACCATCCATAACCTGGTGTACCACCACAGCGACCGCGGCCAGTGGCGGCAAAAGGGCCGGGCGCAGTTTAGCCTGTACCCCGGCGGCGGACGGCTGGCCGGCTTTGCCCTCACCCTGGGCCAACAGGAGGTGGCCGTCGACGCCCAGTATCATTCAGGCGGCAGGGTATCGGGCCTGGCCCGCATGAGCCGGGTGAAGATCGCAGCCTTTCTGCCGGCCGATACCGGCCTGCCGCCGGCCGCGTTGGTCACCGGCCAAGCCCAACTGGGGGGCACCCTGGCCGCGCCGCGCCTCAAGGTCAGCGGCGAGATGAGCGGACTCAAGGTGCGCGGCCTGCCCAACAGCCGGGCGCGCCTCAGCGGGCAATACGCCGCCGGCTGGCTAAGCCTGCAAGGCGACATCCGCACCGGTGAGATCACCACCCTGGCCTTCAACGGCCGGCTGGGCATGAATCTCCGGCTCCTGCCGCCCTGGCTGCCAGGCGGCTTCGGTTCGTTGGATTTCAGCCTGCGCGGCCGCGACATGCCCCTGGCCCTTTTCCAACCGCTGGCCACCGGGGTCACCGGGCTCAAGGGTCGCCTCAACGTGGACCTCACGGTGGCTGGCACCCTGGAGCAACCGCGGGTGACCGGGGACATCAAGCTGAGCCAAGGCTCCTTCACCCTGGCCGCCACCGGCCAGCGCTTCCGGGGAGTAACCGCCCACCTGCGGGCCAACGGCCGCGAGTTGGTGGTCCGGGAGCTGTCCACCGCCAAGGCCGGCCAGCTCTGGCTAAAGGGCAAGGTGATCCTGCCCGGCGACGGGCCCGGCAAGTTGGCCCTGCGCTGCCGCGCCCAAGGGCTGCAGGTCTCCTTCGGGGCCCTGGGCGGGGCCACGGCCGACGCGGACATCGCCCTGACCGGCACCTTCGGCCAACCCCGCCTCACCGGGGTGGTCACCCCGCGCCAGGTCTCCCTGCGCCTGGGGCTGGGCACCCCGGAGGCCATGGACGACGTGGTAGTCCTGGGGCCGGGGCAAAAGCCACCGCCGGTGAAGCGCCAGCCCGCCATCGTGCAACCGCCGGCAATGCTGGCGCCCCTGAAGATGGTGGTGGTGGTATCGGTGGACCGCGTCTTGCGGGTAAAGGTGAGCCAGGGCTGGCTGGATGTCACCGGCCGCATCGTCATACGCAAGGAGCCAGGCGGGCCGCTTACCTATCACCGCGGGCTCAAGATCCTCAAGGGACTCATCCTGTACCAGGCCCGCGACTTCGTGGTCACTGGCGGCAGCGTGGACTTTGCCGGCAAGAAAGAGCTGGACCCGGTGCTCAAGGAAGTGCGGGCCGAGCTGAACATGGGCAAGACCCAGGTGCAACTGGTGGCCCAGGGGCCGGCCAGCGACTTGCATATCCAGTTCACCAGCCAGCCGCCCATGAGCCAGGCCGACATCCTGTCCACCATCGTGTTTGGCCAGCCGGCGGCCACCCTGTCGCAGCAGCAGTACGACAAGCTCTCGGCCCAGGCCCTGGCCCTGTTGGGCATGAAGGGCCGGCAGGAGCTGGAGCGCCTGGTGGGACGTAAGCTGGCCCCCGACGTGGTGACCGTGGGGCGCTCCTATGACGCGGGCAGCTTTATCGAGGCCGGCAAGTACCTCAGCGACAACCTGTACCTGCGCTACCGCAAAAGCACCCAGCAGGACGGCGGCCAGAACGTGGGCCTGGAGTACCGCATCAACCGCTTCTTCTCCATCGAGAGCCAGGTGGGTACCACCCGCGATTCAGGCGTAGACCTTACCATCAACTTTGATTTTTAGCCCGGGAGCTCCCCGCCGCCCACCGGCCGGAGAGCGGCTAGTAGAGCAGGCGGCTGAGGGTGGACGACACCTCCAGGTGGGACTGTACCTTCTGTACCCCCTCTACCTCTTGGGCCGCCCGCAGGGCCGCCTCCAGGTCTTCCTGGCGGGCCAGGTAACCCTCCAGGGTGACCACGCCGGCCTCGGCCTCCACCTCCAAGGCGTGCACCTCCACCGCCTGCACCATGGCCAGGCGCACCCTGGAGGCCAGCACCAGTTCCTCGACCAGACGTTCGGTCTCGTCGCCTACCTGGAAATCCTCGTGGGCCGAGAGGTCCAGCACGGTAGTGGCCGCCTGTTCCAGGGACAAGCGGCCGGTGTTTAGCACCAAGTCGTAACCCAGGGGGGAGGACCAGTCGCCGCCCAGCAGGTGAGAGACATAGGCGCGGCGCTGCTGGTCCACCGCGGTGGCCAACTGGCGGGCGGTGTCCAGGTCCAGGTCCTCGGAGGCGGCCAGGCGCTGGGCCCGCAGCTCCAGCGGGGCCACGGTGCGCACCCGCAGTACGCCGGGCACCAGGCGCAGCATCTGGTTGGCCCCGCGGCCCACCAGCACCACGTTTCCCCGGCGGGCGTACTGCAGCATCACCGACTCCAGCAGGGCGGCGAAGATATGGCGGCGCCGATCGCTCATACCCAGCATGGCCGGCCCCTGCTCGGCCAGTAGTTGATGATCGTCGCGGCTAAGCTCCACCCAGCCGTCGATGGACTCGGCCAGGGTGTGGCGATCCACGCACTCCATGCGCCCGCGCTGGCTGATGGCCAGGGCCAGCTCGTCACGCAGGGCGCCCAGTTGTCCTGATACGGTGATGATACTCATTTGTACCTCCACGCTTCTTGGCCCTGGTGCGCCTGGGAAGGGTCGGTCCCTTTGCCTACCTTCAGGGTAGCACAACCGAGGGTGGCCGTAGGGCGCACCCGGCCGATGGCCCGGGGCGCAGCGAGGCGCCGGCGGCGCCGGCCGGCGACTTTAGTGGGAGGAGTTTTGGGCCATGAGGGCGGCCTGGCGGGTGCGGGCCTGGAGTTGTTGCAGGGCCTCGGTGGGCTCCAGGGTGACCGGGCGGGGATCGACCAATAGGCGGGTGCGCAGCGGCAGGGAGGCCAGGCCGGCCTGGAAACGCTGGCGGGCCGTCTTCCAGTCACCGGGCGGGTCGGTGCGGCGGCCGCCGCGCATCACCGGCCGCAGCAGGGGCGCGCCCTTTTGCTTTTCATCGCGCAGCCCCAGGCGGTCGCGCAGGATGAGCCCGGTGGGGTCCAGCCGGCGCCACACCTGCTTGGGCCCGGCCCAGGTCTCCTTGCCGGCGCTGAGCTTAAGGGTGGGACGGCCGCCGTAGCTCACCATCTTATAGGCGAAGTCCAGGTAGGGGGCGTCGGCCGACGATCCCATCTTGGTACCCACCCCGAACATGTCCACCTTGGCTCCCAGGCGCACCAGCTCGGCGATGCGCATTTCGTCCAGGCTGCCCGAGGCCACCACCGCGGCGTGGGGCAAACCGGCCTGGTCCAGTATCTCCCGGGCCTTCTTGCTCATGGACACCAGGTCGCCGGAGTCCAGGCGCACCCCCACCAGCTTGTGCCCCGCCTGCTCCAGCCGGGCGGCCACCTCCACCGCGTGACGCAGGCCCATGAGGCTGTCGTAGGTGTCCACCAGGAAAACGCTCTGGTCGGGGAAGGTGTCGGCAAAGGCCTCGAAGGCGCGGCGCTCATCGCCAAAGGTCTCCACAAAGGAGTGGGCCATGGTCCCCACCGGCTGCAGGCCGTAGGCCATGGCCGCGGCCACGTTGGAAGTGCCCTGGAAACCCACGATGGCCGAGGAGCGGGCCGCGGCCAGACCGGCCTCGCGCCCCTGGGTGCGGCGCAGGCCGAAGTCCACCAGCAGCCGGTCGCCGGCGGCCATGACGCAACGCGCCGCCTTGGAGGCCAGGGTGGTGTGCAGGTTAAAAATGTTGATCAGCAGGGTCTCCACCAGTTGGGCCTCGATCAGGGGGGCGGTCACCTCGGCGATGGGCTCGCCGGCAAACAGGATGGTACCCTCGGGCACCGCCCAGACCTCGCCGGTGAAACGCAGCTTGGCCAGGCGCTTTAGGAAGTCGGGCGTAAAGCGCTGTAGCGAGGCCAGGTAGTCGATCTCGCGAGGGCTGAAGGAAAAGTTCTCCAGGTAGTCCAGGGCGTGTTCCAGGCCGGCGGCCACCATGAAGCCGCGCACCGGCGGCAGGCCGTGGGTGAACAGGCTGAAGGTGGCCTCGCCCTCCATGGCGTGGGCGTGGTACGAGGCGGCCATGGTCAACTGGTAAAAATCGGTGTGCAAGGCCAGTGCATTGTCCGGCATGTCGCGCGCCCTCCCCTGTTAACGGCTCGGCCAACCCCGTCCGCTGATGGGGCTAAACCTAATAGCTCCGGCGGCTTTAGTCAATATTTCGGCCCCAGGCTCTCCGGCAGGGACGACCCCGGCGGCCGCTTGACGCTCACCGATGGTGCCGGTACAGTTGTCACGATTACTGTCGGCGGCGGAGTACCGTGTCTAACCACGCAAAGATACTATTAATCGACGACGACTCCAGCATGCGGGACGCCTGCGCCGCGGCCCTGGCCCGCCAGGGGCACGAGGTGGAGCTGGCCTCCAGCGGTTCCGAGGGGCTGGGCCTGCTGGCCCGCTGGGTCTACGACCTGATCCTGCTGGATTTGCGTATGCCGGGCATGGACGGCATGACCACCCTGGAACGCATCATGAGCCAGGACCCGGAGTCCACGGTGATCATCCTCACGGGACACGGCTCGGTGGAGACGGCGGTGCAGGCCATGAAGCTGGGGGCCACCGACTTCTTGGCCAAGCCCTTCACCCCGGCCGAGCTGCGCCGCG
>JAMOVV010000132.1 GCA_027067385.1 Desulfarculaceae bacterium
CGAGATGGCTAAAAAACCTGCAGATATGGGGTGGGTAAAGAAAATCAGGGGCGAACCGTGGGACATCAGGAGACTCTGCCGGAAGGAGCCCTCCAAGATGGGCTCCAGGATGAAGGCTATTAAAAGCGGGGCCACCGGGAAGCCGTTCTTGCGCAGGATGTAGCCCAAGACGCCGAAGGCCAGGGTCATCCACACGTCGAACATGCTTTGGCTGAACCCGTAGGAGCCCACCAGGCAGAAAACCAATATGGCCGGGAATACGAAATGCTTGGGCACCCGGGCTACCTTGGCCGCGATTTTTATGTACTGTTTGGCCAGGATGAAGTTAAAGATATTGGCCGTCAGCAGGGCCATGAATATGGCGTAGATTACGTCCAGGTGCTCTTTGAAGAGCAGGGGGCCGGGGTGCAGGCCCTGGATCATGAAGGCGCCCAGCAGCAGGGCGGCTCCCACGTCGCCGGGTATGCCCAGGGTGAGGAGCGGGATGAGGTTGGCGCCGGCCACGGCGTTGTTGCCGGCCTCGGCGGCGGCCACGCCCTCCACCGCGCCCTTGCCGAACTGTTCGGGGTGCTTGGACATCTTCTTGGCCTGGGCGTAGCTGGCAAAGGCCGCGATGGAAGGACCGATCCCCGGCACCGCGCCCAGTACGGTGCCGATGGAGGCCGCCACGCCGATGATCTTGGCGCAGGCGGTTTTTTCTTCCCTGGTCAGCTTGTTGTCCCCCGGCTTGGCCGTGAGGTTGAACATGCGCACCTGGCCCTGGCTCACTTTGTTTTCGGCGTTGATAAAAAACTCCGAGAGGGCGAACAGGCCGATGAGCATGGGCATCAGGGCTATGCCCTCGTCCAGTTGGGCCAGGTCGAAACCAAAGCGGCGGGTGGCCAGGATGGGGTCCAGCCCCACGGTGCCCACCAGCAGCCCGATCACCGCGGCGATGAGTCCCTTGACCAGGGATTTCCCGGCCACCGCAGTGATTATCAACAAAGAAAAGATGATGAGCCCGGTCATTTCGGGCGGCCCCATCTTCAGCGCAATCAGCGCCAGGGGAGGGGCCACCAGGATCAAGACAATATCGCTGAAGCTGTCGGCCAGGACCGAGGAATACAGCGCCGTGTTCAGGGCCTTGCCGGCCTGGCCCTTCTTGGCCATCTCAAAGCCGTCGAGCACCGTGGCCGCGGCGGCCGGGGTCCCCGGGGTGTTGAGCATGATGGCCGGTATGGAGCCGCCGAAGCAGCCGCCCTTGTAGGCGCCCACCAACATGCCGATGGAGGCCACCGGGGACATGGAAAAGGTCATGGGCACGATGAGGGCTATGGCCATGGTGGCGGTGAGCCCGGGTATGGACCCCAGCACGATGCCCATGGCCACGCCGAAAAGGGTGGCCAGCAGCACGGAAACTTGAAAGTACATCTGGAACGCAGCGCTCAGGGTCTCCATGGCGCCTTCCTCCATAAGTCCGTATCAGTTCAAATGAGCAGCCCCTTGGGAAGGATCACTCTAAGCGCTATTACGAACAGGACATAAATAAAGGGCAGCAAGATGACCAAGAATAGCAGGACGCCTTTCCAACTCCTGATCCCGAAAAAATACGAGAAGAAGATCATCGCGGCGATGGTGCTGGTGAAATACCCCAGGTAGCTTATGGCCGCCACGTAAAGCGCCGAGACGACCACGGCCACCATCCCCCGCAGCAGGGGGTGCCGGGCGGCCCCCGGGTCGGTCCCGGTTTTTTCGGCGGGGCTTTTATCCTTTAGGCCTACGATGACCAGGGCCACCGATAGCAGTAAAAGAAGCACGGCCGTGATATGGCAGAACAATTGGGGCGACAGCGCCAAGGGTCCGCTGGGGTGGGGCTCCACCT
>JAMOVV010000133.1 GCA_027067385.1 Desulfarculaceae bacterium
CCGGCGGTCACCTGGGCGCCAGACTCTCCCTCAAGGTGAGCCAGGTCATGCTCCCGGCCGGCGAGGCCCCCACCGTCCCCCCGGAGGTCCCCGCCACCGCCGCCATCCAGGCCATCAGCCAAGGCGGCATCGGCACCGTGCTCATCGTGGACCAGGGACGCCTGCTGGGCATCTTCACCGACGGCGACGTGCGCCGGGCGGTGGTGGCCGGCACCGACTTCAAGGGCCTCACCGCCGGACAGGTCATGAGCCCCGACCCCTATACCGTGGGGCCCGACGATCTGGCGGTGGACGCCCTGCACCTCATGGAGGAGAAGCTCATCACCGCGCTGCCCATCGTGGACGCAGAGCGCCGCCTGCTGGGCGTGGTCCACCTGCACGACCTTTTGGGCCGCGGCCAGGTGAGCTTCCGCTCCCTGGCCCTGGGCAGCCCGGCCAAGTAGGGCCCACCCCGCCGGCGGGCGGCCAAGGGGCCCACCAGGGGCGAAGCAAGGGGGCGAGCGAAAGGGCCAAGCGACGGGGGAGGGACGACGGGGGCGAAGCGAGGGGGTAGGGACGCAAGGGGCGCGAGGGGTAGGGGGGCAAGGGGGACGCAAGGGAAAAGGTCCCCCGGCGCACGACCGCTCCCCTTGACCGCGCACCGGAAGACCTTGTGCAGACCGTTTGCCAGGGACGCGCCCTAGGGCTCCACCCTCCGCACCAGCTCCAAAGACGACTCCAGCACCTTGCCCTTGAAGCGCTGCTCAAGGGCGTCCTCCAGCATCTCCAGGCTGATCACCCGGCCCAGCTTGGCCATCACCGCCAGGGAGGCCAGGGACCAGTCCACCTTCTTGAGCCCCTGGGCCTTGAAGTCCACCGTGTGCACCTGGGCGCGGGTGGACGGCAGCTCCACCCCCGCGGCCTGGATCACCAAGGTGTTCTCGCTCAGATGGCCGAAGACCGCCTTGCGGCGCTCAACCCCCTCGGGCGCCACTGCCAACACCACCTCCGGGGCCACGATGCCGGTGTAGTCGATGGGCTCCGGCGAGAGGATCAGCTCGGTGATGGAAGGCCCGCGCAGCACGGTGATGTTGTATTCGTTCTTCTGGGTGACGAACAGCCCAGCGGCCATGCCGGCCAGGCCCAGGAGCTCGCCGGCGGTGATGGCCCGCTGGCCGGCCGAGCCCAGAAGCATCACCGCGTGGCGCCCGGGCTGGGGCGGGGTGAAGCGCACCTGGGTGCCCTTGGGGCGCTGGACCGGCGGCTGGGCCGCGGCCTCGCGGCGGTAGGCCTGGCCGTACTCGGGGCGCACGTTGGCCTTTATCTCGCCGTTGCGCTCCTTCTTTCCCTTGAGCCCCTCCTCGATGGTCTTGGGGCTGATGGGGTTTCTCTTGGTGTAGCGGCCGGGGCAGATGCCCTGTATCTCCACCACCGCGAACCCGGGGTAGCGGATGGCCTCCTCCAGAAGCTGGGAGAGGTCCTTCTGATAGGCCGAGGCCACCGCCACGAACGGCGCCCCGGCGGCGGTGGCCACCGCCTGGAGGTCCAGGGGCTTGTCCAGGCGGTTCAAAAAGCCCGAACCCACCACCGCGTCGTTGGGGGTGGTGGCCGAGCACTGGCCGCCGGTCATACCGAAGTTGAAGTTGTTGAGCACCAAGAGCGTGAGGTCCACGTTGCGCCGGCAGGCGGCCAGCACATGCGCCCCGCCGATGCCCAGGCCGCCGTCGCCCATGGTGACGATGACGTTGAGCTCCGGCCGGCAGAGCTTCATGGCGGTGGCGTAGGTCAGCGCCCGGCCGTGCACGCCGTGGAAGGCATGGCTGTTGAAGAAGGTGTCAAACAGTCCCGAGCAGCCGATGTCCGAGACC
>JAMOVV010000134.1 GCA_027067385.1 Desulfarculaceae bacterium
GGCGAGGTGTGGGCCTTTGGGCAAAAGAGGACAAAAGAAAAGGAATATCAAGAGGTTAGGGCCAACATCGGCCTTTGCTTCCAAGACCCGGACGATCAACTGTTTTCCCCCACCGTGCTGCAAGACGTGGCCTTTGGCCCGCTGAACCTGGGGCTATCCAAGGACGAGGCCCGGCATCGGGCCCGCCAGACCCTGGCCGATCTCGGTTTGGCCGGGTTCGAAGAGCGCATCACCTACCAACTATCCGGCGGCGAAAAGCGCCTGGTCTCCCTGGCCACCGTATTGGCCATGCACCCGGTGGCCCTGCTGCTGGATGAACCCACCGCCGGCCTGGACCAGGAGACCGAGGCCCGGCTAAAGAAGTACCTGGCTAAGTCCAACCTGGCCTGGACCATCATCAGCCACGACCGCGAGTTTCTAAGAGATACCTGTAGTCATATTATACATATGAACCACGGGCGCCTAGAAGTATAAAAAAGTAATCAAAACAATAAGAAAGGGCTATCCAGGCGTGGGGCCCCCGGGGTGCGACGGCCGGGGTGTGCAACTGTTTTTTGCACAACAGGCCCAACAAATCGTGATATAGTCAATTCGTAATCCCATCAGCCAACCCTGAAAAACGGATTGTCATGTCGTCGTCATCCTTGCGAACCTTGGCCGAGCTGGCCGGTGCCTTGAGAAAAGGAGAGCATCGGCCGGCCGGACTCCTGAAGATCGCCCGCCGCACCCTGGCGGCCAGCTCAGGCGCCTTGATCTGTGCGGCCCGGCATAAAAACAAGGTCAACTGCACCACCACCGGGCTACCAAGGAGCCTGGCCAGGCGCCTGAGGGCGGCCGCAAAGCGGCCGCCGGCCGACTTCCAGTCGGCCCTGGCCGCCGTGGCCTCCGGACGTTTGAGCGCCGGTGGTTCCCCGGACTTGGCGTGGCCGGGGTTGCGAGAGGTCATCGAAACGTTAAACCGCCGCCGTCCGGTGGTCTTGTTAAACCTGGGCAACATCACCACCGGTGGTCTGATGATGCTGGCGGCCGAGAAATGGTCGCGCTGGCCTGCGGAGTTTTACCAGGTGGCCGCGTCGTTGCTATCTTCAAAATTGGGCGTAGATGTCTGTAAAGATGGTCAGGAGATAGGCGCGGAGGACTACCGCCGCATCTTTGAGCATTCACCGGACATGATTTACCTATCGTCACGTGATGGCCGCTGGGTGGATGTCAACCCGGCCGGGGTGGCCATGCTGGGTTACAGCAGCCGCGAGGAGCTCTTGGCGGTACCGGACATCGCCCAGGACGCCTACCTGCGCCCCGAGGATCGCAAGCCGTTCCAGGAGGCGATAGAGCGCCACGGCTTTGTCAAGGACTACGAGGTTACTTTCAAGCGCAAGGACGGCACTCCCATCGAGGTATCGATCACCGGCCAGGTGCGCATGCGGGGTGGCGAGATACAGGGTTACGAGGGGATCATCAAGGACATCACCGCCCGCAAGCGGGCCGAGGAGGCGGCCTCCCAGGAGCGCCGGCGCCTGGAGCGTCTGCTGGAGGTAATGCCGGTGGCGGTGTTCATGGTGGACAAGAACCACAAGGTGGTGCATTGGAACCACGCCTGCGAGGTGCTCACGGGCTA
Source organism: Desulfarculaceae bacterium (assembly GCA_027067385.1). Lineage (GTDB taxonomy): Bacteria > Desulfobacterota > Desulfarculia > Desulfarculales > Desulfarculaceae > JAMOVV01. The sequence continues at coordinate 1,619 of JAMOVV010000134.1, forward strand.
CACCCGCGAGCAGATGATCGGCACCAGCGACGTGTGGAAGGTATTCAAGCGCCCCAAGGGGGTGAGCCTGGCCGACGTCATTTTGAGCGATGACGAAGATCTGCTGCTGGAGGTTTACGGCGGTGACGGCCGTCTGCGGCGCTCGCCCATATCGCCGGACGCCTGGGAGGCGGAGGCCCATTTCGAGGACCTGGGCGGCCGGCCCAAGGACCTGTTGTTCACCGCCGCGGTGATGCGCGATGAAAACGGCCAGATCGACGGCGCGGTGGAGGCGATTTTAGACACCACCGACCTGATGGAGCTGGAGCGCCAGTTAGCCGAGTCGGAGCAGCTCTACCGCAACCTGGTGGAGTCCTCGCTCGACGGTATCGCCTTGTCCGACGGCCAGGGGTTTATCTTTGCCAACAAGCATTTTCTCACCATATTTGGTTTAGACGACCTGAGCCAGCAGCAGGGAGGTTTCCTGGAGCTGCTCACCCCCAAGTCGCAACAGGAGTATCTCAAGTGGATAAAGGGGGTGGACGAGGTGGCCGACGGCCGGCGGGCCCTGGGCGGGGGGGAGGGCGAGACCTTCCAGGGCCAGGGGGTACGCGGCGAGGAGGTCTTTGACCTGGAGCTGGTGGCGGTGGACACCCGGGTGGGGGGGCGCGGGGCGCGGCTGTACACCGTGCGCGACGTGACCTATCGCAAGACCATGGAGGAGCAGCTTATCAGCTCCGAGCGCCTGGCGGCCACCGGCAAGCTGGCCTTTGATATCGCCCACGAGGTGAACAACCCCCTCGGCGGGATCATGACCTTTGCCTACCTGTTGTCCGAGGACCTGGGCCCGGATCATCCCCTGGCCGACACGGTGGCCAAGATCATCAAGCTCACCAACCGCTGCAAGGTCATCGTGCGGGGTCTTTTGGATTTTGCCCACCAGGACGGCACGGAAAAGGAGTTGGTGGACCTGAACCAGGTTATCGAGGAGATGCTCATTTTGGTCGACGGCCACGTGATCATGAAGGGCGTGGAGGTGATCAAGGAGCTGGATGCGGACCTGCCGCGGGTCTACGGCCTGCGCTCCAAGCTGGAGCAGGTGTTTTTGAACATGGTGGTCAACGCGGCCGAGGCCATGGAGGGCCGGGGCGAGCTGCGCATAACCACCTGGGATGATCCGGAGAGCCGGCTGGTGATGGTTCGTTTCAGGGACAACGGCCCGGGCATTCCCGAGGAGGTTTTACCGCGGCTGTTCGAGCCATTTTTTACCACCAAGGGCCGGGGCCGGGGCACCGGTTTGGGCCTGGCCATCAGCCACGGCATAATCAAGCAGCATGCGGGCCGGATCATGGTGGAGACCAAGGCGGGGGAGGGCACCACCTTCACCGTGGCCCTGCCGCTGTCCTCGCCGCACACCAACCCGGTCACCGGCCAGTAGGCGCTGGGTGGCTGTTTCACGTGAAACACCCGGCCCGGGGCCAGGTTACTGTTTCACGTGAAACAACCCTACGTAAGCTCGCGGTGGATCGCCAGCAGCCTGGCCCCGCCCGGCGGCGGTAGTTGGTAGTCCACCACCCGCAGGCCCAGCGCCTCGGCCGCCCGGCGGTCCCCTTGCCCCCGCGGTAAAAGCACCCGCCCGCCCGGGGCCACAAAAGGCCGCGCCAAGCTCAAGGATTCTTCCAGGCTCCCCACCGCCCGCAAAGTGACGGTGTCAAATAGCTCGTCGCCCAGCACCCCCGGCTCGGCCCGGCCCAAAACCGGGCGCACCCGCGGGCCCAGGCCCAGAACCCGCACGGCATGCTTCTGAAAACTCACCCGCTTGGCCCGGGACTCCAGCAGGCTCACCCGCAGACCAGGCAGGGCCAGGGCCAGCACCAAACCGGGAAAACCAGCGCCGGAACCGATGTCCAGCAGGCTCGGTCCCTGCACGTGCGGGACCAGGGCCAGGCTGTCTAAGAATAAATCCACGGCCACCGAGAGCTGGTCGCGGTGGCCGGTGAGGTTGTGTACTCGTCTCCAGCGCAGCAGCTCGCCGGATAGCACACCCAGGGCCGTGGTGAGGGCGGGGGGGTAGTCGGCAAAGAGTTGGGCGATG
>JAMOVV010000135.1 GCA_027067385.1 Desulfarculaceae bacterium
CGCGGGTGCATTTACGGGCCTTCGTCGCTGGGAGTAGGTCCCACTGAGACCATATCGGCACGGCCTTGTCAAGGCCGGCCCCACGGGCCGGGTTTACTTGCCCAGGCAGAATTGGCTGAAGACCGCCTCGAAGACCTCCTCGGGCGCACCCTGGCCGTCGACCTCACCCAAGGCGGCCAGGGCCTCGGCCAACTCCAGGCTGATGAGCTCGGGCTGGGGGTCCTGCCGGCGCAGGCCGACTGCCGCCCGCCGTGCTGCCTTTAGGCAGCACTCCAGGGCTTGGCCCTGGCGGGCCGAGGCGACAGCCTCGCCCGCGGCGGGCTCTGGCTGGCCCCCGGTGAGCGCCTCGGCCACCGCGGCCAAGAGCTCCTCCATACCCGAGCCGGTGAGCGCGCTCACGGCCACGCCGGCCTCTAGGGTCCCCGCTTCCCAGGGGGGGCTGGCCGAAGGCAGGTCGCTTTTGTTTACGGCCACCACCCGCTTTAACCGGCTGGTCTCGGCCATGAGCTGGCGGTCTTCGGCGGTGAGGGGGGCCGAGCCGTCGAGCACCAACAGGACCAGGTCGGCCCGGGAGAGGGCCTGGCGGGTCATCTCTTGGGAGAGGTTTTCCAGGTGGTCGCCGGCTTGGGCCAGGCCGGCGGTATCGACCAGGCGGCAGACCACCGAGCCGATGAGGGCGGCTTCTTCGATGGCGTCGCGGGTGGTGCCGGGGGTCTGGCTGGTGATGGCCCGGTGCTGGCCCAACACGGCGTTGAACAGGGTGGACTTGCCCACGTTGGGCCGGCCCACCAGGGCCACCACGGCCCCTTGGCGCCAGATGCGGCGCTCGGTGGCGCGTTGCACCAGGTGCTCGAGCGGGGCGATCACCCGCCCGGCCAGGGCCTCGGCCAACTCGACGGTGAGGATATCGTCGACCTCGTCGGGGAAGTCCACCGCGGCCTCCACCGCGGCGGCGGCGCCCAGCAGGGCCTGGCGCACGGGTTTAAGTTGGCGGGCCAGGCCGCCCTCCAGGCCGGCCAGGGCCAGGCGGGCCTCGCTGGTGGAGCGGGCGGCGATGAGCTGGGCCACCGCCTCGGCGGCCGAGAGGTCCAGGCGGCCGCCCATGAGGGCGCGGTAGGTGAACTCACCGGGCCGGGCCAGGCGGGCGCCGGCGGCCAGGGCGGCCTGCAGGACCCGGGCGGTTACGGCCGGGCCGGCGTGAGAATGTATTTCTACAGTATTTTCAGTGGTATAGGAGTGGGGGGCCTGGAAGAAGACCGCCAACACCTGGTCGAGGTGCTCGCCGCTGACCGGGTCCACGGCGTGGCCTAAAACGAGTTTTCGCAGTATTTCCCGCGGGTTATATTGCCTGCCGTACTTGGGGCGAAACACCCGGCGTCCCACTCTCCAGGCCTCGGGGCCGGATATGCGAATGATGCCGATTCCGCCCGGGCCGGCGGCAGTGGCGATGGCGGCGATGGTGTCGCCGTGGGCTAAGGGGTGGTTGACCTCTCCCATGGCCGTACTCCAGAAGGGGGGTCATCGGGGCGGTGGTTGGAGCCGAAGACCGGGCTTGGTGGGGGAAGGCGTTAAGGATCCAGCTTCACCGCCCAGTATCCTACAACCAGCTTGCCTTGGCGCTCTCGTCCTTGGCCTGGCCAGTTACGCCCCCTGTCGCCCTTGCCCCTATCGCCCCCGGCTCACCGCGCCGTTGGTCCCTTTGCCTCGCCCTTGGGCCAGCCCCCCAGTCAGCCCCCTGAGCAGCCCCCTGAGCAGCCCCTGTCGCCCTTGAGCCAGCCCCCTAGCCAGCCCCCCTGAGCAATCCTGTCGCCCCTAGCCCCCTGGTCAGCCCCCTTAGCGGGGGGTGATGACGACCTTTTTGAGGTCGCTGCGGCCGCGGCTCACGGTGGAGAGGTCGTGCTGGTCGCGCAGGGCCATGTGTACCACCCGGCGTTCCTGGCTGTTGAGCGGTCCCACGGCTACCGGCCGGCCGGTTTCGCGGGCTTTGGAGCCCATGCGCAGGGCCAGGTCGGCCAGGGATTCGAAACGGCGCTGGCGATATCCGCCGGTGTCGACCGATATCCTAATGGCGCGGCCGGCCTCGTGGCTGACGATGCGGGTCACCAGGTATTGCAGGGCCTCGAGGGTCTGGCCGCGGCGGCCGATGATAATGCCGGTTTCGCCGCCGATGATCTCCAGCTCGATGCCGCGCTCGCCGATGCTAGCCTCCACGGTGGCCTCGGGCTCCATGGCCTGGAGCAGGCGGCCCAGGCACTGGCGGGCGCTCTCCATCAGCTCGGGGGAGGGCGGCTCGGGCGGGCGCGGGGCCCGGGGGTCGGGTCGGTCGTCGGTTTCAGTGGCCGCCGGCGGGGCCGCGGCCGGTTCAGGCTCGGGCTCGGGCTCGGCGGCGGGCGCGGGTTGCGGCGCTTTGCCGGAGACCACGGCCAGGACCTCGGCCACTTCTTCTTGAGCGCTGGGTCCGGCCGGCCGGGCCAGGACCTTGGCCTTGCGCGAACCTATGCCGAAGATGCCGTTGGAGCCGGACTGGACCACCTCGATCTCCAGGCGGTCCAGGGGCATGTCAAAGTGCTTGGCGGCCTGCTGCAGGGCCTCTTCGGTGTCCTTACCGGTGAATTCGATAAAGTCCATGAACTATGCCTTCCGGTTAATAGCATATTGCTGGCCGATGCCCAGGATGTTGTTGACCAACCAGTAGAGCACCAGACCGGAGGGGAAGTTAATAAACAAGAAGGTGAAGATGATGGGCATGAGCATCATCATTTTGGCTTGGGTGGAGTCGCCGGTGGTGGGGGTCATTTTTTGGGTGATGAGCATGGAGGCGCCCATGAGCAGGGTGAGCACCGGCAGGCCGCCCACCCAGGGGATACCCAGGTCGGGGAAGAGGCGGTCCGGGGCCGAGAGGTCGTTGATCCAGAGCATAAACGGTGCGTGTCGCAGCTCGATGGAGGCTCCCAGAACCTTGTAGAAGGCGATGAATACCGGGATTTGCACCAGCATGGGCAGGCAGCCGCCCATGGGGTTTACCTTGTAGGTTTTATACAGTTGCATGATCTCCTGCTGCTGGCGCTGCTTATCGTCTTTGTAGCGCTCGCGCAGTTTTTGCACCTGCGGGGTGAGCTTTTGCATCTCCTTCATGGATTTGTAGCTCTTGCGGGTGAGCGGCCAGAAGATGAGTTTGACGATGATGGTGATGATGATGATGGCGACACCGTAGTTGAGCACGTATCCCTGCAAGAAGTTCAGGGCGGCCAGCATGGGCTTGGCGATGATGTCGAACCATCCGAAGTCCACCGCCGCGGCCAGGTTGTGGCCCATCTTGTCCAGCACGGCCAGGTCTTTGGGTCCGTAGTAGACCATGTATTTGAAGACCACGCCCTCGGGACCCGGGGCGATGTTGACCGGCTTGGCGGTGCTGAGTCCGGCGAACATGACGTCTTTGTCTTTGCCGCCGCGGGCCTGGCGTCTGGGGATAGCCGCGCCCGGGGGGTCCACCGGGGCCACCGCGCCCATGAAGTAGGGTATGGCCAGGGCCACGAAGTCCACCGGGCCGATGGAGGTGGGGTTCTTTTCCAGGTCGCTGATGTCTTCTTCCACCAGCTTGCCGTTTACGTAGGCCTGCAGGCCGCTGGTGGCGTAGCGGTTGGTGTCGACGGTGTTGGTGTAGGCGCTCAGCACCACGTCGGGCACTACGCTCAGGGGGCTGGTGCCTTCGTTGACGATGCGGACCTTGAGGCCGATACGGTAGCTGTCGTTTAAAAAGGTGAAGGTTTTTATGATGCGCAGGGCGCCGGCCTTGGCGGTGAAAACGAGCTTGTCGCCTTGGCGGTGGCCTTTCCAGGTAGCGCCGGCCAGGGAGTTGTCGCGGGGGTTAAGGTTGAAGATGATGCTATAGGGCCCGCTGGCCGGCATGTCCATGAGGGTGAGGAAGCCACGGTAGGCCTGGGCCTTGGGGTCGGGCGGCTCACGGCTGAAGTAGTAGTCGGACCATTGTTTTTGGGGCTTGGCGTAGTAGTGCTTGAGCACCAGGGTTTTGAGCGCGCCCCCGCGGGAGCTGAAGGTGGCCCGGTAGAGTTCGGTTTCTATGGTAAAGAGTTTTTCGGGCACTGCGCCGGCCGGCGGGGCAGCCGGGGCCGAGGGCTTCTGGGCCGTGGTGGTGGCGGTGGCCGGCTGGCCCTGGGACTGGGTGGTGACGGTGGGGCGCACCGAACCGGCTGGCGGCGCGGCGGCGGTGTCGGCCTTGGTGGCCGGCGTTTTGGGTTTGGGGGGAGGCGCCGGCATCATCATCTGCCATCCCACCAGGACGACCAAGCTGAGCACTACCGCCAGGATAATACGATGTGAATCTTTCATGGCCGCGCCTGTCTCCTAAATTTCAAAATAGCGGCCCGGAGGTTTTCAGGCTGGATCGTAACCGCCGGGGTGAAAGGGATGGCACTTGGCCACCCGCACCAGGGACTTGCCCAAGCCGCGCCAAAAGCCGTACTTGGCCAGGGCGTCTCTGGCATACTCTGAACACGTGGGATAAAACCGACACTGACCCCCCAGCACCGAGCTGAGGGTCAGTTGGTATAAACGCACCAGCGCGCGCGCGCCCTTGACCGCGGGGTTCATGGCTCGCCGGCTCCCTGGATGCGCCGTAGGGCCGTGGCCATCTGCCGGGCCACCTCGGCCGCACCCAGCCGCGGTGCGCCGTTCTTGGCGATCACCACCACGTCCAGGCCGGCCCGTGACCAGCGATACGAGTTGCGGAAGGCCTCGCGCACCATCCGCTTGACCCGGTTGCGGCCCACCGCGCCGGCCACCCGTTTGGTCACCGTAATGCCCAAACGGCTGTGCCTCGCCGAACTGCGGCGCCATAGAATTACGAAATGGGGGGTGACTACACGGGAGCCGTAGCGGCTCATAGCCAGGAACTGGCGCCGCTTTCGCAGGCGATGGGCCCCGGGGAACCTGTGATCGCCCCGAACCACCATAGTCGCCGACGCTGCTCACACGGCCAGCCGGCGGCGTCCTTTGGCCCTACGACGACGCAGTACCCTGCGTCCCGACTTGGTCCGGCTACGGACCAAAAATCCGTGGGTTCGTTTCCTCTTGGTATTGCTGGGCTGAAACGTACGCTTCATCTTACTTCACCTTAACAAGCCCGGCCTGCACAATCGGGAGGGTAGCAACTGCCTTAGTCGGGGTTGACGGGTCCCGACCGGTCCTCCACGGCATGGATAAGCGGGCGGCGCGCAGAGTGTGAAAATCCTCGTTGTCTATAAAGAAGTTAGTTAATCACAACATGCTTATGCTGTCAAATTATTTCACCGGTTTCGGTCTTCTCAACGGCCATCGCTAATCTTTACCCCCTTTTTCCAACCCCCACCACAAATATAGTTGCCTAGCTCTCTGCCCTCTGGTACTCTGACCCGCGTAACCGGTGGCGTAAGTGCCAGCCACGCCAGTTAAACCGGCCGAGAGCCGTGGAGGAGACGGGGGGCGGTAGCTGCGATGGGAGGGGTGGTGAGCCGCGATTCATTCACGCCGTAGTCCCAAGCCGCCTTAAAAAGCACTCGCCCGCCGGTTCCCGGGGCCGGGAGCGTTGAGCGGGGCTGGGTGAATGGTTACCACCAGCCGGCGGGGGGGGGCCGGTCGTCGCCGGCGACCCGATTAACCGAGAACAAGTTGCCGCCCGCCGGCCGGGAGCAACGCACGCGAGAAAGGCAAGGAGCCGCTACATGCTGCTGGACCCCATCCTAGGCATGTTCAGCAATGACATGGCCATCGACCTCGGGACCGCCAACACCCTGGTCTTCGTCAAAGGCAAAGGTATCGTACTCAGCGAGCCCAGCGTGGTGGCCGTTCGCCGGGATAACCGCTCCGGCAGCCGCGTGGTGGCCGTGGGCAAGGAAGCCAAGATGATGCTGGGGCGCACCCCCGGCAATATCGAGGCCATCCGCCCCATGAAGGACGGCGTCATCGCCGACTTCGAAGTAACCGAGGCCATGCTGCGCCACTTCATTCGCAAGGTCCACGGACGCCGCAGCCTCATCCGCCCCCGCATCATCGTCAGCGTGCCCTCCGGCATCACCCAGGTGGAAAAACGCGCCGTGCGCGAAAGCGCCGAGAGCGCCGGCGCCCGCGAAGTATATCTCATCGAAGAGCCCATGGCCGCGGCCATCGGCGCCGAGCTGCCCATCACCGAACCCACCTCCAACATGATCGTGGATATCGGAGGCGGCACCACCGAAGTGGCCGTCATCTCATTGGCCGGCATCGTCTACGCCAAGAGCGTGCGCGTCGGCGGCGACAAAATGGACGAGGGTATACGCCAACACATCAAACGAAAACACAACCTCCTGGTGGGAGAACGCACCGCCGAGATCATCAAAACCACCATCGGCACCGCCATCAAGTCCGATAAGCTAGATACCCTGGAAGTCAAAGGACGCGACCTGGTCACCGGTATACCCAAAACCCTCACCATCGACAGCGAGGAAGTGCGCCTGGCTATCACCGAACAGGTCGACACCATCGTGGAAACCGTCAAGATCGCCCTGGAACAAACCCCGCCCGAACTGGCCGCCGATATCGTCGACCGCGGTATCGTGCTCACCGGCGGCGGGGCCCTGCTGCGTAACCTCAACCAACTGCTCAACCAGGAAACCGACCTGCCCATCACCATCACCGAAGACCCGCTGTCCACCGTGGTCCTCGGCTCGGGCAAGGTCCTGGACCGGGTCGACCTCCTACGCGAGGTCACCATCAAGTAACCCGGCCGACGGGGGCTGCTCAAGGGGGCTGCTCGAGGGGGCTGGTAAAGGGGGCTGGTAAAGGGGGCGAAGGGGACCAAGGGCCGGCGGGCAAAGGGGCTAAAGGAGCGAAGGTCCGGCGGGCGAAAGGGTGACAGGCCGGGGAGCCAAGGAGGCCAAGGGCGACGGGCCGAGGAACCAAGGGCCGGCGGGCGAACGAGGTCAAGGCCAAGGGATAAAGAGCCAGCCGGAGCGGTCAGGGCCAAGGGACTAAAGGCCGGCCGGGCGACAAGGCAAGGCCGGCGAGCCAACAACGGTAGGGCGGTCCCGGGCTGCAAGCCAGCCGGCGGCGCGCTAAAATATAGCCAGAGGTAATCACCGACGGTCCGGCCCACAGGGCCTACAAAGGGCCGCCAAACCAAATATCCCAACCGGGACGCACCGGGCAGGCCGTGGGATTCTTCAGACGCTATCGACTGACCATTATTATCTTCGTAATCGTGCTGGGCACCCTGGCGGTGTTTTCCATCAACGCCTCCAACCCCAACACCAGCTCCCTTATGGGCCGCATGGCCCTGGAGGTGGTGGGGCCGGTGCAGCGCTCCATCACCTGGGTCGGCGATAAGATCGACAACGTCTTCAACGCCTACTTCAACCTGGTAAACACCGCCGAACAAAACCGCCGGCTCATGGCCCAACTGGCCCGCCTGCGCCAACAGCAGGCGGCCACCGAGGACCTGCGCCTGGCCAACCGCCGCCTGCGCGCCCTGCTGGGACTGAGCCAGAGCAAACAATGGCCCACCGTGACCGCCGACGTGGTGGCCGCCGACGTCACCGGCCACTTCCGCACCGTGATCATTAACAAGGGCTCCATCCACGGCGTGGGACCCCACATGCCGGTGATAGGCGTCCAGGGGCTGGTGGGGCGCACCGTGCTGGTGAGCCCCCACTACTCCAAGGTCCTGTTGCTCATCGACCCCAACGCCGGCGTCGACGTGCTGGTGCAGCGCAACCGCACCCGTGGCCTGGTCATCGGCGCCGGCGACCAGGGGCTCAAACTCAATTACGTGGAAAGCAAAAACGACGTGCGCCCCGGCGACCGCCTCATCACCTCCGGCGTGGCCGGCGTATTTCCCAAGGGCCTGCTGGTCGGTTCGGTGACCACCGTGCGGGCCGAAAGACGCGGCGTCTTCAGCCGGGTCACCGCCGCCCCGGCCGTGGACTTCCAGCGCCTGGAAGAGGTGCTGGTTATCCTGCGCCAACCCAAGTTCGTGCAAAAGGCCATGGCCGAGGCCGAAAAACGCGCCGCCGCGCCCACCCGGCCCCGGACTCGTCACCGCCCACGCTCCTCCCGGAAGCCGACGCCATGATCCCCAAGCCCTCGCCCTGGCCCCGGCTGTTGGCCACCGCCCTGTTGGGCTTCATCTTGTTGGTGCTCTCCACCACCGTGTTCGCCTGGTGGGAAATAGGCGGCGTGCGCCTGCATCCCATCATCGTGGTGGCCGTCTCGGCCGGCTTCTACCTGCCCCTGGCCGCCGGCGCCGTGGTGGTATTCCTCCTGGGCATCCTGGCCGACCTGCTCTCCGGCGGCTTCGTGGGCCTGCAGCTATCGGCCTTGATGGGCGCCTTTCTCGTCAGCGCCGCCCTGGCCAACTGGCTCGATATCAGCACCTGGCCCTTCCAGATGATCGCCGTGGGCCTGCTGAGCCTGGCCGGCCAACTGATGGTGGTCGGCGGCCTGGTGCTGGCCGAGCGCCGCTTCCTGGCCCCGGCCGACTACTGGCTCACCGTCCTGGCCCAGGCCGTTCTCTGCGCCGTCACCGCCCCGGTGTTTTTCTTCCTGCTCGAAAAACTGGTCGCCGCCGTCAGCCGCGTATGGCCCCGGCGCGACGCCCTCGGAGGCGTCAGGTGACCGGGGCCCGGGGCAAACACCGCTTCGCCTGGACCCTGGCCATGGGACGCGGCCTGGAGACCCCCTCGGCCCCCGAGGGACGCGGCACCATCATCGTGGCCATGATAGTGGTGGCCGTGGCCTTTCTGGCCCTCTTCTTGCGCCTGTGGTACCTGCAGATTCTGCGCGGCGAGCAGTTCCGCGACAAGAGCGAACACAACCGGGTGCGCAGCGTGGACGTCGCCCCCTTCCGCGGCCTCATCCTCGACGCCAAGGGCCGCCGCTTGGCCGAAAACGTGCCCACCTTCACCCTGGCCGTGGTACCCGAAGACGTCGAGGACTGGGACCGGCTGGCCCGCCGCCTCAAGCAACTGGTGGACCTGGACCCCGCCGAGCTGGACAAGGCCCGCCGCGCCGCCCGCGGGGTCACCCGCTTCAAGCCGGTGCGCCTGCTATACCACCTCACCCGCAAACAACTGGCCCTGCTCGAAACCTTCCGCTATGAACTGCCCGGGGTGAAGCTCCTGGTGGACTACCGCCGTAACTACCTGGCCGCCCTGGAGACCGCCCACGTCATCGGCTACCTGGGCCAGATAAACAAACGCGAGCTCAAATCCGCCGCCGCCGGACTCTACCGCATGGGCGACTACGTGGGCCGCGACGGACTGGAGCGCTCCCGCGAAAGCGTCCTGCACGGCCGCCGCGGCGTCCGCCGGGTGGAGGTCAACGCCCGGGGACGCGAGCTGGCCCTCCTGGCCGAGGTCCCCCCGGTGCCGGGACACGACATCACCCTCAGCATCGACCTGGACCTGCAGCGCGCCGCCGCCGCCGCCCTCAAGGGACGGGTGGGCGGCGTGGCCGCCATCAACCCCCAAAACGGACAGGTCTACTGCCTCTACTCCTCGCCCAGCTACGACCAAAACTCCTTCATCACCGGCATGAGCTCGGCCCAGTGGAATAAAATCACCAAGGACCCCCTGCACCCCCTGAAAAACCGCGCCATCAGCGGACTATACCCCCCAGGCTCCACCTTCAAAATAGTCACCGCCGCCGCCGGCCTGGCCGAAGGCGTCATCACCCCCCAGACCACCTTCTTCTGCGGCGGCGAAATAAAACTCGGCCGCCGTACCTATAAATGCTGGGCCCACAAGCACGGCGGCCACGGCGCCGTGGACCTTAAAAAAGCCCTGCGCGAGTCCTGCGATATCTATTTCTATAAAGTTGGCCAACGCCTGGGGGTCGACCGCCTGGCTAAGTACGCCCGCGCCTTCGGCCTGGGAAGCCCCTCCGGCGTGAGCCTGCCCCACGAGTCCGGCGGACTGGTGCCCACCTCCGCCTGGAAAAAACGCCGCTTCGGCGAAAAATGGCAGGAGGGCGAAACCCTCTCGGTGGCCATCGGCCAGGGCTTCAACCTGGTCACCCCCCTGCAACTGGCCCGCATGGTGGCCGTCATCGCCAACGGCGGACGCCTGGTCACCCCCTCCCTGGTCAAACAGGTCTCGGCCGCCGATGGCGCAGCGCCGGTGCCCGAGGTGCCGGGGGTCACCACCCGGGTGCCGGTCAAACCGGCCCACCTCAAGGCCATACACCAGGGACTGCTGGCCGTGGTCAATGAACCCCACGGCACCGCCCGCCGCGCCGCCCTCGATGGCATTACCGTGGCCGGCAAAACCGGCACCTCCCAGGTGGTCTCCCTCAAAATCGAAAAAGCCTACGGCTCCGATAAAAAAATCCCCTGGAAATACCGCTCCCACGCCTTGTTCGTCTGCTACGCCCCGGCCGAAAACCCCGTCATCGCCATCGGCGTGGTGGTGGAGCACGGCGGCCACGGCGGGTCCGACGCCGCCCCGGTGGCCAAGAAAATCATGGAGGCCTTCTTCGCCTCGCGCCGCCAAACCACCGCTCCCAAACCACCCGCCCCCAACCACGGAGCCACGCCATGACCGGCGGACGCATATGGTCCAATATCGACTGGTGGCTCCTGGTACTGGTCATGGCCCTGGCCGCCGCCGGAGTGGTGAACCTCTACTCCGCCGCCTCCTCCTTCCATACCGGCGGCAACGCCATCTACCTCAAGCAACTCACCTGGTTCTCCATCGGCCTGGGGGTGATGCTGGCCGTGGTGCTCATCGGACACCAGCGCCTGGCATCGCTGGCCTGGCTCATATACCTGCTTACCGTGGCCGGCCTGGTGGCCGTGCTCTTCTGGGGCAAAGTAATGGGCGGCTCCCAGCGCTGGCTGGCCGTGGGACCCATCATGGTCCAGCCCTCGGAGTTCGCCCGCTTGAGCATCGTCATCGCCCTGAGCCACTACTTCGCCCGCCGCGACCCCCACGAACCCTACAACCTGCGCCAGCTCATCCCACCCCTGGTCATGGTGGCCGTGCCCGCCGCGCTCATCCTCAAACAACCCGACCTCGGCACCGCCCTGCTGCTGGTGATCATCGGCGCCTCCATCATCCTGGTCAACGGCGTGCGCCTGGCCTCCCTGGCCCTCATGACCGCCCCGGCCCTGCCCCTGGTCATCGTGGGCTGGAGCTTTTTGGAAGACTACCAAAAAAAACGCATCTTCAGCTTTCTCAACCCCGAAAGCGACCCCCTCGGCTCGGCCTACCACATCATCCAATCCAAAATAGCCGTCGGCTCCGGCGAGCTCTTCGGCAAAGGTTTCATGGCCGGCACCCAAAGCCAACTGCACTTCCTGCCCGAACAACACACCGACTTCGCCTTCTCCGTGCTGGCCGAGGAATGGGGATTCGTCGGCGCCATGGTGGTGCTGCTGCTGATGCTGGCCATCATCATCCGCGCCCTGTACCAGGCCTGGAAGGCCAAGGACCGCCTCGGCATGCTCCTGGTGGCCGGGGCCACCGCCTGCCTCTTTTGGCCCACCCTCATCAACGTCGGCATGCTCCTGGGACTCTTCCCCGTGGTGGGTATACCCATGCCCTTCATCTCCTACGGCGGCTCCTCCATGATCACCGCCATGGCCGCCATCGGCCTGATCCAGTCCGTCTGTATCCACCGCTTCATCTTCGCCCGCAAATAACCACCTCCCCGCTTTTTTCTTTTGCCTCCCCCTACGCTCTCGTGATACGTATTTTCTGGGGCGCAAAACCGCCTAACATTCAGACCGTCACGAAAAAGACATTATCCCTACTTTGCGCCGCCGGCCGCGCCAGGACGGTGGCCCCAGGAGAGTGTTTCATGGCCAAAAGACGCCGTGAAGGTGAGATGACCGCGTTCATCGGCACCGGCAGTTCGCTCGAAGGCCTGCTGCGGTTCGAGGGTCAAGCCAGGCTGGACGGCGAGTTCAGCGGCGAAGTGCGGGGAAAAGGCAGCCTGCTGGTCGGCTCCTCGGCCCAGGTAAAAGCCGATATCCACGCTACCAACGTAACCATCTGTGGCGAAGTGATCGGAGACGTCACCGCCACCGAACGCATCGAACTCAAAACCCCCGGCAAGCTCAAGGGCAACATCATGGCTCCCCTGGTGGTCATGGACGAAGGCGTGCTCTTCGAGGGCCACTGCCGCATGGCCGGCGACCAACAAATCCCCGCCGGCGCCAAGGTAACCCTCCTGGCCGCCGGCGAGTAGGGGGCCAAAGGGGCCGGGCCGAAGGGGCCAGGGCCGCCAAAACGAGACCAAAGAGACCGCGCCCAAGGACCAAAAGGGGGCCGGGCCGAAAGGGCTAAGGCAACAGGGCGAGGCCGCAGGGGCGGGCCCAAGCCAAAGGGACCAAGACCAACAGCGTAAGGCCGCAAGGGTGAAACCGGGGGCGATCCCGGGGTCAACCCGGGCGAGTTCGGGCCCCGCCCCCAATCACGCTCCCCGGCCCCGCGCCCGGACCGAATAAAATAGCCGCTTGCGGCCCGCGCCGGGCGTTGCACCATAGCACCCCCCCGGCGCGTTATTCGCCAAAAACTCGCCCTCGCGGCCTCGGGCCGGCCCGTCTCAGTTCCTGGGACTAATTCCTGCCGCTGAGGGTTATAAAATGATGTATGTTCACACGATCATAAAAAAACCTTTTGACACAAGTTGGGAAATATTGTAGAACGGCGCAACTTGCACGCATGGCCGCATTGGTGTGCCCGGGTGTGTGCCCGGAGGCACAAACTGTATGCGCCCAGGCTTCTTAAAAAAAGCCGAAACCACCGGCCGGCCTGGTGAAAAAGCCGCCTGCCCCGGTGAGAAAGCAAGCTGGCCGCTCGGTGATAAAACCGTCGGCCGGGTGAAAGGTCGGCCAGGTGCAAAGCAAGCCAGGCCGGTGAAAGCAGGTCGGCGCGGTACAGAGTAGGCCGGCGTGCAGGGTCGGCCGGGGCCGCCGGAAGATGTAAGCGCCGTTGACCAGCCGTATCGGCAAAGGGGAGTTTGCAACGCATGATTGATATCAACGATTCCCTGTTCTGGCAGATCGGCAACTTCCTGTTGCTGATGCTGCTGCTCAATTTCGTCCTGTACAAACCCATCCGCGGCATACTCAAAAAGCGGGCCGAAAAGATAGCTGAGCTCAACAGCGATATCACCTCCAGCCAAGAAGGCGTCAAGGCCAAGACCGAAGAGATGGAAGCCAGGCGGGCCGAGGCCCGCCGGGCCGGCGCCGCGGTGCGCGAGGATATCAAAAACCAGGGCCGGCAGGTCGAACGCGAGATGATCGAGGCGGCCACCAAGGAAATGGAAGAGGCGGTGGCCAAGGTACGCGAGCAGATCGCCGCCGATATCGCCAAGGCCCGTGATGAGCTCAAAGGCCAGGTCCAAACCTTTGGCAAGGAACTGGCCCAAAAAGTTTTGGGGAGGACTATCCAGTGAGCCTCAAGACCCCCATCACCCGCAGACTGCTCCCGGCGGCCATCTCCGCGCTGGTCGTGCTGGCCCTGGCCACCGTGGCCTATGCCTCCGGACACGGCGGCGAAGCCGCCGGCGCCGCCGGCGCCACCCACCACGCCAGCAGCCTCACCGATGAAAAATTCTGGGACTTCATCTACCGAGTGATGAACTTCGCGGTGCTGTTCATCGTGCTCTTCTTCCTGCTGCGCAAGCCCATGTCCCAGGGACTCAAGCAGCGTACCGCCAATATCAAGGCCGAACTCGAAGAGCTGGAGGCCAAGCGCGAAGAGGCCAAGCGCCAATACGCCATCCTGGAAGCCCGCCTCAAAGAGGTCGAAAAAGAACGCGAGGCCATCCTGGAGGAATTCAGGGCCCAGGGCGAGCGCGAAAAAGAAAAGATCATCCAAGAGGCCCGCGCCATGGCCGAACGAATCAAGGCCCAGGCCCAGTTCACCATCGAGCAGGAAACCGAGGCCGCCAAGAGCGAGCTCAAACGCGAAATCGCCGAGATGAGCGCCGCCTTGGCCGAAGACCTCTTAAAACAAAATATCAATGACGACGACCAGGTCCGCCTGGTCGATGAATACCTCGAGCGGGTGCAACGGGAGGCACAGTGACCAATCTGATAGTGGCCAAACGCTATGCCCGGGCTCTGCTGGACCTGGGCAGGGAAGACGGCAACTTCGAGAAGTACGGCGAGGAATTGGCCCAATGGGTGGGGCTGCTGGACGAGTCGGCCGAGCTGGAAACGGTCCTGTCCAACCCCGGCCTGGAGTTCGACGACCGCCGCAGACTGCTCGATACCTTCCTGGAAAAGCTGGGGCTCAGCCCCATGGTTAAAAACTTTTTCCGCCTGTTGATGGACCGGGGACGTATCGACGTCATACGGGAAATCCACTCGGTCTACGACAGCCTCATCGACGAGGTCAAGGGCATAACCCGGGCCGAAATCATCTCGGCCGTGCCCCTGTCGGAGAACGATGTCAAGCGCATCAAGGAGGCGCTGGCCAACGTGGCCGGGGCGGACGTGACATTGAAGGTTAAAGAGGATCCCAGCCTGATCGGCGGGGTCGTGGCGCGCATCGGGGACCTGGTGCTCGACGGCTCCGTCCGCATGCAGCTGGAGACTTTAAAAGATTCCTTGAGAAGGGGTGAATACGCCTGATGCAGATTAGAGCAGAAGAGATCAGTCAGGTTATTCGAGAGCAGATCAAAGACTACGACAAAAAGGTCGAGGTCGCTGAGACCGGAACCGTGCTCTCGGTGGGTGACGGTATCGCTCGCATCCACGGGGTTGAAAAAGCCATGGTCGGGGAGTTGCTGGAATTCCCGCACGACATCCTGGGCATGGTGCTCAACCTGGACGAGGACAGCGTGGGCGTCGCCGTTATGGGCGAAGTTGAACACATCCGCGAAGGTGACACGGTCAAACGTACCGGTCGCATCGCCGAGGTGCCGGTGGGAGACGCGGTTATCGGCCGCGTCATCGATCCCGTGGGTAACCCCTTGGACGGCAAGGGGCCTATCGAGACCGATACCTACCACCGTATCGAGGTGGTGGCCCCCGGCGTGGTGCACAGAAAGAGTGTGCACGAGCCGATGTACACCGGGCTAAAGGCCATCGACGCCATGACCCCGGTGGGCCGCGGACAGCGTGAGCTGGTCATCGGCGACCGCCAGATCGGTAAAACCGCCGTGCTGGTCGACGCCATCATCAACCAAAAAGGCCAGGACGTGAAATGCATCTACGTCGCGGTGGGCCAGAAAAAATCCACCGTGGCCCAGGTCATCGACGTCCTCACCCGGCACGGCGCCATGGACTACACCTGCGTGGTCAGCGCCTGCGCCTCCGACCCGGCCACCCTGCAGTACATCGCGCCCTACTCCGGCACCGCCATCGGAGAATTCTACCGCGATAACAAGGGCCACGCCCTGATCTGCTACGACGACCTGTCCAAGCAGGCGGTGGCCTATCGCCAAATCTCCCTGCTGCTGCGCCGCCCCCCGGGACGCGAGGCCTTCCCCGGAGATATCTTCTACAACCATAGCCGCCTCCTGGAGCGCTCGGCCAAACTGTCCGATGACCTCGGCGCCGGTAGCCTCACCAGCCTGCCGGTCATCGAAACCCAGGCCGGCGACGTCAGCGCCTACATCCCCACCAACGTGATCTCCATCACCGACGGCCAGATCTACCTGGAGCCCGCCCTGTTCTTCTCCGGCGTGCGCCCGGCTATCAACGTCGGCCTGTCGGTGAGCCGCGTCGGTGGCGCCGCCCAGGTCAAGGCCATGAAGCAAGTCGCCGGTACCCTCCGGCTCGACCTGGCCCAGTACCGCGAACTCGAGGCCTTCGCCCAGTTCGGCTCCGACCTCGACAAGGCCACCCAACAGCAGCTCAAACGTGGCGCCCGCTTGGTGGAAATCCTCAAGCAGCCCCAGTACCAGCCGCTCAATATGGCCAAACAGGTGACCATCCTCTACGCCGGTACCAGGGGATACCTCGATAAATACGAGCTGAGCATGCTGGCCGAATACGAACAGCAACTCTACGACTTCATCGAGTCCAAACACCCCGACCTGTGGAGCGAGTTGGACGAAAAGAAGGAGATCGACGACGCCCTCGACGCTAAATTCAAATCCGTGCTCGAGGCGTTCGACGGCGTTTTCCAGCCCAGCTAGCAGCAGAAGGTAGATAAATGCCATCACTGCGAGATATCCAAAATAAGATCGCCGCGGTAAAAAAGACCCGGCAGATCACCCGGGCCATGAACATGGTGGCCGCGGCCAAACTGCGCGGAGTGCAGGAAAAAACCGAGCGCTTCCGGCCATATGCCGAAAAATACGCCGAGGTGCTCGGAAGCCTGTCCCAAGGCGTGGACCCGGAGATTCACCCCCTCCTGGCCCAGCCCGAAACCGTGGACAAGGTGGCCCTCATCTTGCTCTCGGCCGACCGCGGACTCTGCGGCTCCTTCAATATGAACCTCATCCTGGCCGCCCAGCAGTTCCTAAACGACCGCAAGGCCAAGGGCCAGGAAGTGGACTTCTATGTCGTGGGACGCAAAGGCGCCGACTTCTTCAAGCGCCGCAAAACCCCCATGGCCGAACAACTGCGCGGCGCCATGAACGTCATCGACTTCGACCTGGCCGTGAAGGTGGCCCGCTTCGGACTAAACGCCTTCTTAAACGGCGAGGTCCAAGAGGTCTACTTCATCTACTCCAAGTTCCAGTCCATGGTGTCCCAGGTCCCCACCGTGGAAAAACTCCTGCCCATCAGCCCGGTCGATACCGGCGAGGATGTGGAACCGGAGCAACAACAAATTGGCGCGGCCGAATACCTCACCGAACCATCGGCCGAGGAAATCCTGGTGGAACTCCTGCCGCGCTACGTCAATGTGCGCATGTACAGCGGCCTGCTGGAAACCGGCACCAGCGAACAGGCCGCCCGCATGGCCGCCATGGACAACGCCACCAATAACTGTAAGGAAATGATCAAAGACCTTACCCTGGTCTTCAATAAAGCCCGCCAGGCGGCCATCACCGCCGAATTGATGGATATCGTCGGCGGCGCCGAAGCACTCAAGGGTTAAAGGTTCCTATAAGTTTAACATTGCTTCTTTCAGGAGGCTCTTTCAGATGAGAACCGGCACTATTACCCAGGTCATCGGGCCCGTGGTCGACGTAAGGTTCGAGGGCGGCGATCTGCCCCCCATCATGACCGCCTTGCTCATCACCAACAAGGCCATTAACGACGAGGAAGACAACCTGGTTGTCGAGGTCGCACAGCACCTCGGCGACAACACGGTGCGTACCATCGCCATGGACGTTACCGAAGGTCTGCAGCGGGGACTGCCCGTTAAAGACACCGGTAAACCAATCCAGATGCCGGTGGGCGACGAGATCCTCGGCCGCGTGCTAAACGTGGTCGGCAGGCCCGTGGACGGCCTGGGGCCCGTGGGTGGAAAAAACTTCTACCCCATCCACCGCCCGGCTCCCGGACTGGTAGACCAGGACACCAGCGTTAACGTCCTCGAAACCGGCGTTAAGGTTATGGACCTCCTGGTACCCTTCCCCCGCGGCGGTAAAATGGGCATGTTCGGCGGCGCCGGCGTCGGCAAAACCGTCATCATGATGGAGATGATCCACAATATCGCCATGCAACACGGCGGTATCTCCGTCTTCGCCGGCGTGGGCGAGCGTACCCGCGAGGGTAACGACCTCTACCACGAAATGAAAGACTCCGGCGTTATCGATAAGGCCGCCCTCATCTACGGACAGATGACCGAGCCTCCCGGCGCCCGCGCCCGCGTGGCCCTCTCGGCCCTCACCGCCGCGGAATACTACCGCGACGAACAGGGCCAGGACGTGCTCCTGTTCATCGATAACATCTTCCGCTTCACCCAGGCCGGCTCCGAAGTCTCCGCCCTCCTGGGCCGTATGCCCTCCGCCGTCGGCTACCAGCCTACCCTCGGTACCGACCTCGGTGAGCTCCAGGAGCGCATCACCTCCACCACCAAGGGATCCATTACCTCTGTGCAGTGCGTCTACGTGCCCGCCGACGACCTCACCGACCCGGCGCCGGCAACCACCTTCGCGCACCTCGACGGCACCGTCGTCCTGAGCCGACAAATCTCCGAGCTCGGTATCTACCCCGCCGTGGACCCCCTGGACTCCACCAGCCGGATCCTCGACCCCAACTATATCGGCGAAGAACACTACGGCGTCTCGCGACAGGTGCAGATGACCCTGCAAAAATACAAAGACCTGCAAGACATCATCGCCATCCTCGGTATGGACGAACTATCCGACGAGGACAAGATCACCGTCGCCCGCGCCCGCCGCGTGCAACGCTTCCTGTCCCAGCCCTTCAACGTGGCCGAGGTCTTCACCGGTATGCCCGGCCAGTACGTCAAGATCGAAGACACCGTCAACGGATTTAAGGAAATCCTCGAAGGTAAACACGACGAACTGCCCGAGCAGGCCTTCATGATGGTGGGCTCCATTGATCAGGCCGTAGAAAAAGCCCGGAAGCTGACGGGCGAATAAGCGCTGAAAGGGATACCAGTCCATGGCCAAAAAGATCAAACTGGAAGTCGTTACCCCGGATAAGCTCCTGCTTAGTAAAGAAGTCGACGTCGTCGTCTGTACCGGCACCGAGGGCGAGTTCGGAGTGCTCTACGGGCACGTCCCCTTCCTCGCTACCCTGGCCGTGGGTGAGATGCGATTCCGCGATGGCAACCAAACCGACTACGCCGCTATAGCCGGCGGCTTCGCCGAAGTAACCGGCGAAAGAGTCACCGTACTGGCCGAGGCCGCGGAACTGGCCCGCGAAATAGATACCGACCGCGCAAAAAGCGCCCGCGAAAGAGCCGAAAAACGACTCGCCCAGGCCCAGGCCGAAGAAATCGACTTCGCCCGCGCCGAAGCCGCCATGAAACGCGCCATGCTCCGTATGCGTGTCGCCGACCGCGGCGGCTCCCTCGCCTAAGGGGGCTACCTTCCGGGGCTCGACTGGCTACTCGGGGGCTGGACAAAGGGGGCTGGACAAAGGGGGCTGGCAACTAGGCCGGACAACGGCCCCAAAAACCACAACCAACCACGGGTGCTCCAACCACGGGAGCACCCGTTTTTATTTGCAAGCAAAAAGCCGCTAAACGT
Source organism: Desulfarculaceae bacterium (assembly GCA_027067385.1). Taxonomy (GTDB): domain Bacteria; phylum Desulfobacterota; class Desulfarculia; order Desulfarculales; family Desulfarculaceae; genus JAMOVV01. The sequence goes on from JAMOVV010000135.1 coordinate 19,102, forward strand.
ACTCCACACCCGCCGATGCTAAAATTTCTCCCTAGCCTTTGGCGCCAGGGGCGGCTACCGGAATACATTGCCTACTTACCAGCACGTGTCTACGGAATGTGCTTCCTGCCATTTTAATCGTGACGGATTCGGAACAGCTCCAGGACAAAGACGGCGACCATTTGCCAGCCGCTACTATCGCAATTATACTCAAATTATTTGTTCATAAACTAAACCCATACATATATAACCGGTGCCTCAAATTAATAACCGCGAGACAAAATGGTCTTGAAAGGTCTAGAGAGATGTCAAATAAACCTACAATTAAGGGTTGCTAAGCGAGGTAATTGTCCCTATAATGTCTGATAAACGTATTCAAAATGGTTACCGCCAAAGAGCTTTTTACGAAATATTCATTGAGGCCGATGCACGGCATTTCGCGGGTATTTTATAATAACCACTTGAATTAATTCAATATAATGCTTCCGGCCCGTGGGTCCTGGGGGTGTGAGTTGTCCAATAGTTTTGAGAAGTCTGGTTTGGGTATCTGGCTTGACGGTTAGCCGGTTGAATAAGGCTAAGACTTTTCTGGATGAATGTAGACTGGATTATGGACTGGGCCCCCATCGAGAAGCTTTTGAAGAGAAAGCTTCGCCGCAACCGGGACGCGGTGGGCGACCCGGCTTATCCTGCCCTGGGCATGTTCAAGGTGCTTTTGCTCCGGCGTTGGTACAATCTCAGCGACCAGGGCATGGACGATGCCCTGGCGGACCGCATATCCTTCCGGCGGTTTGTGGGATTCTCCTTTGACTACGACACACCCGATGCCACGAAGCGGGACTATGTATTCCCGCGGGCGCGCTACTTGGGATGCGCCAAGGTGAAGCTGGAATTTCTCTTGAACGCCGTGGCCTTCAATCTCAAGAAGGCGGCGCTCATGGTGGGGTTAGTCTGCCTGGAGAGTGAAAAACTCCCCCGCACAGGTCCACATGGCCTGGTCGGGAGCAAGGAAGGTATCTGCGCGGGGTATTACCCTTCATGCCTTAAACAAAAATCGGCAACAATACAGGCGAGAAATTAAATGCCGCCATTATGCAGCGGCCTCTCATTATGATTGAGATTGCTAAGTTCTGCCCAGATCAATGAAATTAACTCCGAATGCCAGTAGACCGGTACTTGTGCGATCAGGTAATGCGCACTCGTCGATGCATAAACAATTTTTATTGCAGGCGTGAAAACGCTGATGAAAGGGGAGGGAGAGAAAAAGTGAGCACAATCGTCAAAAGGGCATTAGTAGTTGTTTTGGTCCTGGTGCTTTTTGGCCTGCCGGCGTGTGATACCGGAGGTGGTGACGGAGGAGGAACCACCACCGCAGGGACCTACAGCAAGGCCAGCTTGGCCGGCGTTTGGGACTATGTCACGAACCTATATTACAATAAAGCATTTATAGGTCGCTTTTTCGGTACTGTAAAATATGATGAACAGGGCAATCTTATATCTAGGACAGCTAGCGTCTGTTCCCTGTGTGGTGGAATAACTACAACCATAGCGTTGCGTGACGACATAACGGTGAATTCGGATGGTACCTATAGCGGTATGACTACTTGGGTATGCACTTGCAGAAAACTCGAGCCTCTCAAGTTTATTATCGACGGAGAATTCACTTCGGCAACCACCAGGAAAAGTAGTGGAGCTATGGGGGTTTACAATTACACCATTGGCTTCAATGTCTCCTGGTATAATTACGACATAGAGTACACCAAAAGGCAGTAGGCCAATAAATTAATAGCTTCATCTGTTTTTTATCGCAGGCGTGAAAACGCCGATGAAAGGGGAAGGGGAAGGAAGGAAGAAATGAGCTCAATCGTCAAAAGGGCATTAGTAGTTGTTTTGGTCCTGGTGCTTTTTGGCCTGCCGGCGTGTGATACCGGAGGTGGTGACGGAGGAGGAACAACCACCGCAGGGACCTACAGCAAGGCCAGCTTGGCCGGCGTTTGGGACTATGTTATGACAACGTATCGAAATAAAAGATTTGTGGGTCGCCATTTCGGTACTGTAAAATATGATGAACAGGGCAATCTTATATCCAGGACCGCTGACTTCTGTGGCTGGTATTGTGGTGGAAGCACTGAAACTATATCGTTGCGTGACGACATGACGGTTAATTCGGATGGTAGCTATAGCGGTGTGACTATTTTGGCCTGCGCTTGCCAAAAAAATTCTCATTACAAGTTTATTATCGACGGCGAATTCACTTCGACAACTACCCGGGAAAGTAGGGGGGCTATGGGGTATTATTCCATCGCTGGCGTCGTCAATGTCACGTGGTACAATTATGACATAAAATACACCAAAAGGCAGTAGGCCAATAAATTAATAGCTTCACCCGGGTTAATATCGTAACGGCTATATTTAACTGACGTGGGCCTTGGGACCAAGAAAGCGCTGCCCACGTTTTAGCAATATTTTCTTGGATGATAGCTGATACGCCCTGCTTGTGATCCCCCGGGACCTGCCCCGGGGGATCACAAGTTAAAGACTGCCCAAGCCAACTGTCCGCTGCGCCGCCGCCAACGGTCCCAAAGGCTCAAGCCATGCACCATAAAACCGGGCTCAACCAGAGGCGCGTTTAGCAACCAGGCCCAGCCAGCCCGGGCCGGCCGAAAAAGAGGACAGCCACCTAACGCCCCCTTGTTTTTTCCCTCGGGTGGTCATAACATGACAACCCATGACGAACCACGCACCGGCCACCTGCCCCACCCCGGCCATAGTGATCCTGGCCGCCGGCAAGGGCACCCGCATGAAATCGCGCTTGCCCAAGGTCCTGCACCCCCTCGCCGGCCGACCCCTCATCGACCACGTGCTGGAGCTGGCCAGGTCCCTGGAACCGGACCGCACCATCGTGGTGGTGGGCTACCGCGCCGACCAGGTGCGCCAACACCTGGCTGGCCGCCCCGGCCTGCGCTTTGCCCTGCAAGAGCCCCAGCTCGGCACCGGCCACGCGGTGATGGCCGCCGCCGACCAACTCGCCGACTACCACGGCCCGGTGCTGGTGCTCTACGGCGACGTGCCCGGGCTCACCCATGCCACCGCGGCCCAACTGCTGGCCGAGCACCAGGCCCAGGGCAACGCCCTCACCGTGCTGGCCATGGACCTAAAGCACCCCGGCGCCTACGGCCGTCTGGTCACCGACGCCACCGGCCGCCTCACCGCCATCGTCGAGGCCCGCGACGCCACCGAGCGCCAGAGGCGCATAACCCTGGTCAACTCCGGCATCTACGTCATCGACAACCAGCCCATGCTCGCCGGGCTCAAGGACCTGCGCCCCGATAACCAGCAGGCCGAATACTACCTCACCGACCTGGTGGGGCTCTTCGTGGCCCGTGGTCTAAAGGTCGGCTGGTCGCTATGCCCCGACCCGGCCGAGGTGGCCGGCGTCAACTCGGCCGCCGAGCTAAAGGCCCTGGCCGAGCGCCTGGGATGACGCTCCGGTAGTCGGCGATACTTCCTTGGCCCCAGGCCGCGTCTTTCTGATATATTATGCCAGCAGCCTAAACACCCTGGAGCAGGAGGGACCCTCATCCCATGTGCGGAATTATCGGCTACCTAGGCCCCCAAAACGCCGTGGACGTGATCATGGACGGCCTGCGCCGTCTGGAATACCGCGGCTACGACTCCGCCGGCCTGGCCGTCTTGCAAGATGGCTCGATGCAGGTGGTACGCGCCGAGGGCAAGCTCAGCGGCCTGGCCGCCAAGCTGCGCGAGCTGCCCCTGGCCGGCAACCTCGGCATGGGCCACACCCGCTGGGCCACCCACGGTCGGCCCAACGAGACCAACGCCCACCCCCACCTGGCCGGCCCGGTGGCCGTGGTGCACAACGGCATAATAGAAAACTACCTGGAGTTGAAGCAGGAGCTGCTCCAGGCCGGTTACGAGTTTTCCTCCGAGACCGATACCGAGATCGTGGCCCGGCTCATCCAGCACCTCTTGCCCCCAAACAACGACGACCTGGCCCTGGCCACCCAAGAGGCCCTGGCCCGCATCCGGGGGTCCTACGCCCTGGTGATCCTGGATAGCCGCCAGCCGGAGCTCATGGTCGGGGCGCGCAAGGACTCGCCCCTGGTGCTGGGCCTCGGCGAAGGCGAGTTCTTCCTCGGCTCGGACGTGCCGGCCTTTTTGGCCCACACCAACCGGGTGGTCTTCCTGGAAGACGGCGACCTGGTGCGGGTGCAGGGCCAAGACTACACCATCACCAACCTGCGGGCCGGTCCCGTGGAGCGGCCGGTCAACACCATAAGCTGGTCCCCGGCCATGGCCGAAAAGGCCGGCTACACCCACTTCATGCAAAAAGAAATCTTCGAGCAGCCCCGGGCCATCACCGACACCATCGCCGGACGGGTCAAAAGCGGCCACGCCGACGTCTTCCTGCCCGAGCTGGGCCTAAGCGAGCAAGAGCTAAAGGATGTCAAGCGCTTGGTCCTGCTGGCCTGCGGCACCAGCTACCACGCCGCCCTGGTGGGCAAGTTTTTGGTGGAGCACCTGGCCCGGGTGCCGGTGGAGGTCGACCTGGGCAGCGAATACCGTTACCGAGATCCCTTGGTGAGCGCTGCGGACCTGGTGGTGGCCATCAGCCAGTCGGGCGAGACGGCCGACACCCTGGCCGCCCTGCGGGAAGCCACGTCCAAGGGCGCGAAATCCCTGGCCATATGCAATGTGGTCGGCTCCTCGCTCACCCGCGAGACCGCCGGCGTCATCTACACCCACGCCGGACCCGAGATCGGCGTGGCCTCCACCAAGGCCTTCACCACCCAGCTTACCGCCCTGTATCTCCTGGCCCTGCACCTGGGACGGGTGCGCGGGACCATCGACCAGGCGCGAGGTAAGGAGCTGGTGGAGGACCTGGTGCAGTTGCCCGGCCTGGTGGCCCAGGCCCTGGAATCCCAAGACCAGGTGCGCCAGGTGGCCGAGGACTACCAGCACGCCGAGGATTTCCTCTACCTGGGACGGGGCATCTGCTATCCCGTGGCCCTGGAAGGAGCCCTGAAACTAAAGGAAATAAGCTATATCCACGCCGAGGGCTACCCCGCCGGCGAGATGAAGCACGGCCCCATCGCGCTGATCGACGAAGACATGCCGGTGGTGGTCCTGGCCAGCCAAAACGACGTGTTGGAAAAGGTCCTGGCCAACATGGCCGAGGTGGCCGCCCGCCAGGGCTCCCTCATCTGCGTCACCGAGGCCGACAACCACTCGGCCCGCTCCCTGGCCCACGCCGTGATCACCGTGCCCCACGCCCCGCCCTTGCTGGCCCCGGTGTTGCTAACCATTCCTTTGCAGCTCCTGGCCTATCACGTGGCCGTGCTGCGGGGCACCGACGTGGACCAGCCGCGCAACCTGGCCAAGAGCGTCACGGTGGAGTAAGCCTACGATTGCAATGGGTTATGGAAGGCTGCCCGGAGCCCCGATCGGGGCGCGGGAGGCGCCCGGGGTGACGCGGCGCTCAAGCAAAGGGCACAAGTGAACTTAGGGCTTGACCGGCGAGGGACTCTAACATATTATATTAATAGGTAAAAAAGGCGAGAATATATATGGAACTAGCCGCTTTCAAGCGTCTGGAAGAGCAAATAGACCGGCTCCTGGGGAAATTGGAGACCCTCAAGAGCGCCAATCAACGTTTAACCCAAAAGGTTGAGTCTCAAACCAGCGAAATAAATGAGCTCAAGGAGCTCATCAGTTCGAGGGAGGCGCAACGAGAGCAAGTGCGCGACCGAATCGAAATGTTAATCGGCAAGTTGGAGTCGTTTGAGGACGTTGGAGGTGAAGAGGGTCAAGGTTGAGATCTTGGGACAAGAGTACGTTTTGCGTGCCTCTGTCGGCGAGGCCCAGGTAAAGCGGGCGGCCGCTTACCTCAACGAACGGCTCAACGAGGTCCTTTCGACCACCACCACCTCGACAACTCTGGCCGCCGCGGTATTGGCCGCGCTTAATATTGCTAACGAGCTGTTATTATTACAAGACAACAGGGATAACTTACTTCAGGAGATCGAGGCGCAAACCAATAAAATGCTCCGTAAAATGGAGCGTGTGGAAGGATAGGTCACCCCTGCCCTGTGCGTGATTAGGCCGCAGAGGTATTTTGAGCCAACACTACCATAAACGGGCCGAATGCCACTGATCCTAGGGGGCGGACCCTCCATGCGAGGGACCCGAACCAGTTTCACGCCCGGCCCACCTGAACCACCAGGTTCAAATTCAGTCGGTCCACACGGCAGTGGCGGGGGCACTAAAACACCTTCCCCGGTCAACCGGGGAAGCAATAGACGACCAAGCTAAGGACGTCCACTTTAGATAGATGCTGTTTACGAGTCTTATATTCACCCTGCTGGCCGCGGTGGCCATGGACTTGGTAGTCCGCCTGCCGCGGACGCCAACCCGCTCCGCCGCACCCCCCGCGGGACCGCGGCGCTACGGGTCCAGGATGCCCGTGCGGTCCAAACCGCCGCGCCCCCTGCGACACCATGGCTGGGGCACACTGGTATCACCACCGGTAGTGGCCCGGATGTAGGGGACGCCAAACCAAGACCCGTAAACATCTCTGCGCGCGCACCTCGACCTCCTTGCGTATATACCCAAGGAGGCCCCTATGACAATGACCATTCTCGTGGTTGTGACCGCCGTGGTCATGGCCGTGATTGGCGTGGCCGCCGGATACCTCATCCGTCTCAAACAGGCCCAGGGCAAGCTGCAGTCCATGGAATCCTTGAGCCAAAAGCTCTTGGACGACGCCCGCCGCGAGGCCGAGACTCTCAAAAAAGAGGCGCTCCTGCAGGCCAAGGACCAGCTCTACCAGATGAAGCTGGACTTCGAGGCCGAAACCAAGGAGCGACGGCGCGAATACAACCACTGGGAAAAGCGCCTGGCCCAAAAAGAAGACAGCCAGGATAAAAAGGCCGAGGCCCTAACCAGCCGCGAACAGGAGATCGCCCGCCGCGAAGCCCGGATCAACGAGCAGGAAAAGGCCATCGCCACCCAGACCCGACAGGCCGAAGAACTCCTGGCCCAGCGCAAACAAAAACTCGAAGAAGTGGCCGGGCTCACCGAGGCCGAGGCCAAAGAACAACTCATCCTGGCCATCGAGAACGAGGCCAAGCACGAGGCGGCCCGCAAGATCAAGCTGATCGAAACCGAGACCAAGGAACAGGCCAAGAAAAAAGCCCAGGAGATACTGGCCCTGGCCTGCAAACGCTACGCCGGCGACTATGTCCAGGAAAAGACCGTAAGCGTCATCAACCTGCCCAACGACGAGATGAAAGGCCGCATCATCGGGCGCGAAGGCCGTAACATCCGGGCCATCGAGGCGGCCACCGGCATCGACCTCATCATCGACGACACCCCCGAGGCGGTGATCGTCTCCGGCTTCAACCCCCTGCGCCGCGAAATCGCCCGGCTCAGCCTGGAACGCCTCATCTCCGACGGACGCATCCACCCCGCCCGCATCGAAGAGGTGGTCAAAAAATCCACCGTGGAGGTCGAAGGCCAGATAAAAGAGGCCGGCGAACAGGCCACCTTCGACGTGGGCGTGCACGGCATCAACCCCGAGCTGATCAAGCTCATCGGACGCCTGCGCTTCCGCTCCTCCTATGCCCAAAACGTCCTGGAACACTCGGTGGAGGTGGCCTTCCTCTGCGGTATCATGGCCAGCGAGTTGGGCATCAACCCCCGCCACGCCAAACGCGCCGGCCTGCTGCACGATATCGGTAAGGCCGTGGACCACGAGGTGGAAGGCGGACACGCCGTCATCGGCGCCGACCTGGCCAAGCGCTACGGCGAAAAACCCCACATCGTCCACGCCATTGCCGCCCACCACGAAGACGTACCCCCCGAAGGCGTGCTCGACGTGCTGGTCCAGGCCGCCGACGCCTTAAGCGGTGCCCGACCCGGCGCCCGCCGCGAGATGCTCGAAAATTACGTCAAGCGCCTGGAAGACCTGGAGCGCATCGCCAACTCCTTTGACGGCGTGAACAAGTCCTACGCCATCCAGGCCGGACGCGAGGTGCGCATCGTGCTGGAGTCGGAAAAGACCACCGACGAGCAGGCCCTCATGACCGCTCGCGACGTGGCCCGCAAGATCGAAGAAGAGATGATGTACCCCGGCCAGATCAAGGTCACCGTCATCCGCGAAACCCGCGCCGTCGACTACGCCAAATAAGGGGGCCAAGTTCGGGGGCTGAAAGGGGCTGGATGCGGGGCCAAGTCCGGGGGCTGAGGCCGGAAAAAGGAGACAGGCTGATTATGCCCAATACCCAAGACAAGATCGTGACCGAACGCAGGGAGTCCTTTCCCATTTCATGGATGGTCGGTGAGAACCTCCTCTACCTGTCCACATGGACCGTGGCCGGGTGGCTCGTCTGGCCGATTCGCTTGAACGGCTGGCCGATCATCACTATAGCCTGGGCCGCCGTGGTCGTCGTCGTGCAGGTTCTTCTCAAGAAGCACAACTGCTCCGGGTGCTACTACTACGGGAAGACCTGCCACCTTGGGTGGGGCAGGCTGTCGGCGTGCCTGTTTGAGCAGGACTCGGGCAACCCCAGGACCGGCATGCGCCTCTCGTTGTTCTACATCTTGTCTCCACCGATCTTCCTGGTAGCCGGCATCCTGGTGGGAATTCTCCTCGAGAGTGGAGCATGGCACTGGGTTCTGCTCGGAGCCTACATCGCTCTAAATGCGATCTCCTTCCCGATCAGGAAGAAGGGGTGCAGCCTGTGCGCGATGCGTGAGGTTTGCCCCGGCAGCGCCGCCAAGACGAAGTGAAAAGCAAGGCACGCCGCACCGTCTCACCAAGTACCAGGCACGCGGGGGCTGGATGCGGGGGGCGCGCGGGGCGAGTAGGGGCCAAGTAGAAAAGAGCCATCCGGGGCCGAGCCAAAAGGGCGAGCCAGGGGGGCGAGCAAAGGAAGCGAGCCAAGGCCCGCGCGCCAGGGGCTGCGCCGGGGGCCGGCGAACGGGGCGAGCCTGGGGGCTTCCCGGCGGGTCACCTAAGAGGCCCGCGCGCCGTCAGGGCCCGTGAGTTGATGCCGGGCCGCCGTGGGGG
>JAMOVV010000136.1 GCA_027067385.1 Desulfarculaceae bacterium
ACCACCTTGTTTGGACATCGTCCTCGAATAAAGACAACTGATCAAATCATCGCAGAACTTGATGGCCTTTACAACCTAGGATGGCGGGGACGCGTTTTTTTCGTGGATGACAATTTCATCGGGAACAAAGCATATCTAAAAACACAGTTGCTTCCTGCGTTAATAGAATGGCGCAAAGGTAAGGCGGGAGTGCCGTTTAATACTGAAGCGTCAATCAATTTGGCTGATGATTATCCGTTGATGCAAATGATGGTAAAGGCCGGCTTTGATACGGTATTTATCGGTATTGAGACACCTGATGAAAATAGCTTGGCCGAATGCAACAAGAAGCAAAACAAAAATCGCGACTTGGTGAAAAATATAAAAAGGATCCAACGAGTAGGATTAGAAGTGCAAGGAGGTTTCATTGTAGGGTTTGATAACGACAACCCTTCTATTTTTCAGCGGCAAATAGACTTCATTCAGAAAAGTGGCATCGTAACCGCCATGGTTGGGATGCTTCAGGCCCCCACGGGTACCAAACTTTATGAACGACTGGAAACTGAAGGTCGCCTGCTAGGCAACATGTCAGGCAATACCGATGGAACAACCAACATTATCCCCCGGATGGATCCTGACTTGCTGCGGGAGGGCTACCGAAATCTGATTAAGTCTATATACTCTCCTAAAAGTTATTATCAACGGGTAAGAACGTTTTTAAGAGAATACCATAATCCGACGGCAAGAGATCCCCTGGACTTTCAGCATGTATTGGCTTTTTTCAGGGCAAGTTTCCGGCTGGGGCTGATTGGCAAGGAACGTTTCCGCTATTGGCAAACTATTATTTGGACTCTTTGTTGTCGCCCTCGTTTTTTGCCGCGAGCCATCACATTTGCAATCTATGGCTATCATTTTCGGAGAATCTCTGCATTATAAGACACTACTGGGCTTTCAGCTGTATGGGAAGCGCGACGGTGCCATAATGGGCGGTCATCGGCTGATAGGTGGGATTGATGCCCGGCTCGTAGCGGCAGACCCGATATCCTCTCTCTCGGCCGGGTGGCCTCTGTGAAGGTGTAGCTAGCCGCCACGAAGGCTTCTCACCGGCCTTAGGGCCCTGGCGCATCCAAAGACTCAGCCTGCCACGCATCTACAGTAGGGCTCACAAACTGACTGGCTGATAGTCCGGAATAGGCGGCATTCCTTCCATAAAAGGGCTGGGGAGGGGAGGAAATGGTCGCTCCAGGTGGGACTGACAAGCCAAAAGGCGCTTGGCATGCGGCTTGGCGCTGGCATGATCAACTTATTGATTCCCTGCAACAGTTAGCTTCAAAAGAGGCCGCGGAGCCTACCAAGCGACACGTGGAAAAAGCCAGGGCCGACTTCCTCGCTTATGTGCGTACGCATCAGATTTGACCAGTAAGGCAGGAGGTCAAGCTGTCGCTGGCTTGAAGTTTCATGTGTGGTCTGTATCGTCACCAGAGGATGAATGAATCATGCGGATAGACCTAAAACTTTGTGAGGGCTGAGATTCTTGTCTCCCTATTCTGCCCCGTTGCGGCTATCTCACAGGGTCGCGAACGCTAGCTGGCGGTTGGACCGCCCTGGTTTTTCCGAAGGCTCGTCTGCTTGGGGCAGACCTCCCCCGCCGGTGGATCACCTCGGTTTTGTGGAGGACGATCACTGCCTCTGCCCAGGCGTTGTGGCATCTTCATTTTGCTGTCAGGTTCCTCATCGCCGGGAAAGCAGTTTCAGGGCGGCCTCGCCGCCGGGAGAGTGCCCCCGGGTCTTGACCGTCTCGTGCAGACAGGATAGGAAATAATTCCCCCTTGGGGATGGAACGGGCGTATTATCAATCCAAGCAGCCAGGATCCTGGTGGCCTGACTCAAACCAAACAGTCCCCGGAGAACCTGGCCGGTTCGGTTCCACGATTAGACAACCACGTGGCTGAACGGGTATCATGGCGATTGGTGAAGTGGGGTTGCTTTCTGTTTACTTCGGGCAGCGTGTAAGATGTTTTCATCTTAATCTTGTAACATCGTAAAATGATTTACTATAGATAGGTTCATCACGCGCGACACTTTTCTGAAGGGAAAAACACCATGTCCCGTTACCTGCCCCTGCCTCTGGCCCTTTGCTGGGTGCTGTTGCTGAGCTCCGTGGGATGGACGGCCTGGTACACCCCGGTGGAGTGGGGTGTCTCGGCCTACTACCATACTGATCTGGACGTGGACGGCGCCAACCTGGAGGGCAGCGGCCTGATGGTTTCTTTCGCCTCCCGCCTGGCCCAGGACCGCTGCTTCACTCTGCACCTCAGGATGGAGGCCATGCTGGGGGGATTGTGGGGCCACGGCCACGGCCTGGAGGCGGCCGTGGTGCCCGGGCTCAGGCTCTATTTCGGATCGGCCCGGGTGCGGCCCTACCTGGAAGGTGGCGTGGGGCCGGAGATCAACGCCCTCCGCATCCGGGAGTTGGGCACCGCCTTCAACTTCCTCTCCTACGGCGGGGGAGGGCTGCGGTTCGTGTTGAGCAAGGGCATGAACCTGGAGCTGGGCTACCGCGTCCGGCACATCTCCAACGCCGGCATCAGCGAGCAGAACCACGGCGTTACCAGCCAACAGGTCCAGGTGGGGCTCAGCTTTCCTTTCTAGGTCGCGATTCCGCCCAGAAGCGCCGCCGCCCCTGCCCGCTTGCGGGCAGGGGCGGTGTTGTTGCTTCAGGGACCGGAGATCAGGCCGGTGGCCGGGGCAGGCCCTGCTTGCCGGGGTTTAGGATGCCCTTGGGATCAAAGGCGTGTTTCACCACCGCCATCATCTCCAACTCCACCGGCTCGTGTTCCAGGGGCATGTACTTGGCCTTGGATAGCCCTATGCCGTGCTCGCCGGTCAGGGTGCCGCCCAGCTCAATGGCCAGCTCGAAAAGTTCGTCCACCGCCTTCTCCACCCGGCGCAGTTGGTCGGGGTCGTCGGCGTCGAAGGCGATGAGGGGGTGAAAGTTGCCGTCGCCGGCGTGGGCCAGGGTGCCCACCTTGAGATCGTATCGCTTGACCAGTTCGCTGAAGCCGCGGACCAAATCCGGGAGCTTGCTCACCGGCACCGTGACGTCTTCCACCACCACGTTCTTGTCCAGCCGGGCGAGGACCGGATAGGCCGACTTGCGGGCGGTCCACAGATCGGCCGCCTTCTCGGCGCTGTCGGCGGTTTCGATGGCCCTGGCGCGGTTTTCGCGGAATATCTCGATGATGCGCTGGGCCTGGAAGTCGGCCTCGCCCTGGGTGTAGCCGTCGGTCTCCACCAGCAACATGGCGTCCACCTCGGGCAGGCCCAGGCCGGTGTCGGCGTTGATGGCGGCCAGAAGCTCGCGCCCCAGCAGCTCCATCACGCTGGGGATCACCCCGGAGGACATGACCTGGCTGACGGCCTGGGCCGCATCCTCCATGTCGTCGAAAAGCCCCATGAGGGTGGCGCTGGCCCTGGGTATGGGGCTGACCTTTAGGATAACCTCGGTCACCACCCCCAGGGCGCCCTCGGCTCCCACGAACAGCCGCACCAAGTCCAGACCCGAGGAGGTCTTCATGTTTTTGCCGCCGGGGTGCATCACCCGCCCGTCGGCCAGTACCACCTCCAGACCCAGTACATAGTCCCGGGTGGTGCCGTACTTGGCCCCGCGCAGGCCGCCGGCGTTGGTGGAGACGTTTCCGCCGATGGTGCAGACCAAACTGGAGCCGGGATCGGGAGGGAAGCAGAAGCCGTGTGGCGCCAGGGCCTTTTGCAGGTCGGCGTAGACCACCCCGGCCTGTACCCGTACCACCCGGTCGGAGATGTCTATCTCCAGGATGCGGTTCATGCGCGAAAGATCCAGCACGATGCCGCCGCGCAACGGCACCGCCGATCCGCAGATGCCGGTGCCGGCGCCACGGGGGGTGACCGGCACCTCCAGGCGGTTGGCCAGGGCCATGATCCGGGAGACCTGCTCGGTGCTGGTGGGCCACACGGTGCAGTCGGGACGCTGGCCGGTGTGCTCGGAGGCGTCCCAGGAGGAGGAAACCAGATCAATGAGGGCGTCGGAGAAATTCTCCTCCCCCACGATGTCCACGAGTTCTTGCTTGAGCTTGGGGTCCATCACCGTCTCCCCGGCACCGGGCCTCCCGGCCGGGGGCGGGTGGTGGTGGCCCCCGGGCGGGGGTCGGCGGGTGGTTGTGGCGCCCCGCGGGAGCGTTTGGTCCCGCGGGGCGGGCTAAGGTCTACTTGCCTTCTTTGATGAACGAGAAGCCGCGTTCGATGCCCTTTTGGTTGAGCTCGAAGAACTTCTCCTTGCCCTTGAGGGCGGCCTTCATGCCGGCGATGGTCTCCTCCAGGCTCAAGAGCCCGGTCTCGGCGCAGACCGCGCCGATCATGACCATGTTGCCGGCGCGCTCGCTGCCCACCTCGCGTGCCAGCTCCACGGTGGGTACCTTGACCACCTTGACGTCGTCACGCTGGGGATCTTCTTCCACCAGGGAGCTATTGAGGAAGATGGTGCCGTTCGGGGCCACCAGGGGCTCGAACTTGGCCAGCGAGGGGTAGTTCATGGCCACCAGGTATTCCGGGTGGGAGGCCACCGGCGAGGCGATCTTCCGGTCCGAAAGCGTCACGGTGCAGTTGGCGGTGCCGCCGCGCATCTCTGCCCCGTAGGAGGGGAAGTAGGTCACGTTCAGGTCCTTGAGCATGGCCCCGTGGCTCAGCACGTAGCCCATGAGCAACACGCCCTGGCCGCCGAATCCTGCGAATGTGGTTCGAGCGATCATTTCTTGTCCTCGTAGCCGGTATTGTCCTTGATCACGCCCAGGGGATAGGTCTTGACCATCTCGGTGTCGATCCACTCCCAGGCGGCCTTGGGGGTCATCTTCCAGTTGGTGGGACAGGGCGAGAGCAACTCCACCAGGGTGAAGCCCAGGCCGTCCAGTTGGGCGCGGAATGCCTTCATGATGGCCTTTTTGGCCTTGCGGATGTTTTTCACCGAGGTTAGCGAGCAGCGTTCGATGTAGACCGTGCCGTCGGATACGGCCAACATGCGGCTGATGTCGATGGGCCGGCCGTGGCGCTCGGGCTCGCGTCCGCCCGGGGCGGTGGTGGCCACCTGACCCAGGGTGGTGGTGGGGGCCATCTGACCGCCGGTCATGCCGTAGATGGCGTTGTTGATGAAGATGGTGGTGATCTTCTCGCCCCGGTTGGCGGCGTGGATGGTCTCGGCGGTGCCGATGGCGGCCAGGTCGCCGTCACCCTGGTAGGTGAGCACCAGCTTGTCGGGGTGCACCCGCTTGATGCCGGTGGCCACGGCCAGGGCGCGGCCGTGGGGCGCCTCCACCATGTCGAAGTTGAAGTAGTTGTAGGCCAGCACCGCGCAACCCACCGGCGGGACGCCGATGGTCTTTTCACGCATGCCCAGCTCGTCGAGGCACTCGGCCACCAGGCGGTGGGCGATGGAATGGCCGCAGCCCGGGCAGTAGTGGGTCTGGGCCGGTTTGAGTGACTCGGGGTATCCGAAAACCTTCTGGTAGGCGACTTCAGCGCTCATACCTCGATCCTCCTTCCCACCTTACCGTCGTCGGCCAGGGCCGAGTGCAGGAAATCGGTCACATCGGCCGGGGTGGGAATGACGCCGCCGGGCACGCCGTAGAAGTAGATGGGGGCGCGCTCGCCGACCGACAAGATGACGTCCTCCACCATCTGACCCAAGGAAAGCTCGAAGACCGCCACCTTGCGGCCGTCGCGGGCCAGCTCCCTGAGCTGCTGTTTGGGATAGGGCCAGAGGGTGATGGGGCGGAAGATGCCCGCGGCGTGTCCCTGGGCGCGCAGTTCATGCACCGCCTCCTCGGCGATGCGCGCTGCGGTGCCGTAGGCCACCACGATGATCTCGGCATCGTCCAGCTCCACGGTGTCGTAGCGGACCTCCTTCTCGGCGATGAGGTCATACTTGGCCTGGAGCTTCAGGTTGTGCTCCATGAGTGCCGGGGGGTCCAGGATGAGGGAGTAGATGGCCCGGGGATCGCGGCCCTCGCATCCGTCCAGGATGTAGTCCTTCTGGGGCAGGCTGGCCGGGTCGATGGGATCGGGGAAGACCACCGGCTCCATAACCTGGCCCATGAGGCCGTCACCCAGAAGCATCACCGGGGTGCGGTAGGTGTCGGCCAGGTCGAAGGCCACGAACACCATCTCGGCCAGCTCCTGTCCGCCGGCCGGTGCCAGGGTAGGGGTGCGGTAGTCGCCGTTGCCGCCGCCGCGGGTGGCCTGGAAGTAGTCGGCCGCCGAGGGGGCGATGTTGCCCAGCCCCGGACCGCCGCGCATCATGTTGGCCACCACGCAGGGCAGTTCCTGGCCGGCCATGTAGGAGATGCCCTCCTGCTTGAGGGCGATACCGGGCGAGGAGGAGGAGGTCATCACCCGAGCCCCGGCCGCGGCGGCGCCCATCACCATGTTGATGGAGGCGATCTCGCTCTCGGCCTGGATGAAGGTGCCGCCTACCTCGGGCAGGCGCCAGGAGAGGTACTCGGGCAGCTCGTTCTGCGGGGTGATGGGATAGCCGAAGTAGTAGCGGCATCCGGCGCGCACCGCCGCCTCGCCCACCACGTTGGATCCACGCATCAGCATTTTTTCACTTGGCACGGTACACCTCGATGGCTACTTCGGGGCAGACCACAGCACAGCTGGTACAGCCGGTGCAGCCTTTCTCGCCCTCGGTGGGGTTTTCCTTGAAACGGGCCGGTGAGTAGCCCTTCTTGTTGAGCTGCGAGTCCACCTCGATGCTGTTGGTAGGACAGACCACAAGGCAGAGATGGCAGCCCTTGCACCTTTCTCGATCGATTACGATTTTCCCTTTTGCTGGCAAGGCCCTCTCCTTTGGTCGCGGGACAAAGCGAAAGAAAAGGAAAGACGATTAACCGTGAAACATACCCCTTTCGGGCGTTGTTGACCACTCTGGCGGCGCTAAAAGTTGGCCTTCTGGCTTGGCTGCTGGCGGCAGTACACCGTTGAGGCGGCACTACGGCGGGGAGTTTCGGCAGCCGAGTTGTAATACCAATTTTATGCCTCGTGCAAAAGTTACGTCAAGACAATTTGCTAGATCATGTCGGAAAAATATAAAAAACCGTCCTCAG
>JAMOVV010000137.1 GCA_027067385.1 Desulfarculaceae bacterium
CGACCTGGGGCAGGCGGCCATCTCCACCATCGAGGCCGATGAGCTCTTGGACGTGGTGGCCGGCATCTGCGCCAAGTTGCTGGGGGCCCGGGGCGGCCTGGTCAAGGTACAAACCGGCAACGGCGCGGCCAAGGTTTACCGGGCGGTGCACGGTAAGGTACCGGAAAAATGCCTGGAGCTTGATATCTGCGCCATGGCCCAATCGGCCGATGAGCACGACGGCGAGGTCCAGGTGGGGCCCTGCCAATGCGCCGCCGACGACCCGGACCGGGACATCCAGGACGCCATGTGCGTCCCGCTCACCTTTAAGAGCCAGAACACCCGCGGCCAGCTCTGCGTCTTTGAGAAGATCGCCGCCGCCGGCAGCGCCCGGCGCGGCTTCAACGAAGAAGACGCCAACCTCATGTCCACCATGTCCTCCATGGTCTCGGCCGCCCTGGGCAACGCGCTGACCTTCCAGCGGGTGGAGGACCTGGCCCAGCGCAACGAGGAGATGGTGGGGGCGCTGGCCACCCTGTACGAGATCTCCACGGTGTTGATGACCACCATGGACTTCAACGAGACCGTGCAGATCATCCTGCACGCGGTCACCCACCCCGCCGGCCTGGACCACGACCGGGTGCTGCTCTTCCTGGCCGATGAAAACGGGGAGACCATCCGGCCCATCGCCGACATGTGCCGGGAGGACCACGGCCACCAACTGGCCGAGCTGACCAAGGCGCTGTTGGCCATCAAGACCCAGCACCAGGACCCGCCCACGGTGAGCGACGAGCGGCTGCGCAACCTGGAGGTGCGCCTGCGCCCCCGGGTGGGGGTGATGGCCCTCACCCTGGAGCAAGGCGCCCCCATCCTGGTCACCGACCCGGCCAACGACCCGGCGGTGAATCCCGCCCTGCGCGAGGTGATCGGCGCCAATCCCTTTGCCAGCGTGCCCATGTTCGCCAAGGGCAAGACGGTGGGGGTGCTGCTGGCCAGCAACGCCATCAGCCGGCGGCCCATAACCGAGCGCGACATGAAGCTGCTGGCCATGCTGGCCAACCAGGGCGGCTTGGCGGTGGAGGCCAGCCGGCTGTACCAAAACCTGGACAAGGCCAACCGGGAGATGGCCCAGATGCGCAGCCGCCTGCTGGAGGCCGACAAGCTGGCCGCCCTGGGCGAGGTGGCCGCCGGGGTGGCCCACGAGATCCGCAACCCCCTGGTGAGCATCGGCGGCTTCACCCGGCGCATCCGCAAGAAGGTCGGCGAGGATTCCAACATCACGCCGTATTTAGACGTGATCATCGAGGAGGTGACCCGCCTGGAGCGGACCCTCAACGAGATGCTGGACTTTTCCAGCGATGGCCGCGATCATTACGGCGAGTACGACCTGAGCCGCATCATGGACGCGGCCCTGGAGTTGATGGGCCGCGAGCTGAAGGAAAACAACATCGAGGTCTACCGCAACTACGTGGACGTGCCGCGGGTTTATTGCGACGAGCGCCAGATCAAGCACGTGTTTTTGAACCTGCTGCTCAACGCGGTGCAGGCCATGGGCCGCGAGGGCGGACGGCTGGACCTGCGCACCTTCTCGGTGGTGCGCGAGGGCAAGAGTTTCGTGGCCGGGGAGATCAGCGATTCCGGCGGTGGTATTGCCATGGACGTGATCCACAACATCTTCAACCCCTTCTTTACCACCAAGGACTCCGGCTCCGGGCTGGGACTCTCCATTGTGCACAAGATAGTGACCCGCCACTTCGGCCAGGTGGAGGTGCATACCCGGGCCGGCGAAGGCGCCACCTTCCTGGTCACCCTGCCGGCG
>JAMOVV010000138.1 GCA_027067385.1 Desulfarculaceae bacterium
CTGTGGCCCCGGTCACCTCGTGGCCCCGTTCGCACCATGACCCCGGTCGCCTCGTGGTCTCTCTTGCCCCGGTCGCCCTCGCGCCCCCTGGCCCCCTTAGGCTTTGCGGCGGCCGGAACCGCGCCGACCGGAAACAATGGCCCGCACCCCCAAACGCACCACTATCCTCATAACCTCGATGATGGCAATACCGCCCAGTACCAGGACCACGATGGCGATGGCCCGGGGGATAAAATTCTCGGCCGCCCACGGTTCGGGAGAAAAAAGTCCGTCACCTTCAAACAACCAACTAACCGGGGTCCAGGGCGAGCTTTCGTTCAAAGGGTCCTTGGCCCGGGGGATAATATCGCGCCGGTTGGGCGGCATAACACTGACCAATAGGTTGAGGCCGGTGAGGTCGCGGGTGCGCCGCTTGGGCGGCGGCGGTCCCACCTCGCCACGCTCAATCTCCATGGGCAGCTTGACCGAGTAAATCTTGTAGAAGACGATCGGCACCACGGGGATCATGGCCACCGGTGAGTGCTGGAACTGTACCCAGGCGTTCCAGTTTTCGTCAGCGATAACCCGGTTGATAAAGCGGTGCGGCCGGCCGTAGCCCTTGATGGCCAACCATCCCATACCCGGGTCCAAAGGCTCAACCACCGGACGATGAGGGTCTTGGTGGTTGGTGGCGAGACGGCCGGCATGATAGCTCACCGCCCAGGCCGGCAAAGACCCCATCAACGCCAAGCCCAAAACTACCAGCACGGCTATGGCCATTAAGAATGTATTCTTCAATGAAACCATCCGAAAAGTCTCCCGGTGTTTTGGCTTTCACTAAAAGTATCATACTTTGGGGGCGATGACCAACTAAGTTGAGGTGGAATGCTTTTAATCTCAAGCGTTACAATCTCATGGCCAACCCGCTTGGGCCCAAATAAAAACGGGGCCAACGCCCCGCCTTGGTGGAATTAATTCATCGAGTCCGTCCCGGCTACTGGTCAAACTTGACTCCACACCAGGGGCAGAATTGGAAATCGATATCCGAGACGGTCTCGCCACATACCGAGCAACGGGTCACCATCTCGTTGGCGCAAAAGGGGCAGTAGACAAAGGTGGTGCAGCAGTCGCGGACCCCTTGTTCCAGTTGGCTCCACTGCTCCTCGCATTCCTGCTCCTGGCAAACCTTTTCCTTGCGGGCCCCGGCTGGTTCGTCATGCATGGCTACATCTCCTCGCTCTCGTGTCGGGCCACCGTGTCGACCATTTCGCGCAGCAGGTCCAACGACGCCTGGGCATCGGCTTCGTCGACCTTATGCAAGGCGAAACCGGCGTGGGTGATCACGTAGTCACCCAGGCTGATATCGGGCACCATCAGGGTGCTCACGGCCCGGTGCACTCCGCCGAGGTCCACCGTGGCCATCTCGCCGTTAATTTCTATAACTTTGGCAGGCACCGCCAAGCACATTTGCCACCTCTTGCGGATGTTCTTTGGGGGTGACCACAAGGCCCATGCCTTGCAGCTCCTGGACCACCAGCTCGACCATGGGCTCCACGGCTTTTTGCACCCGCTCGGTGAGCTCCATGCCCCAGTTCACGATATCTTCGTACTCCACGCCGATCACCGTAACCTCGGGGGCGTCGCCGATGAGGGCCAAAGAGCCCATGGCTTCCATGAGGTCGATCTGGTGCAGGCTGTCCTTGTATTGGATATGGGCCGGCTTGGCCTCGAAGTCGAAGCGGTAGATGGTGCCGGGCTCATCGCCGCCGCGCACCGCGTCGATAACCAGGACCCGGCGCGACTCCATCATGAGCCCGGTGAGGCTGAGCCCCAGGACGCCTCCATCGACCAGCCGTACGTTGGGGGGGAAATCGTAGCGCGCCTCCAGCTGGCGCAGCACCCAGATGCCGGCCCCCTCGTCGCGCAGCAGGACGTTGCCCACGCCCAGAACGGTCACCCATTTTTTCTGTGTTTCGCCCATGGCCAGCCAGTATAGCAGAAAAGCCGCGGGGCGGCGAGAATACCCGCCGCCCCGCAGAGTCTTGGTTGATTGATATGCCTAGAGCACCTTGAACTTGTGCACCTGGTTGGTCTCCGGGTCGATGACATGCACGCCGCAGGCGATGCAGGGGTCAAAGGAGTGCACGGTACGGATGATCTCCAGGGGGCGCTTGGGATCGGCCACCGGGGTGCCGATGAGGGCTTCTTCCACCGGTCCCACCTGGCCCTTGGCGTCGCGGGGACCCAGGTTCCAGGTTGAGGGCACTACCAGCTGGTAGTTGACGATCTTTTTGCCCTTTTGGTGCAGCCAGTGTCCCAGGGCGCCGCGTGGCACGTCGATGAGACCCATGCCGGTGGCCTCGGCCGGCCATTTCCAGTCGGTGACGGTCTTGGTGTCGCCACCCTTGACCTTGGCGATGACCTGGTTAACCTGCTCGACCAGGTAGTCGGCCACCACCTTGGACTCGATGCAGCGGGCGGCGGTCCGGCCGAGGGTGCTGAACAGGGCCGCGGCCGGCACCTCCAGATGCTTGAGGACGGCGTTGACCAGGGTTTTGGTGGGTGCGTGCCCCGCAGCGTAGGCGGCCAGTACCTGGGCCAAGGGACCCACTTCCATGGCCTTGCCCTGGTAGCGGGGGGCCTTGAAGAAGCTGTACTTGCCGTCGTAGTTGTAGTCCGGCTTGACCGGCTCGGTGACGCCCTTGGCCGGGTGCAGGGGAGCGCCGTCCTTGTACCAGGAGCGGGTGACTTCCTCGGTGATCTTGGAAGGATCAACCGCCATGGGCTTGCCGATGTCGCGGTTCATGATCACGCCGCCGGGCAGCCACATATCCTCGGTGCCGTACTTGCCGGCCTTTTGCGGGAAGTTGCCGTAGGCCAGGAAGTTGGTGCAACCGCCGATCTGCTTGGCGCCCCAGTCCTTGTAGAACGAGGCCACGGCCAGCACGTCAGGGATGTAGACGTTGTCGATAAAGGCGGTGATCTCTTTGAGGTAGTAGAGATACTCGGCCAGGCGGTCGACGTTTAGCATATCGCGCACGCAGCTCACACCGCCGGTGACGTAGGTCTGGATATGCGGGTTTTTGCCGCCGAACAGGGCCATCATGCGCGAGGCCTTGACTTGCAGGCGCAGCCACATCAGGTAGTGGGATACGGCCAGCAGGTTGGCCTCGGGGGGCAGGCGGTAGTCCGGGTGTCCCCAGTAGCCGTTGGCGAACGGGCCCAACTGGCCGCTGGACACGAAGGTCTTGAGACGATCCTGGACCGCCTTGAAGTCCGACGCGCCGCTGTTGGGGTAGTCGCCCAGGCCGTTGGCCAGGGAGGCGGTCTTCTTGGGATCGGCCGAAAGCGCGCTGACCACGTCCACCCAGTCCAGGGCGCTCAGTGCGTAAAAGTGGGTGATGTGGTCGTGCAGGTACTGGGCGCCGTGCACCAGGTTACGGGCCAGGCGGCCCAGGTCGGGCGCGTAGGCGCCGACCGCGTCGTCCAAGGCGCGGATGGACGCCAGGGCGTGCACCTCGGTACACACGCCGCAGGCGCGCTGGGTGATGTAGGGGGCATCGCGGGGATCGCGGCCCTGTAGAATGATCTCTAAACCACGGAAAAGCTGGGCGGAACTCCAGGCGTCCTTTACCTTGCCGCCCTCGATCTCGACATCGATTCTGAGGTGACCCTCGATGCGAGTAATCGGGTCGATGGTGTATTTCGCCATGCTATCGAACCTCCTTCATGGAGCTATAGTTATTCGCCTAGTTTCAACCTAGCCCGCACTAAATGGGCTCATAGAACGGCGACTTCTCATCCCAGAAACTGGGCTCCGAGCAACCGATGCAGGGGTGACCCGCACCGATGGGCCAGTTGGTGCCGTCATTGAACTTGATCAATGAGCAGTTGTTGTAGGTGTCCGGGCCCTTGCAGCCCATCTCGGCCAGACACCAACCCTTCATGGCACCGGCGTCGCCAAACTTCTTGACAAACTCCCCGGCCTCGTAATGGGCGCGGCGGGGGCACTTGTCGTGAATGGTCGAACCATAGGCGAACAGCGGCCGCCCGTTGTCGTCCAAGGCCGGCAGCTTGCCCAACAGAAGGAAATGAACCACCGTGGCGATGAAGTTGACCACGTTGGGCGGACAACCGGAGATGTTCACGGTCTTGACCCCGGTGGCCTCGCTTACGCTCTTGGCCTTGGAGGGGTTGGGGTCCGCCGCCTGTACGCCGCCGAAGCTGGCGCAGTTGCCGATGCAGACCGTGGCCAGCGCACCCTTGGTGGCCTCCTTGGCGATGGAGAGCATGGTGCGTCCCCCCACTCTGCCGTAAAGACCGCCGTCGCGGGTGGGAATGGCGCCCTCACAAACCAAAATGTACTTGCCCTTGTACTTGGCCATGGCATCGTGCAGAGATTTCTCGGCCGCTTTGCCCGAAGGCGCCATGATCGTCTCATGGTAAGCGACGTTGAGGATGTCGAGAATCACCTCGTCAATCCAGGGATAAGTGGTGCGGAGCAGCGCCTCGCTGCAGCCGGTACACTCTGCAAAATGCAACCAGATAACCGTGGGCCGCTGCTTGGCAGTCATAGCCTCGGCCACCTTGGGAATCATGCTGGGGGCCAAGCCCAACACCGAGGTAACCAGCGTGGCGTACTTGATGAACTCACGCCGGTTTACCCCCTTGGCCTCAACGCGTGCCAACACTTCCTCTTTATTCTCCATCTAGACCTCCTTGGAAGCCCCTCGCCTTCATGGCCAGGATGCGTGTAGCGAACCGAAACGCCCCTATTGCCAAAACGGGTCCTGCCTCGCCCTCCAGACCGAGGTGGACACCATCCCTTGCGGATATGAGAACCAGTTCTAAGCCGGAGATCGTCAAAATTGTGCAATTTTGGTTTTCCAGACCCGGAATCCGGCCCTCATCTCCGAAAATATCCCTAACATCATGCCCTTCTGCCCTTAGCTAGGTCAAATAGGTAATTACGATGATATATCATAGCATCTACCAATGTCGTGGCCCCTAACACCACAACAACCTTTATCCCTTTACAGCAACCACACCCAACAATATCATTACACTAGCTTTTCCACGTCACTCACCAAAGTGGGGAACCACGTGGCGCAAAAAAAATCCCAAAACCGTACCCCTAAACTGGTCTTTCCCCTGGCGGCTATCGCCGGACAGCGCCAAATGGTCACGGCCCTCATCCTGGCCGCCATCGATCTGGACCTCGGCGGCGTGCTGCTCATGGGCGAAAAAGGCACCGCCAAATCCACCGCGGCCCGCGCCCTGGCCCACCTGCTGCCACCCATCACCGTGGTGGCCGGCTGCCCCAACCACTGCCACCCCCAGGGGCCCCTGTGCCCCCGCTGCCAGGCCAAGGCCCCCCACCTGGCCCCCACCCAAACCCCCACCCCCTTCGTGGACCTGCCCCTGGGGGCCAGCGAGGACCGGGTGGCCGGGTCCCTGGATATCGCCGAGGCCATAGGGCGCGGCCGGCTCAGGGTATCGCCCGGCCTGCTGGCCCAGACCCACCGGGGTATCCTATACATCGATGAAGTCAACCTGCTGCCCCACCACCTGGCCGCCCTGGTCCTGGACGCCGCGGCCAGCGGCTTCAACCAGGTGGAACGCGAATCGGTGAGCTACCGCCATCCGGCCCGTTTCGCCCTGGTGGCCAGTTGCAACCCCGAAGAAGGGCCGCTGAGCCCCCAGCTCCTGGATCGTTTTGGACTCTGCGTCCCGGTGAGCAGTGAGCGCGACCCGGAGACGCGGGTGGAAGTCATCCGCCGGCGCCTGGCGTTCGAAGCCGACCCGGCCGGGTTCAACGCGCGCTGGCGGGAAAGCCAACGCCGCCTGCGCCGCCGCCTGACCAGGGCCCGGCAAAATTTAGGCCAGGTCACCCTGGACGAGCCCATCCGGTCCCTGGCGGCCCGATTGGCCGCCAGGGCCGGATGCCGGGGTCACCGGGGCGAGTTGTCCCTGGTGCGAGCGGCCCGGGCCCTGGCCGCCTGGCAAGGCCAGGCGGCGGTCACCCCCGAGCATATCGCCCGGACCACCTCCATGGCCCTGGGCCACCGGGCCGTGGATGGCCGAGCGCCGTCCGAGGTGACCGTCAGGCGGCTCGGCCACGCCCTGGCGGCCGCAGCCGTACCCGCTGGCACCGGCGTCCAGCCCGGCCAGCGCGCCGAACCCGGCGCCGGCGCCGCGCCTTCCCGGGCGGGAAAAGAGCGCGTGATCAGGGTGTTGCCCCCAGGGGAGGTACGACCGGTGCTCACCAGCCGCCCGCCGCGGGAGGGCGGCAGCCTACGGCAATCCGGCCGCCGCTCGGCCCGGCGGGTGAACGAGAACCGGGGACGCTACATCCGGGCCTCGGCCCGCCGGCTGGGCCGGCCCCTGGCCCTGGACGCCACGGTGCGGGCGGCGGCGCCCCACCAGGCCGCCCGGCGCCGGCCCGGCGGTCCGGCCCTGGTGGTGCGGGCGGCGGACATCCGCGAAAAGGTCAAGGCCGCCAAGCGGGGCCGTTTGCTGCTGTTGGTGGTGGACGCCAGCGGTTCCATGAACGCGGCGGCCCGCATGCGCGAGACCAAGGCGGCGGTGCTGGGGCTACTGATGGAGGCCTACCAGAAGCGCGACCGGGTGGGCCTAGTGACCTTTGGCGGCGACCGGGCCCACGAGCTACTACCGCCCACGGCCAGTATTGACGTAGCCAAGCGCATGCTGGTGGACCTGCCCACCGGCGGCAAGACCCCCCTGGCCCACGGCCTGGTGACCCTGGCCCAGGTACTCTCGCGCGAGTTGGCCCGGGACCCCCGGCTCAATCCCCTGGTGATCATCCTCACCGACGGCCGGCCCAACGTGCCCTACGACCTGCCCCAGGCCCGCCGTCGGGTGAGCATCCAGGGTG
>JAMOVV010000139.1 GCA_027067385.1 Desulfarculaceae bacterium
AGTCTCTCCTGAAACTCCGAGGCCTCGGCGCTTCAGCCGCTGGTGTGGTCCTTGCTGTAGACGTAGATCACCGCGCCCTTGCGCCAGGTGACATCGGCGTAGGTCTTCTCCGCCCCGCTCTGGTCGGGCAGCTTGAACTTGGGTAGCTTCTTTCCCGGGGCCAGCATATCTCTCCTCCGGTGGTCTATGGGTGAATAAGTTTCATTATAAACACGGCGGTGGCCCCTGCCAAGACGGCGACCGCCGGGCGCCATCCACCGGCGGGCGGCGGGCTAGATATAGGTGTTTACGATGAAGCCGTCCACGTACAGGGCCGCGCCGGGCGGCTGGGGATTGTCGGCGGCCACCAGGGCGGGGTCGCCAGCCCGGTCCATGGGGCTTACGTCATAGGCCGGGCCGGGTGGAGGCACGTAGTCCGGGCCCAGGCCGGAGTAGTAGCCGGCATAGGCCAAGCCGGCGTTGGGCGAGCGGGGCTCGCCATAGGCCACCTCGTAGGCTCCGGCATAGGGGACGTTGGGCATGGGTCTCTCTCCTCCTGTCCCTAATACTCCGGCGACGCGCCGAGGTTGTCAAGCGGCCGGCCTACATCGGCTCCAGGTTCACCTGGTCACCGAACTCGGCCGCCAAGGCCTCCACCAGCCGGTCATGGGCCGCCTGGTCCTCGCACTCCACCACCAGCTCGCGCTCGTCCAGGAGCTTGAGCCGGCCGTGGGCGGCGAAAATCTCGTTGGCCTTGGCCACGTCCACCGTGACCCAGCCTTTCATGCGTGCCAACAGTTCCGAACCCTTGAGCGGCCTGTCAATCACCAGGTCGACCTGCCGGTGCTTGGCGTCCCAGCCGATGCGGCTGGGGGCCACCAGCACCGGGCTCACCGGGTCGTGCATGGCCGCACAGGTCAGCCAAACTTTAGCCCTGATCATCTTGGCTATCTCCACTATCTTGGCGGGGCGAGCGCCGGGGGAGTCGTTCCCAGAGGTCGCCCAACATCCGTTTCCAGAAATCGCGTTCGCTGTCGTCTAAGGCGATGAACCAGGCGCCGGGCAGGCACAGGGCCGAGTAC
The DNA here is from genome assembly GCA_027067385.1 of Desulfarculaceae bacterium. Classification (GTDB taxonomy): domain Bacteria; phylum Desulfobacterota; class Desulfarculia; order Desulfarculales; family Desulfarculaceae; genus JAMOVV01. The sequence goes on from JAMOVV010000139.1 coordinate 1,062, forward strand.
AGCGCCCCCACCACGGCCAGGCGCAGCCAGGTGTCGGCCGGCCACCCGGACAGTATCCAGAACGACAGGCCCACCGCCGGGGCCAGGGCGACCACGGCCTTGAGCGGCCCGCGCCACCAGAAGCGCCCCAGCCCCAACCCGGCGATGCGGCAGGTATAGGCCGGCACCAGCCAGGGCCGTACCAGCAGCAGGGCCCCGGCGCTGGCCATGGCCCCGCCCAGCACCCCGTAGCGGCTGATCAGCGGCCAGCCCAGGGCGATGACCACCAGGGCCTCGCCCAGGCTCACCAGCCCGATGACCCGGTGGCGGCCTATGCCCAAAAGCATGGTGTCGCAACAGTACAGGGCCAGCGCCAAGGTGATGGGCCCCACCAGGATGCGTACCACCGCCCCGCTCAGCTCAAAGCCCGGCCCCACCCACAGGGTTATAAAGTCCCCGGCCAGCAGGACCAGGCCCCCGCCTATATAACAGGCGGCCAGGGAGGAGTACAGGGCCATGCGCAGCAGCAGCTTGCCCAGGGCTTCCTTTTCGCCGGTGGCCTCCAGGGCCGAGTAGCGCGGCCGTGACACCTCGGTGCCCTGGCGCACCAGGGTCACCTGGTTGGTGGTGAGGCGAACCCCCACCCCGTAACGGGCCACGGCCACCGGATCGGCCCACATGCCCAGGAGCCAGACCGGCAGTTGGTTGCGCACCCGCTCCCCCAGGTTCATCAAGATGGTGTCGCCGCCAAAGGTGATGGCCTGCTTGGCCAGGGAGCCCTGCCAGCCGAAACGCACCGGCCCGCCCAAGTCCACCCGGCGCAGGGCGAAACCGGCCAGCGCCAGGTAGCCGGCCAGCAGCACCGCCGCGTGCACCATGCCCACCGAGACCAGGCCGCCGCCGATCCACAGCACCCCCAGCATCAAAATAAAGCGAAAAACGGTGCCGGCCGTCTCCACCAGGTTGGTCACCACGTAGTGCTCCCGGGCCACCAACATGCCCCCGAAGATGCGCGAAGGCAGGCTGAGCACCGAGGCCACGGCCAGGCAAAGCAGCACCCAGCGCGCCGGCCACAGTTGGGTCGCGGGAATGGTGAAAATGTCACCGAGCCATATGAAAAGAACCAGGTAGACCAGAGCCACCAGGACCGCCTGCATGGAAAACAGGCTGAGGCAGGTGGCCACGAAGCTGCGGGCGCCCTGGCGGTCGCCGGTGGCCAGGCGGGCGGCCACGTGGCGCACCAGGGCGGTGGATAGACCCAGGTCCAGGGAAGACAGCAGCCAGGAGATGGAGACCAACAGGTACCAAACCCCGTAGGTCTCCTTGCCCAGGAAATAGATGATCAGCGGGGTGAGGACCAGGGCCACCACTTGGCTGGTGGCGATGGCCAGCCAACTAACCGCTGCGTTGCGAAGTATCACCCGGTGCGCCCCTTTTGCCGCGATAGTAACCTTGCCCTGGACGCCGCGCCCGCGGCTGGCCACGGCCTCACTATAGGGAAGACCTCGAGCACCCGTCAAGCCCGCCCGGGCCGGCTTGTAATACCAGGGCCGCTATGACAAAATTGATCACGTCACCACTTGGGACTCTTACTAATAACATTAAGGAAAGGGAAACTATCCCATGAAGCGCCTGCTCCACTTCACCGGACTTCCCCGCAGCGGCGGCAGCCTGGCCGCCCGCCTGGTGGACGGCCACCCCCAGGTGCTCAGCTACCCCTTTGAGGTAGGCTTCGGACCGCGCGGCTCCTTCGTGGTGAACCCGGCGGCCCGCACCGTCGGCGATCTCTTGCAGGCCACCGGCCGGGCCGGAGATTTTTTCGACTTCTTCACCGGCATCAACGCCAAGGGCCTGGTGCACAACCTTTTTGACCGCCAGGCCTTTGAGGACCTGCTGGCGGAGCCGGCGCCACCGGACCCCGACGCGGTGGCCATGGTCAATCTTATCTCCGAGGCCTTTTTCAAATCCGCCGCCAGCCTGGCCCCGCAATGGGACACGGCCCAGATCATCGCCTGGCACGCCTCGGGGCATAACCTGGGCCAGCTCGACCGCCTCATGGCCGCCACCCAAGACGTCCTGGTGGTGCACATCATCCGCTCGCCGTACGACACCATCAACAGCTTCCTGAACATGAAGAAGACCCGGCGGCGCCATGTCGACGTCACCACCGAGGCGCTCTACTGGGTGGACATGGCCCTCAAGGGACTGGTGCTGGCCGATAAATATCCCGAGCGCTACCAATTGCTGCGTTACGAGGACATGGTGGGCCGGCCCGAAAGCCTGGGACAAATCGTGTGCCAACTAACCGGCTTGCCCGAAGACCCCATCCTGGTCCACCCCACCATCTGTGGCCAGGGCTGGAAGGCCAACTCCAGCTTCCAGAAGCACAGCACCGTATCCAACAAGTCGGTGGGCCGCTTCGCCCGGACCATGGACACCGCCGACGTGACGGCCATCGAGCAGGCCTGCGGACACATGCTGCAAGTCATGGGCTATCTCAAACAGGCCCCCTTCGTCACCCCGGCCATGGAGCCCTACCGCCCCACCACCACCGATTTCATGGACCTCACCTCGGCCCTGCGCTACCGCCAGGTGCACCAGGAGTCGCTCAACGTGCGCGTCAGAATGGCGGTCAAGAAGCAATTGCTCAAGCTCAACGGCGCCAGGAAGTGACCCTGTCGGCTCGGACCACACCCCGGCCGCCCATGCGGACCGCGCGACAGGGCCAGGAAAAAAGTACTACGCCATCAAACCACCCCCCCCGGTCAAGCATAAACAACTCACCCCTTTTTCTTACCTTTAGGCCTCATACGCTTCCTTCTGACCCGGATGTAATTTGCCAATACATCATGTAGTACTATTCACCTATTAGAACTTCAATAACCAGCCACGACTTTGTTGGACAAAAAAACAACCTAAACAAACGGCACAAGCGGCACGCCAGGTATACATTGTCCGTGTATCCGGTATATGCCGGCAACGCTTAGCGCCACTTTCATGATGATTGGGCCCGACGGCCAATTGTTAACCAAATCGGGACAAACCTGTACAAGTTATGTGATTAAAACGTGCCCGTTTCCACCCCTCCCCGCCGCCGCCAACCACGACACCTCTCCCCACCGGTCCGGCACCCCCCACGCCCCCATCCGCAAGCCACATCGACCCGGAGCGCCGGCGGTGCCGTGGCCAGCCACCTCGTTTGAATCCCATCCGTACCGGCGGTAAGTCAGGGCGTAAAAGCACCTGCCCGTGACAGGCCATGGCGGCAAAACAGCCGTACGTTTCGCTTAAAAGGGAAAAATCATCCCTGCCGCACACCCTTTTTTTGCCCCGGCGCAAAGCGAGCATACACCGCCACATACTTTTTCCTTGCCGTTCACCGTATTTTATTTATAAAATACGGTAAATAGGTCGATAGGTTTACAAGAAGGCTAATTAGTATTATATTTCATATTTCGACCAAGGCTGAATTTGCTTTCCAAAAACATCTCCCGCCAAAGGGCAAGGGGTGACCGATGATGACGTTTACCAGATCACGGGACTCGTTGGCGGCCATAGCCATGGCTGTTCTATTTTGTTTTATGGTTCTCGGCTGCGGCCTTTCGCCGGCCCTGGCCAAGAGCACCAAGCACACCACTAAAAAGAGCGACTTGCAACGTGCCCTGGAAGAGGCCAAGAAGATGGCCGCGGCCATCAAGCGCAACACCCTGGTGCCCTATCTCATCGGCCCCGGTGATATCCTGGAGGTTATCGTCTGGCGGGAAGAGGCGGTATCGCGCTCCGAGCTGCTGGTACGCCCGGACGGCAAAATCACCATGGCCCTGATCGACGATATCCAGGCGGCCGGACGCACCCCCATGCAGCTCAAGGCCGCCCTCACCGAGGCCTTCAAAAAATACCTCACCGCGCCACAAGTCTACGTGACCCTCAAGGCCTCCGAGGCCAACTGGTTCAGCGTGCTGGGCAACGTGAACGAGCCGGGGCGCCACCACATGTTGGCCCCCACTACCGTATTGCAGGCCATCGCCCAGGCCAAGGGCTTCAACGAATGGGCCAGCAAAAACAATGTGGTGATCATCCGGGGAACCCCGCCCAACCAGCAGAGGTTCGAGTTTGACTACTCCGACGTGATCGATGGCGACAACATAGAACAGAATATCCGGTTGTGGCCCGGCGACGTGATCATCGTTCCTTAGCACCACGCGACCAAAGGGATGGCTATTTTGCGACTCATCAAGCAGCCGACGGTCCAAACCACGACGCGGCGATCGACAGTTCCAGCGCGCACCCGCTACCTGGCCCTGATCCCAGCCCTGGCCCTGGCTCTGGCCTGCACCCTGGCCGCGCCATCGCCGGCCGCCGCCAGCACCGTCACCCCCAAGATCAGGGTATCCGCGGGCTACGACGATAATATCCGGTTCACCGGCGACCGAAAAAAAGACTTCTACCTCACCGTGGCCCCCGGCCTGGAAATCGAGACCGGTCCCCCCTCCAACCGCTTTTTCTTCTCCGGTGAGATCGAATACTCCTACTACCTGGAGCAAAACGAGTACACCGGCTTCGACGGCGCTAACGCCCTGGTGGGCTGGACCTACCAACCGTCCAAAACCACCACCATCGAGCTGCGTAACCAGTTCAGCTCATCCTTCGACCCCGTGGTTGCCGATAACACCGGCGCCACCACCAAGGCCGAGGTGGTCCGCGGCCGGCGAGACCGCAACACCGCCTCCATCCGCCTGAGCCATCGCTTCGGCCCGCGCAGCCAAATCTACGGCGGCTACGCCTATACCTACAATAACTACCAAGACGACGAGTTCGAAGGCGGACAGCGCCACGATGTCAACGCCGGCCTGGTGGTGCGCATGGGACCCAGCCTGCTCGGCGAGGTCTCGGCCAACGCCTCGCGCGACGACTTCGAACGCTCCGACGATATCGACCGCGTCACCGGGGAAGTTAAAACCAGCTACCTGGTGGACCAGACCCAAGAAGCCTACTTGGCCTTCAGCTATACCACCGTCATCTCCCACGCCGAAGACGAGGCGGTTCGCCGCGCGCGGGAATACCAGGTCTACGGGGTGCGCATCGGCTACGTCCAACGCCTTACCCCCACCTTCAAGTGGGAAGGTTCCATCGGATACTCCCGTGTCAACGGCGACCCCACCACCAACGAAATGGCCGGCAGCGGATACCCCACCGCCAACTTCAAGGCTACCTACACCGGCCAACGCTTCACCATCTCGGGATACGCCGAAATCTACCTCGGCGAATACGGATTCCTGGGAGACAACACGGGACTGACGGTAACCCAAAGGTTCGGGTTCGCCGGGGTAGTGGCCCTGGCCCGCCATTGGGACTTCAACTTTGGATTCGATTTCATCCGCGACCGCTCGCAACAAAACCCGGAAGCAACCGAAACCACCGGGATGGGCGACGTGGACACCATTGTAGCGCGCGCCGGCCTGGCATGGCAGGTCACCGAGCACTCCAGTTTCGCACTCGATTACCGCTACCTCAACCGCGACGCCGAAAACGACGACAGCGACCTTTCTCAGAACCGGGTCCTGTTGTCCTACATCGGCAAGTGGCCCAACCGCTGGTAAACCGGGGCTGACGAGGGGGCGGGAGCCAACGCAACCGGGCGGGAGCCAACGCAACCGGGGGGAGCCAAAGCAACCGGGGGGAGCCAAAGCAACCGGGAACGCAAAGGCGCAGGGGAGCAAGGGCCGCAGGCCGACGAAAGGCGCAGGGGCAAGAGCCGCAGGGCGACGAAAGGCGTAGGGGGGCAAAGAGCAAAGAGGGGCAAAGGCCACGCAGGACACAGTAGGACAAAAGGCGCAAGCCCAAACAAAGAGCTTTGGGTAGCGGGAGGCCGTAGCAAAAAGATTACAGATGGGCACAAGCTGCTGGGAGAGAACGCAGGCGTCCATCACCTCAAGAAAATGTCAGAGAGATGAAAAAACCGTCGATCTCCGACCCTGGCGTGGTCGGACCGTGGCGTTTTCAAACTATAATTATTTTCGCTAAACCAAAACCAGGCATAAAATTATGAAAGAGCAAGGCATCGACATCCGCAAATATTTCTTTATGTTTAAACGGCGCGCGGTGTTGGCGTCCACGGCCTTTCTCATCGTTCTGGCCGCCGGCGTCTTATATTGCCTGTTCTGGCCGCCGGTGTATTCCGCCACCTGCCTGGTGGTGGTCCAGCCGCAAAAAGTGCCGGGCGACATAGTAAAGGCCACCGTCACCACCAAGATACAAGAACGCTTGCACATCATCACCCAGCAGGTGCTGAGCCGTAGCCGGTTGATGGAAATCATTGAGCGTTTCAACCTCTATCCCGAACTCCGCAAAACCACTACGCCGGATCAACTGGCCGACCGCATGCGGCGCGATATCACCATTAAAATCACTACCAAGCGCAACTACTTCACCATTACTTACGTGTATTCTGATCCCAAGGTGGTGGCCGCCGTGGCCAACGCCCTGGCCGCCTTCTACGTGGACAGCAACCTGCGCCTGCGCGAGGAAGACGCCGTGGGCACCGCCCGCTTCCTCAAACGCGAGCTGTCGCGCATGGCCGGCCAACTGCGCGAGTGGGAAAGCCGCATCGCCAAGTACAAGCAAGAGCACATCTACGAGCTGCCCGAGTCGCGTACTCAAAACCTGCAACTGCTGCAACAGATACGTAACCGCCTGTCCCACGTGGAAAGCCTGATCCAAAACGAGCGCTTTCGGCACCATTACATCGACCAGGAAATCGGCACCCTGGAATGGCGCAAGAAAAAAGCGCAGATGGAAATGGCGCGCCTGATGCGCATCGGCGCCACCGGCGCCGGTGCCGAATACGCCGGGCAGGAGATCACCCCCGCCGGTATTAAAACCCAGCTCAAGACCCTGCGCCTGCGCTATCGTGAAGACCACCCGGACATCCAGCGTCTAAAAAAACGCCTGGCCATGATCGAGGCCCGCATAGCCGCAGAAAAGGCCCGGCGACGCGCCGAGGGTAAGCCGCCGGTAAGCGAGGCCCAGGCCGAAATCAAGACCATAACCCTCAGCCTGGAGCGCCTCGGCAAGCAGCTGGCGGAAATAGAGAATAATATCAAAGAGTTGCAGAAGGAACGGCAACAACAGCTCAAGTTCATGGCCGTGGTGCAAAAGCGGCTCGACAACGCCCCCAGGGTGGCCGAAGAGCTGTTGCGCATCACCCGTGGCTACCAGGAACTCAAGGAAGCCTACGAAAAAATGCACGCCCGGGCCCTGGACGCCAACATGGCCGCGAACCTGGAACGCACCCAACGGGGCGAGCAGTTCGAGGTCATCGACCCGGCCGAGGTCCCCGATCAACCCTACCGTCCCGACGTGCGGCGGGCCCTGCCCATCTCCATCGGCTTGGCCCTGGCCCTGGCCATCGGCCTCACCGTGGGCCTAAGCTACCTGGACACCTCCTTCACCTCGGTGGAGCAGACCGAACGCGAATGCAACCTGCCGGTACTGGTGGTGATTCCGCCCCTGCTCACCCGGGCCGAAAAACTGCGCAAGCGCAGCCGCCAAATGATGTTGGGGATTATTTACGGCAGTGTTTCCCTGGTACTGTTGGGCCTGGTGGTCATCCTCATATCCGGCCGGGGACCGCGACTGAAACAATTTATAACCGGTATATTCTCCTAGACGCTGGGACGGCCCATGTACAACGAGTTTTTTGGCTTTCGCAGCAAACCATTTGAACTGGACCCCGACGCCCAGTTCATCTTCCTGTCTCAGCAGCACGCCGAGGCCCTGGCTACCTTGGTGTACTCCATCGAGGAACGCGAAGGTTGGGCCCTGGTGGCCGGCCAGCCGGGCTCCGGCAAAACCACCCTGCTGGTGGCCCTGATCAAGCAACTGGGCGACCAGGTGTGGCCGGCGGTGGTCACCGACCCCAACTTGCCCCAAGCCGACTTTTTCAACCTGCTGAGCCTGGAGTTGGGCTTTGAAAATCCCATGTCCAGCAAGGCCGAATTCCTGCTGGCCCTGCGGGGACTCATTACCTTATGCCGCAAGCGGGACAAGGCCCTGCTCATCGTCATCGACGACGCTCAGGCCATGCCCAAGACCCTGCTGCGCGAGCTGATCTTGCTCTCGCGCCAGGACACCGGCAAACCCCGGGTCCTCAACATCTTTCTCCTGGGCACCGCCGAGCTGTTACACCGGCTCAAGGACCCGTCCCTGCGCCCCCTGGCCCAGAGCATCCGGCGGCGTTGCCTGTTAAAACCCCTGCCCACCAACGAGGCGGTGCGTTATATCGTCCACCGCCTCAAGGCCGCCGGCGGCAGCGAAAATATCTTCACGCCGGAGGCCTGCTACGCCATCGCCGAGGCGGCCCAAGGCAACCCGCGCGAGATCAATTCGCTGTGCGACACCGCCTTGCTCAAGGCCTTCAGCCGTAACCAGCGTACGGTGAACCTGGCCCTGGTCCAGGAGATAATCAACGGTGATGACCTGGCGCCCGAGGCCGCCGAGCAAACGAGTGTCGAGCTTGAACCGACGCCGGACCAGGAGCTGCCGGAGGTCGCTGAGCCGCCTGCCCCGGCGGCCAGCGAGATGGAGGAAGAACCGCGGTCCACCTCCGACCTGGACGACCCCGGCCAAGAGACGTCAACCAGCCAGCCGGAGCCGCTAGAGGACGCCCCTAGAGAATTCCTGGCCGCTCCGAGCGAACGCGAGCGCGCCGCGGTGGCCGAGGTGGCGGCCAGGCAGACCCGCCGGCAAGGCGGCGGAACCCTGCGCCGCGTGGCCGCCATGGTCCTACTGGTCGTCCTGTTGGGCGGCGGCTACCTGCTGGCCAACGTTTATGGACCCACGGTAATTGGCTTGAGTACCGAGAAAAGACCGAGAATATATATCCCGCCTGCTCCCGCACCGGAGCAGGGGAAGGGGCCCGCCATCACGGGTTCCTCCCAGACAGGAAATTGATCATGGGCGTAATGGAAGATGTAATCAAGAAGAAGGGGCACAGCCTAGACGGCAACGACTCCCAGGCACCGGCGGGCGGTTCCGCCACCTCCGGGGCCAGCCCCAAGGCCTCGGCCGCCCGGGCCAGGTCCTCGGCGGCCGGCCGGCCGGATAACGAAAAGCTGGTGAGCCTGTTCGCGCCGTCGAGCCCCCAAGGCAAACGTATCGACATCCTGCGTTCGCAGCTGCTCTACCCCTTTCACGGCGATCCGCCCCGCACCATCATGATCACCAGCGCGGTCCCGCGCGAAGGACGCAGCCTGCTGGCCGCCAACTTGGCCATCAGCTTCGCGCGCGGCCTACAGCAGTTCGTGATGGTCATGGATTGCCACTTGGCCAGCCCCTCCGTCCACGAGCTGCTCAAGGTGCGCTCCCAGCCGGGTCTCACCGACTACCTGGAAAGGGGCGCCCCGGTGGCCGACATTATCCACTGGACCAAGGTGGACAAACTGTCGGTAATCCCCTGCGGCTCCGGCTCGGACCGCCCCTCGGAGATTCTGGCCACCGACATGATGTCAGACCTGCTCACGGAGCTGCGCGAGCGCTACAAGGACCGCTACATCATCATGGACACCCCGCCGGTGCAGGCGTTTGACGACCCCGCCGTCTTGGCCCGCATGGTCGAAGGCATCATATTCGTGGTGCAAAGCGGTGTCACCGACCGCGAGGTGGTTTTGCGCGGGCTGCAATCGCTGCCCGAGGAAAAGGTCATCGGCATAGTCCTCAACGACATGAAGGGAGCCGTGATCGACGCTGCCACCATAAGCAGCGATCCCAACTCCAAGGCATCCATGTAATGATCGGCCCCAGTGGCAGGCCATCGCCATACCAGGTTGCTTTTCTCCTGGTGGAATCGGCGCTCATGCTGGTGGGCACCTTTGCGGCGGTGTACATCCGGCTCTACTGGGACGGCAGCTTAGAAGAACTCTTCACCGGACGCTACGCCCTGTACCGGCTGCTGGTGGTGCCGGTGGTCTTGCAGATCACCTTCTACTACTCGGACCTGCACAATTTCCGAGTGGCCCGCCCCTTCCCCTGGACCCTGGCCCGGGTGGCCCAGGCCATGCTGGTGGGCTTCCTGGCCTTGTCGATTATCTACTATTTGGTCCCGGTGTTGTTCTTGGGACGCGGGGTAATGGTCCTTAGCCTGTTGACCATCACCCCCATGGTGGTGATGTGGCGGGCCATCTACGGCTGGGCCCTGAGCAAGCGGCTACTTTCCACCCGGGTGCTGATGATCGGCTCCGGCGACCTGGCCGACGCCATCTTCGAGGAGTTGGTGGGGCGCTCGGACAACTACTACCAGGTGGTCTGCCTGGTGGATATCACCGATCCCGACCAGGATAAGCAGGACGGCCGGGCGGTGAACCTCATGGAGATATGGGGCTACCTACTGCGGGCCGAGGTGCGACGAGACGCCGACGAACTTTCTGGCCTGGTGCGTTTTTTCGACGTGGACCTCATCGTGGTGGCCGCCAATAACCAGGAGAGCCGCCTGCCCATAGACGCCATGCTGGAGTGCCGGATGCTGGGTATCCCCTTTGTCAGCGGCGAGGATTTCTTCGAGTCCTTCGCCAACCGGCTCTTGGCCAACAACATCCGTCCCCTCTGGCTCATCTACTCCCCCGGGTTTCGCACCAGCGGACTGCGCAGCTTCACCAAACGGGCCATGGACCTGGGCCTGAGCGTGGTGGGCCTGGTGCTGAGCCTGCCCCTGGCCTTGGCGGTGGCCGCGGCCATCAAACTCGATAGCCGGGGGCCGGTTCTCTACACCCAGGAGCGGGTAGGCCAGGGCGGCTCACGGTTTAATATCGTCAAGTTTCGTTCCATGGTCACCGACGCCGAGGCCGAAACCGGCCCGGTGTGGGCCCAGGAGAACGATCCCCGGGTAACCCGGGTGGGTCGCTTCATCCGGCGTACCCGCCTGGACGAGATTCCCCAGATGTGGACCGTACTCAAGGGGGATATGAGCTTCGTGGGCCCCCGGCCGGAGCGGCCCCACTTCGTGGAGGAACTGAGCCGGCACCTGCCCTACTACAACGAGCGCCACAACGTCAAACCTGGTATCACCGGCTGGGCCCAGGTTTGCTATCCCTATGGTTCCTCCCTGGCCGCCTCCCTGGAAAAACTCAACTATGATCTATATTATATAAAACACTCCAGCCTCAGCTTGGACCTGATGATTATTATACGCACCCTCAAGATACTTATTTTCGGCGGAGGCGGCAGATGAGCGTCAATCAGGCGACCCAAACCCCACCGATGGCCAAGCGACCGACCCTGGTTTTGGCCTGGGCGGTATGCGGGGCCCTACTGCTGTGGGTCTACGGTCCCATCATCGCCAAGATGATACTCAATTGGTACAACGACCCCAACTACTCCCACGGTTTCCTGGTACCCCTGGTGAGTGGTTACCTGGTCTGGCGGCAAAAGGACAAGCTCAGGCTCATGGCCAGTGGCCCGGCCGCCGGCGGGCTGGTAGTGGTGGCCGCCGGTTTGCTCATGCTACTGGCCGGACTGCTGGCCCACGAGCTGTACCTACAGCGCCTCAGCCTCATCCCGGTGCTGTGGGGCCTGGCCTGGATAACCTGGGGATGGCCCGTAGCGGCGCGCACCATCTTCGCCGCGCTTTACCTGGTGCTGATGATCCCCCTGCCCTACGTGATCTACGACGCGGTGGCCTTTCCCCTACGCCTGGTGGCGGCCCAGTTGGCCGGCTGGGGCATACGCCTGCTGGGGGTGCCGGTCCTGGTGGAGGGCAACATCCTGCACCTGCCTGACGTTACCCTCAACGTGGTGGACGCTTGTTCCGGTATCCGCAGCCTCATCTCCCTGTTGGCCGCGGGAGTGATCCTGGCCTACCTGATGCTGCCCAACCGGTGGTCCAAGGTGCTGGTCATCCTCCTGGTGGCGCCGGTGGCCGTGTTCACCAACGCCCTGCGGGTGATGGTGGCCGGGGTAATGGCCCAGCATTTCGGCCCCGGCGTCTTGCAGGGCGCCATGCACGACTTCACCGGGTGGGTGGTTTTCCTGGTGGCTTTTGGCATCATGGCGGCCATAACCTGGGGCCTCAAGGCCTTGCTTCCACCGTGGAGGGAATCCCGATGAACCGGCGCTCGCCAACTCCTCTCATCCTGGCGGTGGCCCTTATGCTGGCCCTGGTGTTGGTGGTGGCCCACATGGCCCTGGACCTCAAGCCGCGCCGGCTGCGCGCCCCGCTGTCCACCCTGCCGGCCACCCTGGGGCCGTGGAACGCCGTGGGCAACGACCGCAAGATGGACCAGGCCACCCTGCAACTGCTTTCGCCGCAGGACTATCTCCTGCGCACCTACCTGGGTCCGCACAACATGTTCGCCATGGTATTCGTGGCCTACTTTGGCATGCAGCGCCAGGGCCAGATGATCCATTCGCCACGCCACTGCCTGCCCGGAGCGGGGTGGCAGATATTCAAACGAAGCCAGGTGACCGTGGCCGGCCCCTGGGGGCCGGTACGCATAAACCACATGATCATGGTCCGCGACTTGGAACGGCTCAGCGTCTTGTATTGGTACCAGGGACGCGGCCGTATCGAATATAGTGAATACCTGGACCGGCTCTACCTGGTCTGGGACGGCCTACGCCGCCATCGCAGCGACGGAGCCTTGGTGCGAATCACCACCCCGGTAAATGACGACGCCGAGATCAAGAAGATACTGGCAGGTCAAGTGAAACTGGCCGAGGCCTTGATGCCGGCCCTACAACGCATTTTTCCCTCTGACGACGACGTCAAACCATAAGCTAGGGGACTAAACGGTGGGCTACATAGCAACCCTCATATACCTGGTGCTCATCTTCGTACGGCCCCAGGAATACGTGGAGGCCATCAAGGGATGGCCCGTCCAGGACGTGGCCGCCATCTTATGCATCAGTTCGGTGTTCCTGGAAGGCTCGCTATCCATCGACAAGCTGAAACGCTCACCGATTAACCTGCTGCTGATCATGTTCTGGATATGGATCAGCATCACCTGGTTGTTCAACGGCTGGGTGGGCGGCATTCCCTTCGTGTTCCTGCGCTTCACCCCGGTGGTGGTCACCTTCTTCCTCATCGTGGTGACGGTGGACACCCTTGCCAAGCTACGCGGCCTGGCTTGGCTCCTGGCCCTCATGGCCTTGTTCCTGGCCATCCAGGCCATCGTGCAATACAACACCGGCGAGGGCCTGGGCGGTGTCTCGGCCCTGCAGGCCCACGGCCTGGGGGCCGACGACGAAATGGTGGTCCGGGTCCGCGGGGTGGGGCTTTTCGCCGACCCCAACGACATGGCCATCAACATGGTTCCCTTTGCCGCCCTGCTGCTGCCGGCCTTCCACCGCCGCTTCATGTCGCGCACCTGGCTCACCGGCATCATCGTGCTGGTGCCGCTGACGGTGGGCATTGCTTTCACCTTGTCGCGCGGCGGCATGCTGGGCATGCTGGCCATCGGCTGGTTTTACATGTATCGCCGGGTGGGCAAGCTCTTCTCCATCGTGGGTGCGGTGCTGCTGCTGCTGGTGATCCTGGCCGCGCCGCGGGTGGGCGAGATCAACACCCGGGAAGACTCGGCCCGCGCCCGCTTGGACCACTGGGCCTACGGATTGCAGTTGGCCCGGGAAAACCCCGTCTTCGGCGTGGGCAAAGGCGCCTTTACCGAAAACTACTACCGCACGGCCCACAACTCCTTTATTTTGGTCCTGGCCGAAACCGGCTTCATCGGGGCTATGATCTGGGTGGCCATGTTCATCGCCGCCTTCCGCGAGATATACCTCACCCGCAAGGAACCCCGGGCCCCGCCCTGGCTGGACCCGGCGCTCAATGCCTTTGAGGCGGCCCTTATCGGCTGGCTGGTCTGCGCCATGTTCCTGAGCCAGACCTACAAGTTCACCAGCTTCATCATACTGGGATGCATCGTGGCCACCTTAAACGTCCTGAAACGCGAGGGCTACGAGGTCAAACACCCCTGGAACGCCCGTATGAGCCTGTTGGTCCTGGCCACTACAGTGGGTGCAGTGATCCTGATGCACGTGGCGGTGAAGGTGCTTTGGCAACTTTAGGTGTGTCCCGCTGCCTGGTGTGTCCTCCGGGTGCGCCGTATCGGCACGCCTCCCCCCGCGGCGGGGAGGGGCGGCCATGATGCGGGCCATGGAGCTGTGGCTGCCGGCCTACCTGGCCCAGGTCCTGTCGCGCACTCCCCGGCCACCGGCCGGTGAGCCGCTGACCATTTACCTGGCCGTGGCCGATCACTTCGAGCCCTTTTGGGGACGGGCCTCCGAGCCGCTGGCCCGGCAGCGCCTGGCGGCCTGGGAACGCGAGCTGGGCCCCACGGTACAGGAGCTGGGCGACGCCTTGGGCCGGGTACCGCAACACACGTTCTTTTATCCCCTGGAGGACTACCGGCCCGAGTTTTTAGACCGTCTGGCCGCTTTGTGCGACCGCGGCCTGGGCCAGGTGGAGGTACACCTGCACCACCAGGGCGAAAGCTCGGCCCAGTTGGAGGAGATGCTGCTGGCCTACGCCGAAAAACTGCACCAACGCCACGGCCTGTTGCGCCGCGACCCTGAAAGCGGCCGGGTGCTCTACGGATTTATCCACGGCAACTGGGCCTTGGACAACTCGCTGCCCGACGGCTCCTGGTGCGGGGTCAACGACGAAATCAGCATCCTGGCCCGCACCGGCTGCTACGCTGACTTCACCCTGCCCTCGGCCCCCAGCCCGGCCCAGACCCGCACCATCAACGCCATCTACTATGCCACCGACGATCCCCTGCGCCCCAAGAGCCACGACCGGGGCCGGCCGTCCCGGGTGGGTGGTGTGGAGGGTGGTGACCTCTTACTGGTGCAGGGGGTGTTGGCCCTGGATTGGCGGCGGCGCAAGTGGGGGTTGGTTCCCCGCCTAGAGACCTCGGACCTGAGTGGCCACCTGCCGCCAAGTGCCTCGCGCATGCGCTTGTGGCTGGCCTTCGCCCCCCGGGTGCATGGTGCGCCCCAGGCCTGCTTCATCAAGCTGTCGTGCCACGGCGCCCCGGAAAAAAACCAGCCCGCCCTGTTGGGTCCCGTGGCCCGCGATTTCTACCGCCACCTCACCCAACATTACAACGACGGGCAGCGCTTTCGCCTGTGTTTCGTCACCTGCTGGGAAATGGTCCAAGCCATACACGCCTTGGAGCAAGGTAGTGATCCACCCTAGGGGCAGGAAGCGGCAGAGCGAGTGTTTTGGGGACTAAACGGCCGAAAATCGTAGCCTTGGAGAGCTAAAAACTCTCCGGCGGTATATACTGATAAAAATGCATATGATATATTTATCCCTGATAAAAACTACCCGGTGGCACAACGCGTCATGGCCGGGCTCCAAGTGGCTGGCGCAGAGTTTACCCATGGTCATCGGGTCGGGGGAGGTCTGTGATGAAAACTGGTAAGGCCGGATTCCGGCTGTCGATTATCCTGGCCATGACCGCGGTCTGGCTGCTGGCGTTGATGGGCCCAGCCTTGGCCAGCAAGGAAAGTTACTACAAAAGTGGTCTGAGCCATTTCAAAAAGGGCCAATACAAAGAGGCCTCCATCGAGCTGCGCAACGCCATCCAGCAGGACCCCCACTACGTCGACGCCCACATGCTCCTGGCTCGCACCTACGTGAAGCTGGGTCAATTGGGCCAAGCCTACCGGTTGTTTTTCAACGTGGTGACCCTGGACCCCAACAACCTGGAGGCCCAGGTAAAGCTGGGGCAGATCGCCCTGTTGGCCGGCCGGACTAATGAGGCCAAGGAACGCGCGGCCTTGGTGCTGAAAAAGAAGCCGGACGACGTGGAGGCCTTGGTGCTGGCGGCCCAAGCCGCCGCCCGGCAAAACGACGTGGTGAGTGCCTTCAAGTATCTCAAACGGGCCAAGGGCCTGGCGCCCCAAAGGGCCGATATCCGGGTGTTGTTGGGCCAGCTAAACCTCAAGGAGGGGCGCACCGACTTGGCCACCGAGGAGTACCTGGCGGCCATCAAGATCGCGCCCAAGCTGCTCACCCCCCGGCTGCTGCTGATCAGGCTCTACCTCTCCCAGAACCAACCCGACAAGGCCATCGAGGCCCTGCGCCAAGCGGTGAAGGCCCATCCCCAGGAGTCCCGCTTGCAGTTGATGCTGGTGGAGATGCTCATGAACCAGCATAAGCCCTCGGAGGCCGAAAAGACCCTCAAGGCGCTTATCAAGCAGGACCCCAAGAACGAACGCTACCACCTGGCCCTGGCCAGGTTGTACTCGGTTTCCGGCCAGCCCGACAAGGCCAAGGCCACCTACCTGGAGGCCATCAGGCTGTTCCCCAAGTCCATCTGGCCGCAACTGATGACCGCACGCTTCCTGGCCGCCCACGCCAAGCTCAAGGAGGCCGTCACGCACCTGCGCAAGGCCGAGGCCATTGATCCCAAGTCGCCGGTTCCCCAAAACGCCCTGGCCGAGTTAGACCTGGAGACCGGCCGGGTGGACGCGGCTGAGCAGCGCCTGCAAAAAGTCCTCAAGGCCCACCCCGGCAACACTACCACCCTGACCCTCATGGGCCGGGTGGCCGCCGCCCGCAGGGCCTGGGACAAGGCCATCGGCTACTTCACCCGCGTGATCCGCACCCTGCCCAACGACCCCGAGGCCCTGTATCGCCGGGCCCAGGTATTCCTGCGCCAGGGCAAGGTCCAACTGGCCCAGAACGATTTGATCAAGGCATTGCAGAGCGACCCGGCCGACCGGCGGGCCCGCTTCCTGTTGGCCAGTATCCACGCCTCCAAGGGTGAGTTCCTGGAGGCCATCGGCCAGATCAACGACATCCTGGAACGCGATCCCAAGAACCTGCAAGCCCTGCAAACCCGGGGACGCCTCTACCTGGCCCAAGGCAACTTCATCAAGGCCGAGGAGGACTTCAACCGGTTGGTCAAGATGGCGCCCAACAACGCCACCGGCTATCTCAACCAGGGCATGTTGGCCCAGGCCCGCAACCAGCCCCAGAAGGCCATCAAGTTCTACCAGGAAGCGCTGCAACGCGACCCTAACCTCATCGAGGCGGTATCGCGTATCGCCATGATCCAGATGGCCATGGGCCATGAAGACCTGGCCGCCCAGGTGGTGGAAAAGCAGATACCCAAGGTGCAGCGTAAAGACCTGCTCACCGCCCTGTTGGGTGATATCTACCAGTCCACCAAGCAGTTTAAGCGAGCGCGCCAGGCCTACGAGGCCGCGCTGAAGATCAATCCCCGCCTCTTTGGGGCCAACATGGGGTTGGCCTCCCTGGCCAGTCGCCGGGGGGACCTGGACGCCGCGCTTAAGTATCTCAACGCCGCCCTGGAAATTTCGCCCCGCAGCACCGCCGCCCTGGTGGCGCGCGGCGATATCTACGAGCGTATGAACAAGCTGGATGAGGCGATCAAGGACTACCAGGCCGCGTTGGTCATCGATCCCGACTACGTGCCGGCCCTGAACAACCTGGCCTATCTCCTCAGCCGCCTGGGCGGGCCCAAGAACCTGAACCGGGCCCTACCCCTGGCCCAGCGAGCCAAGCGCTTGGCCCCGGGCGAGCCACGGGTGGCCGATACCCTGGGCTGGGTGATGCACCTGAGGGGCTTCCAGCAAAGCGCCCTGGTGGAGCTGGAGGAGGCTCTTCGCCTGGCGCCCCAGAATCCCAGCATCCACTATCACCTGGCCAAGACCTTGCTGGCCCTCAAGAGGACCACCCAGGCCAAGAAGGCCCTACAAAAGGCCTTGTCGCTCAAGCAACCCTTCCCCGAGCGGCAGGAGGCCCAAAGGCTGCTGCGGCAACTATAGTGGTTTAGGGGATACCGGTATGACCTCAACCTGCGCTTACCGTCTCCTGCGGGGCCCGGGCGATGCTTGGGCGCGGGGGACAGCGGTGGTGGCCCTGGCCGTGCTGGCCGTGCTGCTGGCGGCCGGGGCGTCGGTGGCCCAAGCCCGGCCCGACCTGCCGGCCTACCGGGGATTCTTCCCCCCGGTGCAGACCCAGGGCGAGGTGCGGGTAACCCTGCACCCCAACCCGGCCGCCTTGGGCCGGCTGCGCAAGTTGAGCTTTGGGGCTCCCTTCCCTCCCGGTTTTGTCAGCGATCCGCGTAAGCTCCGACTCCTTGACGACACCGGGCAGGAGATAGCCCTGTTCGTACGGGTGTTGGCCCGGTGGCCCCGTCCGGTGCCGGGGGCAGGTTCCATTCGCGCCGCGCTCATCGAGTTTCACGGCCGGCTGGATTCAACTGATCCCAAGGTGTACCGTCTGGCCTGGGGACGCCCCCGCACCCGCAACGAGCCCAGCGGCTGGCCGGCCCGCACCGGTTGGCTACCGGTTAGCGATGGCAGCTATCCCCGCAGCAAGGTATACGACCCCCCGGTCTACGTGACCTTCCCGCCCCAGTGGCTGGGGCAGTGCCTGCTCAAGGATCGCATCCTGCCCGCCGGCAAGGTGCCCCGTTTTAGCTTCTACGACCGGGCCATGATGGCCATGGCCGACACGGTGGCCAACAGCTTCACAGCGCCGGTAAAGCCCAAGCAACACACCGAGTACCTCAAGAAGTACAGCGTGTGGCTCTACGACCGCCCGGCCGCCCAGTTCGTCACCTACCTGCGCACCGGCAAACTGCGCTTTCTGCGCGACGCCCATCGCTCGGCCCAGTTCTACGCCGACAACGTGGAGCCCGACGGCCGCTTCGCCCTTTTGCCCCGCAAACGGCGCCGGGACCTGAAGTATTCCCTGTTAGAAGGCCTGGCCCTGGACTATTGGCTTTTTGGCGACCAGCGCCTGCTAAAGGTGGCGCGCCGGGCCCTAAAGCAGATAAACAACTGGCGCTACACCTATGTGCCGGGCGGCGGCCACTGGACCGAGCGCCACCTGGCCCTCACCATCCTCATGGCCACGGTGGGCTACGAACTCCTCGGCGACCCCGCCCTGCTGCAAGCGGCCGCCGACCGGTTCGCGGCCGGGTTCGCCCTGCAGAGCTCTCCCCCGCCCGGCGCCCCCAAGGACGGCTGCATGATCCACCGGGCCAAGCAGCACGGCGTTTGGGCCAAGGGGTGGTACTGCTGTCCCTGGATGTCCGCCCTGTTAGTGGACGCCATGATCCGCTACTACATCATGAGCGCCGACCCCCGGGTGCCCCGCTCGGTGGTGATGCTGGCCGACTTCGTGGCCGCCCACGGCACCTACCGCATGCGCCTGTCGCCCAAGAAGCCCCTGGAGTTCAACTTTCCGCACAACCTGGTGAGCTCGCGCTACCAGATCAAGTCGTTTATTAACCCCTGGGACGGGCGCGAACACGCCATGGACGTGGCCAAGGTCCTGGCCGCGGGTATTTACTTCAACCGCAAGATGGGCAAGTCCAACCCGGCCCATCAAAAAATCTTAAACGAGCTGCTCATCCTGGCCCGCTGGAATTTTGGCACCAAGTTCCCGCGCGGCTACTGGCGCTGGAAGCTGCCCAAGGCGGTGGTCAAGCCCCCCCGTAAGTTTGGCTGGTGGTTCCGCACCACGGCCGATATCGACTGGCTCCTCAGCCAGCCCTAGACCTCACCGGGTCAAACGCCGGACACCCGGCGCCGGCCGAGGGCGGACGGCGTGGGTGGACGGCGTGGGCGGCAGCCCAGGCGGAGGCGTATGGGCTCATCGGGGGGCACGGGGCTGATGCGGGTGGGGCCGGCGATGCCGCGTGGCGACCTGCCGGGACCCGGCGACCGGGACGGCTAGTCGCTTTCTAAGTAAGCCACCACCGCCTCGCGGATAACCGCGGACAGGCGGGGGTTGGGTTCCTTGGCCAGCTTGCGGCGGGTCACCTCTTGGGAAAGCACCTGGTAGACCGCCGGCGGCAGGGTGACGGTCACCTTGACGAAGTCGCCCTTCTCGCCGTGGGGGGGGTTGGCCACCAACTGGCCGAGACGCCCTTTGGCCTCGGCGGTGCCCTTGGGCTTGTCGGCCAGCCGCTGGGCCAGCTCGGTGAGGCGCGCCTTTTCCTTCATCTAGGCTATTTCCTTTTCCAGGGCCTCGGCCAGGGCCTTGAACTCGCGGTGGCCGGGAGAGCCCTTGGCATACTCGCCGATGGTCAGGCCGCTGAGAGCGCATTCGGCCAGGGCCACTCGCTGGCCGATGGCCGGCAGCACCGGCTCACCCAGGCTGGCCAGGGTGGCCGGCAGGTCGCGGCCCATGGCCGTGCCGGCGACCACTTTGGAAGGTACCAGCAATATCAGGGGCAGACCATCGCCGCGCCGGCTGCGGGCTTGGCGGGTCACGTCGATGGCCTCGCGGGCGGCAATGATATCCAGGGGCGAGGGACCGGCCGGCATCAGCACCACGTCGGCCAACAGGGCGGCCAGCAGGGCCGGATCGGCAAAGCCCGGCGGGGTGTCAATCAACACCCGGTCGGCCACCGCGTGCACGCTGTCCACCTGGCCCTTGAAGCGGCGGGGATGGCTGGTGTCCAGGGAGACAACCACGCGCGACAGAAGACCATCGCCCAGGGAGGCCCACTTGAGCAGGCTCTTCTGGGGGTCGGTGTCCAAGACCGCCACCTTGTGCCCCATGCTAGCCAGTTCACCGGCCAAGTTGGCGGTGATGGTGGTCTTGCCGATTCCTCCCTTGCGCCCGGAAACCGCGATGATAGCCATGCTGCCTCGCCTCCTCTACCTTATGCAAATACCGCATATGGCCCCCACCAGGCAAGAAATTTTCCTAAATACGACAAAACCTCCCGCCGCCCGGAGGTCGGCTGGGCATGGCGGCCGGCATGTGTTATTACCAAGAAACAAGGTCATTACCACGAGGCGAGCCATGTACTTCGAGCAGTTCACCCCCGGGCAGATCATCACCACCGCCGAGCGCCGGGCCACGGCCGAGGACCTGGACCGGTTCCTGGAGCTCAGCGGCCTGACTAACCCGATTTTCATGAGCGACCAGGGGGCACGCGCCGCCGGCCACCGCCGGCGACTGGTGCCGGCGCCCTGGCAGTTGTCCCTGGCCATGGGGCTGTGCCAGGGGGCGGGGTTCTTTGACCACGTGGTGGCGGTGTTGGGCTTTGACCAGGTGCGCTTTCACGGACCGGTGCACCCGGGGGACCGCCTGCGCCTGGCGGCCGAGGTGCTACTTTGCCGCCAAACCCGCAACCCGCGGCGGGGGCTGGTGGAGTTGTCCTACCGCCTGTTCAAGCTAGAGGGCCAAGACGCCATGACCGCGCGGGCCACCTACCTGATGCGCCGCCGCGGCGGCTAAGGCCCCCCGGTCCCAACCACCCCCACGCAAAAGCGGCCCCGGTTATCCCGGGACCGCCTGGGGTTCCATCTGGGGGCCGCCCGCCTGCGCCGCCTGCCCGCACCGCCTGTCTACGCCGCCCGCCCCCGCTGCCCGTCCGCGCCAGCCGCCCGCGCCGAGGACCGGCCCGGTTTACTGGCCGCTCTGCATGCGCTTGAGGTCCGGCGGGTACACGTAGCGGGGGTCGACTTGGGTGGTTACTGGCAGGCCCCAAAAGACCCAGCCGTTGACCCGCCCCCGCTGCCCGGCATAGGGCGAAAACTTGCCGGCCAGCTCGCCCTGTTGCTTGCTCTGCAGGGGGTCGCCCAGGAAACCATGCTTAACCACGTATATCTTTTGGTAGCCCGCCTTGATCAAGGCCTCGGCCGCCTCGGCCGCCTGGGTGCCCTTGGTGGACAGCAGGATCAAGCGCACCTGTGGTTTGAAAAGCGACTGCATCACCCCCACGAAAGCGGGATTGGGCTTGGGCGATAGTTGGTAGCCGGTGAACTCGGCCTTGCCGTGGCCGTCGTCCTGGCCCTTGATGCGCAGACGGTCGGAGAAAAAGCGCCAGGGGACGTTGTAGGCCCTGGGGGGATGGCCTTGCAACACGTATTCGGCCCGTGAGCGCACGTCCACCAAAAAGGTGGTCTTGGGATCGCCCATCAGCATATCCATGGCCTTTAACGCGCTTATGACGGTGATCTTGCCATTGCTTTTGGCCGCGGCCAATCCGGCGGTCATGATCATGGCGCAAAATAAAATACCCACCACCGTTTTTCGCAACATCGCCACCTTCCCTTAAGGTCAGTAAAACTCCCTCGCGCAGATATTACGGGCCGGCATGGTCAATGTCAATGTGCAAAACCTAATTGGTTGTTTTGTTTGGATAATAGCCTCACACCCCCGCCGCGCCCAGCCACGTTGACCACCCAAGGGGCCCGTGTTATCCTTGGCTCAAAATCACCGAGCCAACCTTTAGCACAACCAGGAAATTTCATGAGCCTTCAATTGCAAGCCGAACCGGTTTTAGAAGCCACCCTAAGCCGGGGCGGACAGATGGCCGAGCTGTTTTTAGAGCACAGCCAAACCCTCACCGTGGCCATGGACGACGGCCAAGTGGAAAAGGTCCTGGGCGGGGTTGACCGGGGGGCCGGGCTGCGCCTCATCTTCGACCTTCGCACGGCCTTTGCCTATGGCAACGACCTGAGCCAGGAAGGGCTGTTGCCCCTGGCCGCCCGGCTCAGCGACCTGGCCGGCGGACCGAGCCCTGCGCCGGCCCCCCAACCGGCTGGCCCCCCCGGCCTGGTGGCCGAGGTGCTAAAGCCTCTGCAGGGCCGCGACACCACCGGCAAGGTCCAGTGGGTCAAGGCGGCCGAGGCCGCCGCCCGGGACCTGGACCCCCGCATCCGGCAGGTGCGGGTGGTGTACCTGGAACGCCGGCAGGAGGTGCGGGTGGTCAACTCCCTGGGGGTCGACGTGCAGGACCTGCGGACCTACATCCTCATGGCGGTGCACTGCCAGGCCGAGGACAACGGCCTGGTCCAGACCGGCTATGAAGCGGTGGGCGGCCTCATGGGCCTGGAGCTCTTTGACCAACAGGACCCGCAAGAGGTGGCCCGGCGGGCGGCCCGGCGGGCCATCCTCTGCCTGGAGGCCGACCCGGCCCCGGGCGGGGCCATGCCGGTGGTGCTACACGCCGATGCCGGCGGCACCATGATCCACGAGGCGGTGGGCCACGGCCTGGAGGCTGACCTGGTCAACGAGGGCATGAGCGTTTACGCCGGCCGCGTCGGCCAGCAGGTAGCCAGCGAGCTGATCACCGTGGTGGACGACGCCACCCTGCCCGCCCGCCGCGGTTCCTATGGCTATGACGACGAAGGCGTACCCAGCCGCCGCAACGTGCTCATTGAAAACGGGGTGCTGCGCCGCTACATGCAGGACCGGCTCTCGGCCATGAAGCAGGAGGCCGAACCCACCGGCAACGGCCGCCGCGAGAGCTATCGCCACCGGCCGGTGCCCCGCATGACCAATACCATGATCGCGCCGGGCGCCGACGACCCCGAGGCCATCATCCGCCAAACCCCCGAGGGACTGCTGGTGAAAAAGATGGGCGGCGGCCAGGTGAACACCCTAAACGGCGATTTCGTCTTCGAGGTGAGCGAAGGCTATCTCCTCCAGGACGGCCGCATCGGCCCGCCGGTGCGCGGGGCCACCCTCACCGGCAACGGCCCCCAGGTACTGATGGATATCGACCGGCTGGGCTCGGACCTGGGGTTTGGCATCGGCACCTGCGGCAAGGACGGTCAAGGCGCGCCGGTGGCCGACGCCCAACCCACCCTGCGCATCCCCCGCCTGGTGGTGGGCGGGCTGCACGGGTAGCCGGGGCGTACATGAGCCGTGCTCCCCGCCCGGCCCGCCTGCTCTGGGACGGCGGCTACTTCTGGTCGCTGATGTGCCTGGAGGCGGCCGAGGCCCTGGGGCTGGACCTGGTTCCCATCACCGCGGACCAGGTGGCCCGGGGCCGGCTGGAGCAGGCCCGCTTGCTGGTGGTGCCCGGCGGCCGGCCGGCCCTGAAGAAACGGGCCTTGGGGCCGGACGGGGCGGCGGCCCTGCGCCGGTGGCTCTCAGCCGGCGGCTGCTACCTGGGGTTTTGCGGTGGGGCCGGGCTGGCCCTGCAGGTCTCCGACGGGCTGGGCCTGGTGGAGTTGGGCCGGGCGGCGGGGCGGCTGCGCCTGCCGAGCCTCAGCGGCCCCATGCAGGTGGTCCCGGCCGCGGGCCAGGAGGGCCACCCCATGTGGCCGGGCCTGGACCGGCCGGCCAGCCTGCATGTCTGGTGGCCGGGCCAGTTCGCCTGGAACGGCGATCCCGATGATGGCTCCCTGCGCGCCGTGGCCTTGTATCACGGTGCGGCCCCGGGGCTTTACACCGCCGACCTGGCGGTGGACCAGGTGAGCCCCGGCGGCTGGTCCGACCTGGAGTCCGACTATGGGCTCAACCTGGACCCGGCGGCCCTGGCGGGCCAACCGGCGGTGGTGGAGGCCCGCTTAGGAGCCGGCAAGCTCCTGCTCTCCTACCTGCACCTGGACACCCCCCACCAAGCGGCCGCCAGCCAGGCCCTCAGCAACCTCTGGCAGCAGTGGGCCGGCCTGGAGCCGGGGGAGCGCCCCGCCCGGGCCCCCCGCGCCGAGCAGCCCCACTGCCGCCTCTCCCACGGCGCCCGCGAGCTCTGGCGGCTTGGCCTCTCCCTGGGGCTCTGGCGCGAGCGCGGCGGCGCCCTGCCCATCTGGCGACGCGGAGCCCGGGGCCTGGAGGTGTGGAGCCTGGTGGCCATGACCCTGGCCGCCTGCCACCGCCTGGAGGACCGTCCTCCGGACGACCTCCTGGCCCGGCGGGTGGAGGCGTCCCTGTCGCCGCTTTGGGACCAGGGCCGCCGGGTGCTGGAGGCCCAGGCCGCCCGGCTGGCGGGGCGGCCGGTCCCGGCGGCGGCCGCGGCGAGGGAGAGGTCCTGGTTCCCGGCGCCGCGTCGCATCGGCGGAGGGCTACTGCAAGCCATGGATGTGCTGTCAGAGGCCTTGTTCCGCCTGGCCGTTGCCGAGCCGGCCTAACGCATTGACAGTCAAGCACCGTAGTGGTAGAAAAGCATCTTGCGTCGGGACGTGGCGCAGTATGGGAGCGCACCTGAATGGGGTTCAGGGGGTCGCTGGTTCAAATCCAGTCGTCCCGACCATTTTTAAGCATGCCTTGACAGGGGGTTGAGTTTTTCAACCCCCTGAGTTGTGTGGCCCACAAACAGCACGATTCCCCGGGCGCGCCATCTCTAAATACTCACAACTGGTGCTTGATCTCCAGCGCGGCCAGGCGGGCCAGGAGCTCGGAACGGGTGGGGATACCCTGGCCGGGTGGGGGGAACAGCGGGCTGAACTCGGTGGCCGCGCGCTCGAAACTACCGTCAAAGGCCCGGTGGGCCTGCCATTGCCCGCCCCGGCCGGCCCACGGCGCGATCTTCAGGGCGCAGAGGGTAATGGCCTGGCAAAAGGGCGCCCGCGGGTCCAGCTCCAGGGCCACCCGTCTCTCCTGGGCCCCCTGGCGCACCACCTCGTCCTCGGGCAAAAAGCCCAGCACCTCCACCTCCAGGCCCAGGTCTTGCTTCACCCGGCGGGCCAAGGCCCCGGCGTGGGCAAAGTCGTCTACCTTGTGCACCCGGTTGACGATGAGCTTGGGCCGCAGCCGGGCCACCGCCTCGGTGGCGCGGGCCCCCTGGCCCGGGTTGACCCGCGCCAGGGACGCCAGCAGCTCGGCCATGTCCATGCTGCCCGGCCCACGGGAGCGCGAGCGGTACTGGGCCAGCACCGCCGCGGTCTTGGCGTTGTCGCGCAAGATGCGGTCCAGGGCCCGAAACACGGCGTTCTTGAGAAAGTTGAAGGCGCTGAGCACCGCCGGCCGCTCCGGCAACATCACCACCAGCGACACCGGGCCGGCCAGGAAAAAATCCATCACCGTCAGGGAGGTGCCGGCCCCCAGGTCCAGCAGGATGAAGTCGGCCGGAAACCTGCCGATGGCGTTTAGCAGCTTGCGCTTTTTCTGAAACCCCGGGTTGGCGGCGCCCACCACCATGGCGTCGCCGGGCACAAAGCTCAGGCCGGGCTCGGCGGTGGAGTATACCACGTCAGCCAGGACCATGCCCCTGGTGGTGAGCAACTCACCGATCCCCGGACGGTCGTTGTCCAGCCCCAGGAGGTTGTGCAGGTCCGAGCCGCCGAGGTCGGCGTCCATGAGGGTGACCCGGTGCTCCAGGCGGCTCAGGGCCAAGCCCAGGCTGGCGGCCACCGCGCTCTTGCCGATGCCACCCTTGCCGCCGCCCACCGGCAACACCACCGCCGGCGGCTCTTTGGGCGCGCGCTTCATGGGCCAAAAACTAGCACAAGGCGCGGCCCATGGTCCAGGGCCGGATACAACCCGGCGATAATCATGCGGTTTATGCCGGCGGCCGAAATAAGGTCGCGGCTGGGGCGTCTACATGGCATAATATGCATGGAAGGCGCCCGCCCGCCAGGGAGCCGAAGGGACCCAAGGAGGAGATTATGACTCGTAAGATACTGGGGATAGCAACTATCTGTATCATGGCCGCGGTGCTGCTGGCCGGATGCTACGCTCCTTACGGACCTTCGCCGGCCGGCTACCAGGGTGCGGCGGTGGGCGGCGGCGTGGGCGCCACCGCCGGGGCCTTGCTGGACTCCAACAACCGTTGGCGCGGCGGTGTGATCGGTGGCGCCTTGGGCGCGGTGCTCGGCGGCACCCTCACCGAGATAAGCTCCCAGGCCGCGCGCCAGGCCGCCCGGCAGCAGCAGCCGGTGCGCTACCATAATCTTTCCGGCACCCAGCAGGTGGTGGCCCAGCCGGTTTACCAGCGCGGCAACTGCCACATCGTGCGCGAAAAGTACTACCAGAACGGACAACTGGTGCGCGTCACCGAACGAGAGGTCTGCGACTAACCCATTGCGCGAGCCACAAAGGGCGAGGCCGGGGGCCTCGCCCTTTGTTTGTAGCCGCGGCCGGGACCACCAGACTGCATCCCCGGGGACCTAAGGAAAACCAGCCATCATGAGCCACAACCATCCGCATACCACCCCCGGGCCGGAGAGGCCCCTCACCTTCAGCGGCGAGGCCACCCACGGCGGCGACGTCTGGGGAGCCGCCCGCCGCCTGGGAGTCCCGCCCAGCCAAGTCCTGGACCTGTCGGCCTCGCTCAACCCCTTGGGACCGCCGCCGGGCCTGCGCCAGGAGCTCGACGCCGCCTTTGACTCCATATGCCACTATCCCGACCGGCAGGCCCTGGAGCTGCGCCGCGCCCTGGCCCAGCGCTTGGGGGTAGAGGTGATCAACGTGCTGCCGGGCAACGGCTCCACCGCGCTCATCCGCCTGGTCATCCGGGTGATGGACCTGCACCCCATCGTGGTGATGGCCCCGGCCTTTGGCGAGATACCGCGCTCCCTGGCCCTATCCAGCCGCCACTTCCACTACATCTTTCTGCAAGAGAAGGAGTCCTTCACTCCCACCGACCACGACCTGCAACGTCTCTGGGAGATGGAGCCCTCCTGCGTCTTCATCACCAACCCCGGTTCGCCCGGCGGCGCCTGCTGGGACCTGGGCCGGCTGGAGCAACTGTTGGCCCAGGCCCAACGCCGGCGCTGCTGGGTGGTGCTGGACGAGGCCTTTGTGGACTTCACCCCGGGTGACTACGCCGCTTGGTCGCCATCCAAGGTGCTGGAGTATCCTCGCCTCATCGTGCTGCGCTCCATGACCAAGATTTACTGCATGGCCGGCCTGCGCCTGGGCTACCTCTTGGCCCACCGGGAGGCGGTGCCCACTTTGTCCATGCTCGGCGAGCCGTGGTCGGTCAACACCTTGGCCCAGCGGGCCGGGGTGTTCTGCCTGCAGCAGTCCCAATACCTGGACGAGACCCATCGCCGGGTGGCCGCCTGGCGCGACTCCATGGTCCAGCAGACCAGCGCGATGGGGCTTTCGGTCATGCCCAGCCAGGTCAACTACCTGCTCACCCGTCTGCCACGCTCGGGCCCCACCGCGGCCGAGGTGGCCGCCTTCTGCGCCGCCGAGGGCGTGTTGCTGCGCGACTGCTCCTCCTTTGCCGGCTGCGACGAGTACCACCTGCGCCTGGCGGTCTGCCGGCCCGCGGACCAGAAGCGGCTGTTTACCGTGTTGGGCCAGGCCTTGGAGCAAAGCTGATTCACCGCCGGATGACATGTCTTTCTTGACATACACCTGCTCTATTATATGATGAAGTTGGGCGGTGCCCTGAGCTCGGGTGAAAAGGGAAAGGCGGTGCAAATCCGCCGCGGTCCCGCCGCTGTAACCGGTAACGAAAGCCGCACGTGGCGTCGCGGCGTGGGGGTGAGAACCCCGCGGCCGCGGGCCATGCTGGCCACTGCCGCCGCGACCGGCGGTGGGAAGGCGCGGCCGGTAGGATGATCCGGGAGCCAGAAGACCTGCCGCCTGTATGTATGGGCCTTTGCCGGCGTGGCACCGGCGGGGATTTTTTGCCCACCGCGACATACTTGGGGACTCGCCGGGTCATTGGGCGCGATTCCCCCTGCCCTTTGCGGGGCGGGGGTTTTTATTTGGAGGCCGGGGCCGGGGCCCCGGGGTCGATAGCATGAAACCAACCTTATTGGTGTTGCTGGCCGTGGCCGTGTTGGGCGGGCCTTGGGCCGCGGCCCGGTCACAGGCCGCGCCGCCGGCGGCCCAGGTGAAACGCCAGGCCGAGACGGCGGTGCAGGTGCGGCGCGCCACCCAGCAGGCGGTGGACCAATTCAGCCGGCAGGAGTCCAAGCTCGTGGAAGAGGCCTCCGCGCTCAAGCGCCGCTTGGCCGAGCTGACCCGCCGGCTGCAAAAGGCCCGAGTCTACCTGGCCGACCAGCAGGCCAAGGTGGCCGAGTACCAGGAGCGCCTGGCCGAGGTGAACCGTATCCGGGCCGAGCTGGAGCCCTTGCTGGACCAAACCTTGGAGCGCCTGCGCCAAGCGGTGGCCCAAGACTTGGCCTTTGAGGTGCAACCGCGGCGGGAACGGCTGGAGGCCCTGCAGGCCAAGCTAAACGACTTTGAGGCCGGCCTAGCCGTCAAGACCCGCCAGTGCTTGGCCGCCCTGGCCGCCGAGGCCCGCTACGGTCTCAGCGTGGCGGTGAACCCGGCCGAGGTGAAGATAGACGGTCGCCTGCGCCGCGTGCAGGTCTTCCGCCTGGGCCGCCTGGCCCTCTTCGCCCTCAGCCCGGACGGCAGCCGGGCCTGGCAGTGGGACCGCGCCGCCGGCCGCTTCGTACCCTTGGAGGACTCCCTGCGCGAGCTGCGCACCGCGGCGGAGATCGCCCAGCGCCAGCGGGTGGTGGGCCTGGTGGAGCTGCCGGTTGGCCGGGCCCCGG
>JAMOVV010000140.1 GCA_027067385.1 Desulfarculaceae bacterium
GACTACTACCAGGGCAAGGGCCTGTTGCGGCCGGTCGACGGCGTCGGCGCCATGAGCGAAGTCCTCGACCGCATCAAGGCCATCCTCGGCTAACCGGGGCTGACTCCGGGGGCTGGCGTTCGTGGGCCCAGGCATTTGCGGGGCTAAGTGAGCAAAGAGCCAGCGAGCAAGGGCCAGCGAGCAAGGGGCCGGCGAGCGGGAGATCGGCGAGCAAGGGGCCGAGAGGCCAGCGAGCGAGAGGCCGGCGAGCAAGGGCCAGCGAGCGGGGCCGAGAGGCCGGGCGAGTAAGACCTAGCCAGCCGGGAGCCAACGGCCAAGACAGCAAACGGCGGTCCGGCGAGCACCGGGCTAAGTGCACGCGGGGCCGGCCGGGCCGACGGAGTTCGCAAGAGCGAGAGCCAACCAGGCGGCCGGCGGCTCTCTGGAATGGCGGCTCTCGGGAATATGGATGGCTGGATGATCACCATCAAGAGCCAGGCCGAGCTGGACATAATGCGCCGGGCCAACCGCCTGGTGGCCCAGGTCCTGGCCGATGTCGCCCGGCGGGCCGCGCCCGGGGTGACCACCGCCAGCCTGGACCAAAGGGCCGAGGAAATGGCCCGGGCGGCTGGGGCCGAGCCGGCCTTCAAGGGATACCACGGGTACCCTTACGCCCTTTGCTGCTCGGTTAACGAACAGGTGGTGCACGGCTTCCCCAGCCAGAGGCCGCTGCAAGAGGGGGATATCCTCTCGGTCGACTTCGGGGTTGTCCTCGACGGCTTCTATGGCGACGCCGCCCTCACCGTGGGTATCGGCCGGGTGAGCCATGAGGCCCGCGACCTGATGGACACCACCCGCCGGTCCCTGGAAGCGGCCATCGCCCAGGCTAAACCCGGCAACCGCTTGGGTGATATCTCGGCCGCCGTGCAGCGGGTGGCCGAAGCCGGTGGCTACAGTGTGGTTCGCCAGTTCGTGGGACACGGCATAGGACGGGCCATGCACGAAGACCCCCAAGTGCCCAACTACGGGGTCCCGGGCCGCGGCGTAAAGCTAAAACCCGGCATGGTGCTGGCCATCGAACCCATGGTCAACGCCGGCGACTTCGAAGTCACCGTGCTCGACGATGGGTGGACGGCGGTTACCGTCGACGGTAAACTATCGGCTCATTTTGAGCACACCGTGGCCGTTACGGAAAACGGCCCCCAAGTATTAAGCCTGCCCTGATGCGGGCGGTTGAGAATTAACTGGGCCGAGGACCGGGAATAAACCCCGATCTCGGCGACCGAGCAAGGTGCAAAACCATGAAGGTACGAGCATCGGTAAAGCGTATATGCCGTGACTGCAAGATCGTCAGGCGAAAAGGCGTGGTTCGCGTGATCTGCAAAAAGAACCCGCGTCATAAGCAGCGTCAGGGCTAAGGAGGATTCGGCGTGGCCAGAATTTCAGGCATCGACCTGCCGCGTAACAAGCGCATCGATATCGCGCTAACCTATATCTATGGCATCGGACGTACCTCGGCCAAAGCCATCACGGCCGAAGCCGGCGTAGACGGCGCCACCAAGAGCGACGACCTCACCGAAGAGGAAGTAACTCGTATCCGCCAGGTGATCGACGCCAAGTACAAGGTAGAGGGCGACCTCCGCCGCGAAGTGTCCATGAATATCAAGCGCCTGATGGACCTGGGTTGCTATAGGGGTCTGCGTCACCGCCGGGGACTGCCGGTCAACGGACAGCGCACCAGGACCAACGCCCGCACCCGTAAAGGGCCGCGCCGCGCGGTGGTCGGCAAGAGGAAAAAGTAAATGGCCAAAGCTCAAAAAAAGCGAGGCGGCAAGCGACGGGAAAAGAAAAACATCCCCACCGGGGTGGCCCATGTCTCGTCGACCTTTAATAATACCGTGGTGACTATCACCGACTCCCAGGGTAATACCGTGGCCTGGTCGTCTTCCGGGGTGCAGGGGTTCAAGGGCTCCCGTAAGTCCACCCCCTTCGCCGCCCAACTGGCCGGCGAAGACGCCGCCAAAAAGGCCATGGACCACGGCATGCGCAGCGTCGAGGTGCGCGTCAAGGGCCCCGGCGCCGGACGCGAAGCCGCCCTGCGCGCCTTGGCCAACGCCGGCCTAACCATCACCGTCATCAAAGACGTAACGCCCATTCCGCACAATGGCTGCCGCCCTCCCAAGCGGCGCCGGGTTTAGGGAGGAGTAACCTTGGCACGGTATAGAGGCAGCGTCTGCCGGCTTTGCCGCCGCGAAACCGAAAAGCTCTACCTGAAGGGCGACCGTTGCTACAGCGATAAATGCGCGGTGGAACGCCGCGCCTACGCCCCGGGACAACACGGCCAAAACCGCCGCATGCGTAAGCTAAGCGACTACGGCCTGCAACTGAGAGAAAAACAAAAAGTCAAGCGTATGTACGGCTTGGCCGAAAAACAGTTCAAGCTCACCTATAAACGCGCTACTCGTATGCGCGGCGTCACCGGCCACAACCTGCTGTTGCTGCTGGAAACCCGCCTGGATAACGCGGTGTACCGGGCCGGCTTCGCCAATAGCCGCAGCCAGGCCCGGCACTGGGTGCGCCATGGACACTTCATGGTAAACGGCCGCCGGGTAAATATCCCCTCCTATAAGATCAAGGTGGGCGATGAAATCACCGTGCGCGAAAAAAGCCGCAAAATCCCCCAGCTGGCCGAGGCCATGGAGGCGGTGGCCCGGCGTAGTGTGCCCGCGTGGCTCGAGGTTACCCCGGACCAATTCAGCGCCAAAGTCCAGGCCTTGCCTACTCGCGAAGAGTTGACCATGCCCATGCAGGAACAACTCATCGTCGAGCTCTACTCCCGTTAGGGCGGCTGGCCAAGTACTCTTTAAGGAGACGACATGGAGAGGAACTGGAGAGAGCTGATTAAGCCCTCGCGTCTGGTGGTCGACGAGGACTCGCATACCCAGTATTACGGTAAGTTCGCCTGTGAACCGCTGGAGCGGGGCTTTGGCCATACCATTGGCAATTCCCTGCGGCGTATCCTCATCTCCTCTCTGCAGGGAGCGGCTATCACCAACGTGCGCATCGAAGGCGTGCTGCACGAGTTCTCCACCGTCCCGGGCGTGCTGGAGGATGTGGGCGATATTATCCTCAACCTCAAAGGCGTGAACCTGCGCTTCCTGGGCCATGAGCCCACCACCATGACCATCAGCGCCGAGGGAGAAGGTAAAATCACCGCTGGCGATATCCAAATACCGCCCGACGTGGAAATCCTAAACCCCGAACACCACATCGCCACCCTGGGACCCGAAGGCCGCCTGGAAGCCGAGCTCACCGTGAAAACCGGTAAGGGCTACGTCGCCGCCGACCGCAATAAAGGACCCGATGACCCCATCGGCCTTATCGCCCTCGACGCCGCCTTCAGCCCCATTACCAAGGTTAACTACGTCGTTACCCAGGCCCGCGTGGGCCAGATCACCGACTACGACAAGCTCACCCTGGAAGTCTTTACCAACGGGGCCGTGCTGCCCGAGGACGCCGTGGCCTACGCCGCCAAGATTCTCAAAGAACAGCTCACCATCTTCATCAACTTCCAGGAAGAACCCGAGCCCGAGGAAGAAACCCCCGAAGAGCCCAAGCTCAACGACAACCTCTTCCGCACCGTCGACGAACTCGAACTCAGCGTGCGCTCGGCCAACTGCCTCAAAAACGCCGACATCAAGTACATCGGCGAACTGGTGCAGCGCACCGAAAGCGAAATGCTCAAAACCAAGAACTTCGGACGCAAGTCTCTTAACGAAATCAAAGAAATGCTCACCGATATGGGCCTGAGCCTCGGCATGACCCTGGAACATTTCCCCAGCCGTGAAGCGCTGGAGTCGAAGGATACCGAAAAATGAGACACCGCAAGCAGGGCAGGCGGCTTTCCCGCACTACGCCGCATCGCAAGGCTATGATGCGTAACATGGTCACCTCGCTGTTTGCCCATGAACGCATCGAAACCACCGTGGCCAAGGCCAAGGAACTCCGCCCGGTGGCCGAAAAAATGATCACCCTGGCCAAGCAGGGCGACCTCCACGCCCGCCGCCAGGCCGAATCGTTCATGCGCAGCCACCAGGTGGTGGGCAAGCTCTTTCAAGAAGCCGCCGAGCGCTACCAAGACCGCAGCGGCGGCTACGTGCGTATCATCCCCACCCGGGTGCGTCGCGGCGATGCCGCACCCATGGCCATCGTCGAACTCGTCTCCCCGCCCAAGTAAGGGGGCCGAGCTCAGGGGCTAGGGCCGAGGGGCCGAGCTAAGGGGCAGGGCCGAGGGGTGCAAAAGGCCCGGAGCCGGCGCAAGGGCCGAGGGGCCGAGCTAGGGGGCAGGGCCGAGGGGTGCAAAAGGCCCGGAGCCGGCGCAAGGGCCGAGGGGCCGAGCTAAGGGGCAGGACCGAGGGGTGCAAAAGGCCCGGAGCCAGCGCAAGGACCGAGGGGCGCAGAGGGGGCCGAGAGGCGTAAAGAGTCGAGGCACAGAGGGCTGAGGCGCAAGGGCCGAGGGGTGCAGCAGAGGGCTGAGGGGCGCAAAAAGCCCGGAAGCTAGCGTAAGGGCAGGTGGCCAAAGGGCCGAGGGGCCGGGACCCGCTCCTGGCGGGCGAGCAGCGCCGAGCGCGGATAAAGATAAAAACGGGACGCGACCACCTGGGACGCGCCCCGTTGTTACGTTTTAGTTTCGCGCTATCGTCGCCTGCCGCCTATCGTCGCTCCGCCGGCAATATCTCTCGGCCAGGCCCCTCCGCCGGCGGATCAGAAGGGGATATCGTCGTCGCTCGGCGGTGCGCCATAGCCACCCCCGCCGCCGCTGGCCGGCGCCCCACCACCGGACGGAGCCCCGCCGCCGTAGCCGCCGCCCTGGCCGCCCCCGCCGCCGCCCAGGAACTGCACGTCGCGGGCGTTGATCTCGGTCATGTAGCCCTTGGTACCGTCGTCCTTGTCCCAACTGCGGGTGCGCAAGGAGCCCTCGACGTAGACCTGCTTGCCCTTGCTAAGGTACTGGCCGCATATCTCGGCCAGCCGCGCCCAGGTCACCACGTTGTGCCACTCGGTGCGTTCCTGCTGATTGCCTTCACGGTCCTTGTATACTTCGGTGGTGGCCAACCGAAACTTGCACAAGGGCGTGCCGGCTGCTGTATACTTGAGTTCGGGATCGGCGCCTAGGTTGCCGATCAGTATGACTTTATTAATTCCGCGGGCCATGAACCCCTCCTTGTCGGTGAAGCTAGACTCTAGCACACTGGCAAAAGGCTTACAACATCGCCCGCCGCCCCAACCCAAGGAGTGGAAACGAATATTGCGCAAGGTCGGACGGTTGGCTTTTTCTCTGTGGGGAGGATGGTGGCTGCTGTTGACCACGGTGTCCATCTCTTCCCTCATCGTGTTGTTGGGCCTGCTGGGAGTGGGCCAGGAGCGCCTGCACATCCTGGCCCGCGCCTGGGCCCGCATGCTGCTCTGGGGCCTGCGCCTCAAAACCACCGTCACCGGCTATGAGCATCTCCAAGCCGGGGCTACCTATGTCTTCGCCTGCAACCACTCATCCATGATCGATATCATCGTGCTCCTGGCCAAGCTGCCGCGCAACTTCCGCTGGATGGCCAAACAGAACCTGTTCAAAATACCCTTCATGGGATGGGGCATGCGTATGTGCGGCTACATCCCGGTGGACCGCCAAAACCGCCGGGCCGCGGTAAAAAGCATCGGCCTGGCCAGCCAGCGGATCGCCGAGGGAGCCAGCGTGGCCATCTTCCCCGAGGGCACCCGCACCCCAGAGGGACAACTGCGTCCCTTCCAGTCCGGCGGCTTTGTCTTGGCCATCAAGTCCGGCCGGCCGGTGGTGCCGGTAGCCATCCAGGGCGCTGGCTCGGCCCTGCCCCGCGGCAGCCTGGACTTTCGTCCGGGACCCATCAGCCTCACCATTGGCCAGCCCATCCCCACCGAGGGACTCACCCTGAATAGTCGCCACGAGCTGGCCCGGCGCACCGAAGACCAGGTGCGCCGCCTGCTGGGCCTGCCCCCGGGCGAGGTTGACAAGCATCCCCCGGCGACCTAGATTTAGTCCCACCGGTTAGCAACCCGCCGCGACGTCGAGGCAACGTCGCCAAGACAACTGGAGCGCCACCGCCCCCATGGCTCAACCCACCCCCCCCCCTAGCGACCCGCGCCCCCAGCCGTCCTACCAGTGGGTCTGGCAGGCCGGGGCCCTGGTCCTGTGGCTGATGGCCCTGGCCCTGGCCGCCGCCCTGGCCAGCCACCACCCCCCCGACGACGCCGCCAATCTGTTGGGATGGCCGGGGGGCGCCTGCGCCGCCTTATGCTACAAGGTGGCCGGCTTGGCCGCCTGGCTGCTGCCGGTCCTGCTGGTCTTGACCGGCGCCCTGATGTGGGCCGGCCGCACCGGCACCGGCCTGCTGCCCCTGGCCACCGGCGGCCTGTGGCTGCTCTTGGGCGGCTCGTGCCTGCTTAGCCTGGCCGGCGAGACCGTGGCCATGCGGGGAGGCCGGGTGGCCGTCGGCGGCGGCGCGGGCCGGGCCATGGCCGATGGCCTGGCCGCGGTTGTCGGTGCGGCCCCGGCCTGGCTGGTGGCGATAGCCTTTATCCTCGGCGGCCTGGTCACCCTGTGGTGGGCCGTGGTGCTCACCTTGGGCATAGACTTCATCCCGCGTATCGACTGGCGCGGCATCTGGCGGCGCTGGCGGGCCATGGCCGACGCCCCGCCGCCCACCGATGCCACTGCCCCGCCCCCGCCCGAGGAACCCCAGGAACCCCAGGAGCCGGAGCCGCCGGAGATCGTAATCTACGGCCCCACCGACGAGCCGGCCGCCCC
>JAMOVV010000141.1 GCA_027067385.1 Desulfarculaceae bacterium
GGTCCAGGCCGGGGCGGTCGGCGCCGGGGAGCGGGGGCTCCTGGTGCGCCGGGTGGTGATCCCCAGCGTGGCCCCGGAGGTGCTGCGACAAATTTTGTGAGGTGGCGGCCGGTCGGGGGGATGGAAACCCGGTCGTGGGAGCCAGCCGATTAAACCGGCGATAGCGCCGATGGAGCGAAGAAGTTATGGCAACGAGTGAATCCTTGGGTTTTGTGGAGACCATGGGGCTGGTGGCGGCCGTCGAGGCGGCCGACGCCATGGTCAAGGCGGCGCGGGTAAGGGTCAAGACGGTGGCCAACGCCGACGCCGGCCTGATCAGCGTCATCTGCGAGGGCGACCTGGCCGCCTGCAAGGCGGCGGTGGACGCCGGCAAAGCCGCCGCCGGCAGGGTGGGCGATTGCCTCTCCAGCAATCTCATCGCCCGCCCCGACGACGACACCGATACCATGGTCACCGACTACATCGGCGCTATCGTGGAGACCAAGAAGGCCGAAACCAAGCCCAAGGCTAAACCCAAGGGCAAGAAATAGATTCACCGACACCCGCCCGGGCCTGGGCGCCCGGGCACAGCAAGGAGCCAAAGCATGGATAAGATGGACGCGTTGGGCATGATCGAAACCAAGGGGCTCACCGCCCTGATCGAAGCGGCCGACGCCATGGTCAAGGCGGCCCGGGTGCAACTGGTGGGCTACAAGCAGATCGGGGCCGGCCTGGTAACCGCCCTGGTGCGCGGCGACGTAGCCGCCTGCAAGGCCGCCACCGACGCCGGGGCGGCCGCAGCCCAGAAGGTGGGCGAGGTGGTGGCGGTGCACGTCATTCCGCGTCCCCACGCCGACCTGGAAGACGTCTTCCCGCTGGGTAAGTAGGCGCATCCCGCCGGGCCCCGGGCCCGGCAACCGGCCGGTCCGGCGGAGAGCCATCCGGTTTGCCGCCCCGGCCATGGGAGTTAGACCATGGAACTGGGCAGAGTAGTAGGGCAGGTGGTATCCACGGTCCGGGACCTGGGGTTGCCCAACCTCACGTTCCTGCTGGTGGATATCGTGGACGCCAAGGGCAACGTGACCTTTCCCAACCAAGTGGCCGCCGACACCATCGGGGCCGGGGAGGGGGAAGTGGTCCTGTTGGTGCGCGGCAGTTCGGCTCGCCTGATCCTGGAAGGCAAACGGCCCCTGGACCTGAGCGTGATCGGCATCGTGGACCAGATCAGCTCGGGCAAGGAAGCCATCTACCAAAAATAACCAACCGCCATGCGGCAAGCAGGAGGCCCCATGTCAGTGCGGCGTGCAGAGATAGAATCCATCGTGAACCAGGTGCTCAGCCAGTTGAGCGCCGCAGCCGGCGCTCCGGCCCCGTCGGAGACCTCCGGGGACTGGGGGGTGTTCGAGCGCCTGGAAGACGCCGTGGCCGCCGCCGAGGCGGCCCGCCGGCGCGCCGACACCATCGCGGTGCGCGTCAGCATCGTGGAGGTCATCCGCCGCGCGGCCCGCCGCAACGCCCGCCGCCTGGCCGAGATGGCGGTGCAAGAGACCGGTATGGGGCGCATCGAGGACAAGGTCAAAAAAAACCTCCTGGTGGCCGAGCGCACCCCCGGCCCCGAGGTGCTCAACCCCAGCGCCATCAGCGGCGATACCGGCCTCACCCTCATCGAGAACGCCCCCTGGGGGGTCATCGCCTCGGTGACCCCTTCCACCAACCCCTCGGCCACGGTGATCAACAACGCCATCAGCATGATCTCCGGGGGCAACGCCGTGGTCTTCGCGCCCCACCCGGCGGCCAAGCGCACTAGCCAGGAGACCATCAAGATACTCAACAAGGCCATCCACGAGGAGGTGGGCATAGACAACCTGCTCACCTGCGTGCGCCAGCCCAGCATAGAGGCCGCCCAGCAGCTCTTCACCTTCCCGGGCATCAACCTGCTGGTGGTGACCGGCGGCGAGGCGGTGGTGGAGGCGGCCCGCGATACCACCAACAAGCGGCTCATCGCCGCCGGGGCCGGCAACCCGCCGGTGGTGGTGGACGACACCGCCGACCTGGCCCGCGCCGCCCGCAGCATCTACGACGGCGCTTCCTTTGATAACAACATCATCTGCTGCGACGAAAAAGAGATCATCGCGGTGGACTCCATCGCCGACGAGCTGCTGGAGCAGCTCAAGGCCTGTGGCGCGGTGCAGATCACCCGCGAGCAGGCCGAGGCCGTGGCCAAGGTCACCCTGCACGACTACCCCGGCCCCCAGGCCCGTCCCAACCACCGCTGGGTGGGGCGCGACGCCGCCGAGTTGGCCGCGGCCGCCGGCTTCAGCGTGCCCGAATCCTGCCGCCTGCTGTTGGTGGACGTGGGAAGTGAGACCGATTACGTCTTCGCGCGCATCGAACAGATGATGCCCCTGCTGCCCCTGTTGCGGGCCCGCGATTTCGACCAGGCCCTGGAGTGGGCCCTATTGCTGGAGCGGGGCCTTTGCCACACCGCCGGCCTGCACTCGCGCGATATTACCAACATGGACACCATGGCCAAGAAGGTCAACACCAGCCTGTTCGTCAAGAACGGCCCCCACCTGGCCGGCCTGGGGGCCGGTGGCGAGGGGTGGACCTCCATGACCATCTCCACCCCCACCGGCGAGGGCGTAACCAACGCCAGTACCTTCGTGCGGCTGCGACGCTGCACCCTGGTGGGCAGCTTCCGGATCGTCTAGGCCGTGGCCGTATCATGGTCCACGGCCAACCAACGCCTGGATAGGGCGGCCCGGCTCCTCAACCAGACCGGCCCAATCTCCGTCTCGGGGCCGCTCCACGCGGGAGTTGACCTGGGCACCGCCGACGTGGTGCTCATGGTCTTGGATGAGTTTGGGGAGCCGGTGGCCGCTTTTTTGCAATGGGCCGAGGTGGTGCGCGACGGGGTGGTGGTCGACTTCATCGGGGCCATCGATATCGTCAGGGAGCTGCTGGACCAGGCCCAGAAACGACTGGGACGCTCGCTCACCAAGGCGGCCACCTCCTTCCCCCCGGGCACCGACGCCCGGCTCTCCACCAACATCCTGGAAGGCGCCGGCCTGGAGGTGAGCCTGGTGCGCGACGAGCCCAGTTGCGTGGCCTCCCTGCTGGAGCTGGACCAGGCGGCGGTGGTGGACGTGGGCGGCGGCACCACCGGCACTGCGGTGGTGCAAAAGGGCCGGGTGGTATTTAGTGATGACGAGCCCTCCGGCGGCCGACACCTTTCGTTGGCCATCGCCGGGCACTTTGGCGTCTCCTTTGCCGAGGCCGAGCGCCGCAAACGCCGGCCGGAGCGCTACGGCATCATGGAACTGGTCACCCCGACCCTGCAGCGCATAAGTGATATCGTGGCCGGGCACATCCAGGGCCGGCAGGTGAAAAAAGTCATCCTCACCGGCGGGACCTGCTGCCTGCCGGGCATCGACCGGGTCTTTGCCCGGGAGCTACAAATACCGGTGCAGCTCCCCTCCCAGCCTCTCTTGCTCACCCCCTTGGCCATCGCGTCCTTGCCCCTGGCGTAATTTTCTGCCGAAAATTGCGTCGTTTTTTCGTCGGGTCCGTCTTTAAACCTGCCCTTTTTAAGGATTGTTAATTTTCCTGTCGCATCAAATCTTTTCCTGACTTGACCTCAATCGCTCGACAAACCATCCAGGTTTTTGCTACTTTGTAATACATAAACCTTATAATCTATTGGGCCAGATGAGTGCGCTAAAGGGCGACCAAAAAAGAAAGTCCAAAGCAACTGCCGGGCCGGGGCTACGCCTGGCAATCGACCAAGGGGGAATGACCGCACGCATCAGCGGCGCGGTGCCGCCGGGTACCGACCGCTTGGTGATCCAGGAAAGGATCACCAACCTGATCCAGTCCAAGGGTATCAAGTACGGCGTGTCCGCCGAACGAGTCAAGGGAGTAGTGGATGCCCTGGCGACGGGCGATACCCTAGACGGCGTGGTCATCGCCAAGGGACTGGAGCCGGTGCCCGGTGACGACGCCCGCCTGGAGCTGCTGGTGGACATCCACAGCCTCACGCCCGAGGTAGACGATAAAACCGGCAAGATCGACGTGCGCGACCGGGGCCGTCTGCCCCTGGTCACCGCTGGTACGCCCCTGGTGCGCCTGTACCCGGCCACCAAGGGCAAGTCGGGCCGTGACTTGTTTGACAAGATCATCCCCCCCAAACACGCCAAGCTGCTCAGGTTGATAGCCGGCCGAGGGGTGGAGTTGCGCGAGGGCGGTTTGTTGGCCGTGTCCACGGTTGATGGCATGGTCTCGCGGCCCGAGGAAGACACCTTCGAGGTCCTGGAGATACTGGAGATCGACGGCGACGTGGACTTCAGCCAAGGCCATATCAATTTCCCCGGCTTGGTGCGCATCCGGGGAGCGGTGCTGCCCGATTTCAAGGTGCGCTGCAAGAACCTGGAGGTAGAGGCCCTGGAACCGGGCTCCATGGTCGAGGTGAGCGGCGACTTGGTGGTCCACGGCGGCATCCTGCGCGCCGCGGTAAAGGTGGGCGGCTCGGCCAGCGCCACCTACATCTCGCAGTCCCGCATGGTATGCGGCGGCGACCTGACGGTGGCCAACGAACTACTGCAGTCGCGCATCCAGTGCGGGGGGGCCATACGGGTGACCTCGGCCACCGGCCGTATTGTCAATTCCCACCTGGAGGCGGTGCGCGGCGTGCTGACCAACGACCTGGTGAGCAGCGGCAAGGGCGGCAGCGTAATCCGCCTGGGGGTGAGCCCGGCCATGCTGAACCGGCTCTACGAGGCCAAGCGCAACGTGGAGAAATACCGCAAGGAACGCCGGCAGCTAAGCGAGTTGATCGTGGGCCAAAGGGAGGAGCTCGACACCATGGAGCAAGAGATGCGCGCCACCCTCACCCTGCTCAAAGACCCCAGAGAGGCCCACAACGCCGACAACCTCAAGGCCCAACTCAACATGATCCGGCCGCTGCGTGAAAATCTCAAGGCCGGGGTGGAAGAGGGCGAGAAGCGCCTGGAAGACCTGCTGTACATCGAGCAGAAGACCCTGCGTCGCATCCAGGAGATGGAGGCCTTGATCCCCGTCGGCGCGGTGTGGTTGGACGTGCGCGGTACGGCCGACGCCTCCACCGAGATCAAGGGCCCCAACAGCAGCATAACCCTCGAGAGCAGCAAGAGGGCCTTTTCCATGCGCGAGGTAGAGGTGAAGGGCCCGGACGACGATGGGCCCCGCATCGTCATGCGGGCCTCGCCCCTGCGCGAGGTGGCCCGCTACTAACCCTTGTACCGGCCCGGACCCGGGTCAGTAACCCATAAGGCCGCAGCAGCGGCTGCACACCGGCATCAATCCTTCGTTATGCAGGCTGCGCCGGAAGCGCCGGAACCCGGCGCTGTTCCACAGTTGGCTGATGGTTTGATCCTGCACGTTGCCTACCACGTAGTCATGGTAGTCGCGGCAGGGTGAGAGATCGCCGTTGGAGTCCAGCTCGGCCACCTGGAAGATGCTGATGCACTGGTCAAAGCCGAAGCGGGCCGCGTGGTCGCCGTAGTAGCGGGCCAGGTCGCGCGGCTCGGTAAGCCCCGGGATGAAGGTGACCGGTGTGGCCTTGAAGGGCCGCGAGAGCTCCTTGAGCCGGGCCACCTGGTCGGCCAGCACTTCCATGGACCCGGGCTGCCAGCGCCCCAGCCATCCCCGGTGCAGCCGCGGGGCAAAGCCGAAGCGCCGGGCAAAGTCCGCCTGGTGGGCCTCGGCCCGCTCGGGGGTGATCCACCAGCCCAAGTAAAAAACCATCAGGTCCACCCGGGAGCTGAAGGCGCGGTAGATATCGGCCAGGTGCTCCAGGTTGGCCCGGGAGATGACCGTGAGCGAGGCGATGAGCGGCAGGCCGTGGCCGTGGCGTTGCCGGGCGGCGTGCAGGGCCTCCAGGGCGGCCTCGATGTCGCCAAAGGCGTCACCGCCGCGGCCGGCGGCCGGGCGGGCCCGGTTGTGGGTGGCCCGGTCGTGGCCGTCGATGGAGAGCTGCATGAGAAAAAGCGGCGCCGCGGCCAGGCGCTCGGCCGCTGGCGCCACCCGGTGTCCGTTGGAGGCCACCGAGCAGGGCAGGCCCAGGCCGGTGGCGTGCTCGATCACCTCCAGGGCGCCGGGGTAGAGCATGGGCTCCCCGCCCCACAGGTAGACGTTGGGCTGGTGGCCGTGGGCCGTGAGGTCGTTTAGCAGCTCGCGGTAGCGCCCGGGGCTCACCTCTTGCCGCTTGAGCCGTCCCAGCTCCTGGCCGCGCAAGAAACCGTTGTCGCCCCACTGGCCACAGGTGTGGCAGCGCAGGTTGCAGATGTCGGTGATGCGGATGGAGAGCTGGTGAATGCGGCCGGCCAGGCCATCGGCGGCGCGGGGGTTGAATATGCCGAAGGCGGTCTTTTCGGCTTGTAGCTTGGCCAGCTTGCTGAATATCCATGGGTGCCGGGCCAGCCGGCGGGCGGATTTGCAGATGGCGCCGAGGTCGATGGAACTGCGGCGGCTCATGGCGTGTCGGCCCGCTGCGCCGGGGTCACGGCCGGGACACCCAGGCCCAGGGCGAACGGCCAGCGCGGCTCACTTGCCGGTTTCTTTAAGGGAGGTGAAAGCGGTGCCAAAACTCAGCTCCAATCGGAAGATGATACCCGGCGTGAGTTTGAAGTCGTTGTCTTCGGGAAAAGCGATCTGGGGCGCCACCTCCACTACGATCCAGTCGCGCCACAGGCGCTGGCGATAGCGCAACCGGAAGTTGGTCTCGCGCAGTTGCCCCGGCTTGTTGGTCACCAGGTAGCTGTTCCACTCGTAGACGATCATGCGCCGGTCGCTGATGGACTGGAACAGTTGGAAGCTCTGGTCGTAGTAATAGCCCTTGTCGTTGCTAAACAGGGTGCCCTCGGTGGTGGACCGGAAAAAGAGGG
Organism: Desulfarculaceae bacterium; assembly: GCA_027067385.1. Lineage (GTDB taxonomy): Bacteria > Desulfobacterota > Desulfarculia > Desulfarculales > Desulfarculaceae > JAMOVV01. The sequence goes on from JAMOVV010000141.1 coordinate 6,900, forward strand.
TGGGGGAGATTACCCGCTCCACGTCCACGGTGGAGATGAGCTCCCAGCCGGCATCGGAAAAACCGTAGGCCCTCTGGGTGAAACGCAGGGCCCAGGATTCAAAGGGAAAATAGACCCGGTAGCGGGGTCCGGTGAACAGGGCCACCGAACCCGATGGCCGGAAGCGCAGACCGCCGATGAGTATCAGTGACTGCCGCTTGGTCATAAAGACATGGTATTGCAGGGCCGCGGCCACGTTGCGCTGGTTGGTTTCGGCGAACTCCTCCCGCAGGACCTGGGTGGGCGAGGCGTCGGCGTCGGTGTTGTTGTCCGGGTTGCCGCTGAGCACCAGGGAGAACTTGCGGTTGAAGTGGGGCAGTACCAACTTCAGGTCCGGCTGGACGTCCAGGGTGGGGCGGCTGCCTTTTTCAAACAGGGTGATGAACTTTAGCCGCAGGCGGGTGGCGTTGGTTTCGGCCCGGTGGCGCCGGTCGTCAAAAAAGGAGTCGAACCAGGCGGCGGTGTAGGCGATGCCCTGGGAGAGCTGGTCGTGGGCCTTGTCCAGGGACTTCACGTCCTCGGCCACCAGTTGCTTTATCTCCTGCACCACGCTGGGCTGCTTGGCGGCGTCCATGGCTCGCGTTTTGGCCCAGGCCCGGCCGGCCGGTCCGGTGATGATCATGACGATGGCTGCAAACAAGGCCAGCCAGGGCAAGAGCGGTTGCCTGCGGAGGTGTTTGGCGGTGCGGGGACTCGGCGACCTGCCGGGTCGCGGTTGCTTGCCAGGGGCCGCCTGGCGGTTGGGCTCGGGGTAAGGCATCCACACCTCGTGGGGTTGGGATTGACAACGGCGTCGCACTCGGCGCGGGCCCGGACGCTATTCCCGGGCCGCAGGTGAGCCGGTACCAGGTGGGGCCTACGGCCATGCGTGGACGGCCGCGGGTGGGCCGCCTTTAGAGAAGCCCTTCATCCCGGTACCACTCAAAGGTGCGGCGCAGACCCTCATCCAACTCTACCCGGGGATTATAACCCAACTCCTCCCTGGCCCTGTCAATTTTAAAAGCCCGGTTCTGGCGGAACCAGTCCACCCGGCGGGGAAAGATGGGAGGGGTGACGCCCAGGGGCTTGCAAAGCTTCTCGCAGACGTGGCCGGCCACCACCAGGGGCATGACCGGGAAGTGGGGTATCTTCACCTCCACCCCCATGGCCTGGGCCACCTTGCGCACCAGGGTCTCGATCTCCACGTATTGTGCGTCGGCGATGAGATAGGCCCGGCCGTCGCCTTTGTCCTCGTCCTGGGCCAGCACCAGGGCGTCGACCAGGTTGTCGATGTACAGCGGGTGGTAGAGGGTCTTGCCCGATCCGAACATGGGGAAGGTGCCGCTGGCCACCCGTTTGAAGATGAGGTAGAAGCGCTCCGGATCGCCGGGACCGTAGATGGCCGCCGGCCGCAGGATGGTGGTCTTCATACCCTTCTGGTGATACTGGTTCACCAGGGGTTCGGCCTGGTACTTGGTGCGCTGGTAATAGTCGGCCGGTTGGATGGGGGCGTCCTCGCCGCCCGGCGGATCATCGATGTTGCCGTGCACCCCGCAGGTGGAGGTGTAGATGAACTTTTTGACCCCCTGGTCCCAGGCGGCGGCGAGCATGTTGGCCGTGCCGCCCACGTTCACCTCGTCGTAATAGGTGTCCGGCACGTTCATCTCGCGGAAGGCGGCGGCCATGTGCTGCACCAGGTCAATACCCTGCACCGCGGTTTGGACCAGCTCTTGGTCGGTGACCGAGCCGATGATCACCTCGGCCCCCCAGGAGCGCAGCTCGTCGGTCTTGTGGCCTTCCTTGTAGTCCAGGGCCCGGACGTGGTGGCCCATGTCCAGCAGGCGCTTTACCAGGGCCTTGCCGGTGAACCCGGTGCCGCCGGTAACCAGTATGTTCATTGGCTTCCTCGAATTTGCCCGGCGCGGGAGCCGGTTAATCGTTAGGCCGCAGACGGGCCCGCATTATCATTTTGTAACCGCTGGACCAGAACAAGAGCCCGTCCAGCTTGGACACCAGCCAGAGCAGAGGATAGAGCGCCGAGAGCAACCGGAGCTCCTTGCGGTGGCTTGCCAGGTCGTCGGCGGTGACCACCGCGCCCTTGGAGCCTTGGCGCACGCGGTCTTTTTTGCTTTGTAACACCTCGTATAGGAAGTTCAGGGCCGTGTCAATGGCCTCGGAAAAGGTCTTGGAATAGGTGAGAGCCGCCTGGCCCACGAAGTCCGGGCCCAGCAGATCGGCCAGGCCCTGGCGGCTGTAGCCGGGGCGCACGTGCCCGTGTTTCTCGTCGGTGAGCCCGATGGCGTGGCGCAGCCGGTTGAGCAGGCTGTGGGGCTTGAGGTGCGGCACGTTGACGATGAGGCTGCCGCCGGGCTTAAGGATGCGCTTCAGGTCCTGCACAAAGGCTTGGTCGGTGGGGGTGTGCTCCAGGAAGTCCACGATCACCACCAGGTCAAAGGCGTTGTCGGCAAAGGGGGTGGCCCGGCCGCTGATCTGGTGCACCGGCTGGCCCACCAGTTCGGCGATGGACCGCACGGCCACCGGGTCCAGGTCAGCGCTGGTCCAGTCTCCGCCCAGCTCGCGCAGCAAAAGGCTGATCACCCCGTTGTCCGCCCCGATGTCCAGGCAGCGCTTGCCGGCCAGCGGCGGCAAGAGAGCCCGGATGCGCCGCCACTTGGCCTGCTTGAGCACCGATTTCTTGAACAGGGTCTTGGCCCACGCCTTTTGATCAGGGCTCATGGCGCCTTCTCCCGGCCGCCGGCCAGGCGCGCCTCCAGCCGCTGGTAGAATCCCCGCAGCTTGTCTTCAAAGACCGGCAGGCTAAACTCGGCGGCCACCCGCTCGCTGGCCGCGGCCGCCAGCCGGCGGCCCAGCTCACTCTCGCGCAACAGGCGCACCATGCCCTGGGCCATGGCCCGGGGCTCGGGCTCCACCAACAGGGCTATTTCTTGGTCCAGCACCTGGGTGTGGGTGGGCAGGTCGGTGGCCAGCAGGGGCCGGCCGCAGTCTAGGTAGGAGTATATCTTCATCGGGGTGTTGCCGCCGCTGACCCGCGGGCTTACCACCACCGAGGCCTGGGCCAGCACCTGGCCCAGTTGGCCCGGCGGCCGGGGGCCCACGAAGTGCACCCGCTCGGCCAGGCCCAGGCGGGCCGCCTGGGCCTGGTGGGCCTCTACGCCGGCCGGGCCGCCCACCACCACCAGGCGGGCCTCCGGCACTTGGGGCGCGGCCAGGGCAAAGGCGTCCAGCAGCAGGTCAATGCCCTGGTAGGGCTCCAGGTTGCCCACGTACATCACCAGCCGGCCCTCCACCCCCAGGGGCTCAAGCGGGGTGTCGTCGCGCAATGAGTCCACCCCCAGCAGGCTGATGTCCTCCAGGCGCAGCACCGGCAGGTCGTCGCGGTATCCCCGGGCCACCTGTGCCAGCTCCCGGCACACGGCCACCACCCCGGCGCTGTCCTTTATGGCCCGGCCCTCCAGCCAGCGCATCACCACTCCCAGGGGCTTGAGCCAGCCGAAGCGCTCCATCATCTGGGCGGCCAGGGATGAGTCCATGTCATAGACATAGGGCACGCCAAAGCGCCGGCCCAGGCGGCGGGCCAGGAAGGCCGCCTCCTCCACCGCGTGGATGAGATCGTAGCTATGTCGCCCCAGCCGGCCGGCGGCCAGGCGATAGAGGTGGCGGTCGGCCCGGAGCTTTTTTAGCGAAAACCCGGGCCGGATGCCGCTTACCCGCTCCAGGTCGGGGATGCGGTGGATGCGCACCCCGGCCATGTCCACGTCCTCGCCTTCGTGGAAGGTGGCCAGGTCAACTTGGTGGCCGGCCCGGCCCAGGCACTCGCACAACAGGCGCACCGCGATGGGTGTGCCGCGGTACTGGAAAAAGGGGTGGGGGGCCAGGACCAGCACGCGCATGGGGCTACTCCCGCTCTCCCGGCCGGCCGGCGGCCAGGTTGCGCGCCCGGACGATCACCGGTGAGCCCAGCAGGGCGGTGAGCCCCAGGCCGCGGGCCAGGGCCTCGGCGGCCCTGGAAAAACCGGCCGAGCCCACCGCCCGGTGCAGGGCCATGGGCCAAAAGAACTGGGGCCTCAGCGCCGCCTGGCCAAAGCCGTGGACGGCCAACTGCTCCAGCACCTGCCGCCGCCGGAAACACTGGAAGGCGCGGGTGTTTTTTTCAATAGCCATCTTAGCCGTAAACAGGCGCTCGGAGAAGTAGTTGAAGCCGCGCAGGTCCGGGTAGTCCAGGATCACCGCGCCGGAGGCCACCCGGCACATCTCGGCCAGCAGGGCCGGCCAGCGCCGCACATGGGGCAGCAGGCGAAAGGCCATCACCACCTCGAAGGAGTCGTCGGGCCAAGGCAGGTTCAGGCTGTCGCAGGTGCGGTAGGTGAAGTCGCCCGGGGCCATGGCCGCGTCCAGCCGGCGGCGACAGGAGTCGTCCGAGCCGGTGACCGTAACCGCAAAGCCGGCCGCGGCCATGGCCGGGGCCAGTTGAGCGTGGCCGCCGCCCACCTCCAACACCCGGCCGCCGGTCCAGGGCCGGGCCAGCTCCAAGGTGATGTCGCGCTGCCGTTCCAGGAACCACCGGCCTACCGGTCCGGCAAAGCGGGTGGCGTAGTCGTCGCTGGCGGTGTCGATGTCCGCCGTCTCGGCAAAGGGCCGGGGAGAATCACTCATGGCCGGGATCGTTCCATGGCTTGAGCGGGGCGTAGACCGCCTGGGTCTCGGCCACCTCTTGTTCGTAGCGTTCCCGGTCCCAGCCATGCTCGATGCCCATGATGGCCGCGGCGGTCTCCAGCACCCGTAGCGGCGGCTGGGCCGCGCTGCCCATGCCGGTGCGGCGCAGGACCACGTCACTGAGTTTGCGGGCCATCTCAAAGCGGGCTGCAAAGAGCACCTCGGCGCCGAGCACCTCGGTCTGGTCGGTGAGCGGCTCGGCTCCCAGGGGCCACTGGGCGCACAGGCCGGCCACCGCGGCCGCCCGCGCCCCGTAGCGCCGCACCAGCCGCGTCCAGACTCCTGGCGGCAGGTCCTGGGGCGGGTCCTGGGGCAGCCGGTCCAACTCGCCGCCGGGCAGCAGGGTCGCGGCGGTGCGGCAGGCGGCCGCCGGCCGGTCCAGCCGGGACAGGGCGGCGTCCACCGCGCGGGCGGCCAGGGCCCGGCCGGTGGTGTATTTCACGCTGCGCAGGGTGATGAGCCCCGGCGGGCCTCCCTGGCGGGCGTGGTCGATTACCGCGTGTTTCTCGGCCAGGCCGCCGGGGTGCTCCGGCCGGTCCAGGGGCAGCAGGCCGTAGTGGAAAAAGCTCACCTCCCGAGGGTCCAGCTCCCACTGGGGACAGGCTTGCTGGAACTCTTGCAGCAGGGCGGTGATGCTCTCGGCGGTGACCTGGGGCGGGCCGCCGGCAGGGTCGTGCACGGTGTAGGAGGTGCCCAGCAGGGAGTAGTCTTCCCAGGGCGCGATGAACAAGTAGCGCCGCTGGCCGAACAGGGGGTCCGAGGCGCCGGGGCCGGAGGTCTCCACCCCCACCGCGGTCTCCACCAGGCGGCGGCGGATCACCAGGTTCATGCCCAGGGCCTGGGCCAGGGGCTCCTGATCCGGGTGGGCCAGCCCCTCGGCCCAGGGGCCGGCCGCGTTGATCACCACCTCGGCTTGGAAAAGATGCTCGTGGCCGTCTATGGCGTCGCGCACCTGGACCCCGCTCACCCGCCCGTCGTCTTGGACCACGCCGGTGACTTGGGCGTAGTTGACGGTCACGGCGCCGGCGGCCTGGGCGGCCAGGACCACCTCCAGGACCAGGCGTTCGGAGTCGATGGCCTGGGCGTCGTACCACATAACCCCGCCGGTTATCCCGGGCCGGTCGAACCCGCTAAAGAGCCGGACGCACTCGTCGCGGTCCACCAGGCGGCTGGCCGGGATATGCAGCTCCGGGGCCAGTCCATGGTTGCGGCGTCGGCCCAGGAGGTTGTAGGTGGCCAGGGCGGCGCGGAAGGCCGAACGCGAGCGGGCGCCGCGGCCGCGGGTGGCGATGAGGCAGGGCAGGGGGCGCACCAGGTGGGGGGCGATGCGCAGCCAGGCCGAGCGTTCCAAGATGGCCTCGCGGGTGCGGGCCAGGTCGGCCGTGGCCAGGTAACGAAACCCGCCGTGGATCGTCTTTAGGCTGTTGGCGCTGGTGGCCCCGCCAAAGTCGGCCGCCTCCAGCAGGCATACCTTGAGCCCGCGCAAGGCCGCGTCCCAGGCGCAGAAGGCTCCGGTGACACCACCGCCCACCACGACCAGATCGTAGTGGGGTTGGGCCAGGGTTGCCAGGAGGTCGTCTTGCATGGGCGCTCTTGGTCTCCGGTTTGAGGTACTGGTCGCGGCGGCGCGGGTCCATAGTATAAGCCTCTGTGGGGTCTGTCAAGGATGGTGTTGGCTAACTACGCGAATAAGCGGTAAATTCTATACGAAAACCCTGGTGGCGCTTTAGACTTGTCGCCACGGGCTCCCCGGGGGATAATCCTTCGGAACTTTACGGGAGGCTAGGTGGAGTGACCAACCGGCGCGCAACAGGGCAGGCCAAACCGTGGATTCGGCGACCCGGCGCGCTGCTTTCGTTGCTGCTGTCGGCCGGGCTCACCGCCGGACTCTTCCACTACCTGGCCCGCGCCACCACCTGGCAGCAGTGGCTGGACCTCTACCGTGGTCTGGACCTGGCCTACTTCGCGGCCTTCTTGGGGCTGTTTTTGGTGTCCATGCTGCTCAAGGCGGTACGCTACCGCATCCTGCTCCAGGCCTCGGGCAGCCCGGAGACGCCCTCGCTGGCCGACCTGGTGACCCTCACCTTTGTCTCCAATCTTTTCGTGGACCTGCTGCCGGCCCGCAGCGGCTCCCTGGCCTACATCGTTTTCTTGAACCGTAAACTAAGGGTGGAGCTGCCGGCCTGCTTTTCATCCTTTGCCTTCAGCTTCATCCTGGACATGATCGGCATGCTGCCGCTGTTTGCCCTGGCCATCATCATCCGCGGCCTGTCCACCGGCGAGCCGGACTACCTGCTCTGGGGCCTGCTGGCCGCCCTGGCTCTCATCAGCCTGGCGGCCCTGGCGCTCATGGAAAAGGTGTTGCACTTGGCCGGCCGCATGGTGGCCCGGCTGGCCGCCGGCCGCAGCGGAAAGCCCTGGTCCCTGGTGCAGCGCCTGGCCCGGGAGATGGAGCGTATCGCCGAGGACATCACCCGGGTCAAGGCGCGCGGGCTCTACGGCCGCCTGCTGCTCATCTCGGTGGTGATCCGGCTGCTGAAGTACCTGGGGCTGTACCTGCTGGTGGTGGGCCTGGCCCACCAGTTCGGGCCCCCGGTGGTCCAGCGTCTGGGTTTCAGCGTGGTGCTCTTCGCGCTCATCGCGGCCGAGGCCACCGCCAGCCTGCCGGTGAGCGGCATCGCCGGGTTCGGGGCCTACGAGGGGGTGATGATGGCCACCTACAGCGCCGCCGGCCTGGGCGCTCAACAGGCGGCCCTGTTGTCCTTTGGGGCCCATCTCTTGACCCAGGTGATAGATTATTCCCTGGGCGCCTTGGCTCTTTTTCGCCTGAGCCTGATTAACCGGAACCAACCTGGGAGTGAAGCAAGTGGCTAAAAGTAGGGGAGCCAAGCTCTGTTTGATAATCGCGGTGGTCTGCGCCGTGGGCGCGGTGGCGGCTTATTTCGCGCCCCGGGTGTTTTACGCCAACTTCGGCTACCTGGCCCTGGGCTTTCAGGAGAGCAGGGTGCCGCCGGAGCAGGTGGCGGCCATCCGCCACGGCCTGGGGCGGCTTAAAGGTCGGGTGGTGTGGTCCTCCAGCCGTAGCGGCAACCACGAGATATACCTCATGCGCCTGCCCCAGCTCACCATCACCCGGCTCACCCGCAACGACTACGTGGACTTCTACCCCCGCTTCTCGCCCGGGGGCAAGCGCATCGTCTTTGCCCGCAGCCAAAAGCCCTGGGTCTCGGAGCGCCGCTACGACCCCTGGGACGTGTACCTGCTTGACCTGGCCACCGGGCGCGAACGCCTGGTGGTGCGCAACGCCAACTTCCCGGTCTGGGCCGGGCCGGATCGCATCCTGTTCATCCGGGGCCGCAAGGTGATACTGCGGGAGCTCACCACCGGCCGCGAGGAGGTGATCCTCGACGGCGGGGCAGACCCGGTGGACGCGGCCATCTCCACCCCCGAGCTCTCGCCGGCCGATCCCAACCTCCTGGCCTTCACCGGTCGGGGCAAGATGAACGGGGTCTTCGTGGCCCACCTGGGGCAGAAGACCTTCACCAAGATCGCCGGCGGCGCCTGCGAGCTCACCTGGTTCCCCGACGGCCGGCGGCTGGCCTGGATCGGTGGCGGCGGTCGGGGCAAAACCCGGGTGATGGTCTCGGCTCTGGATCCGGTTAGTCCTAGCCAACTAATTGATTTGCCTGGCACTTTCAGTCACGAGTACTTCCCGCGCCTCTCGCGCGACGGCCGCTGGCTCCTGTGGGCGGCCTCGGCCGGGGGCCACGAGCACGACATCGCCGACTACGAGCTGTTCCTCTGGCGCCTGGACCGCCCGGCCTCAGAGGCCATGCGCCTGACATTCAACCGGGCCAACGACCGCTGGCCCGACATTTTCATCGACCGCTAGTTTACTGAATTGGTGCACCGGGGGCTTCACCCCGCCCCGGCGTGAGCCGGGGCGGGGTGGCCCACCGTCCAGTGCACCCCTCCCAACCTACCGAAATCCTTACAACCACCACATGTAGTTATATGGTTGGCGGCGGGTACCCAATGTGGTATTATCGGTTGAGTATGAACTGGCCATTTGCTAACACTGAGTGAACTAATACCAGGGGCGGCCATGAAGGTTACACGGCTGGAGATCAACGGTTTCAAGTCCTTTGCCGAGCGCACCGTGGTGGATTTTCCCGACGGACTATGCGCCGTGGTGGGTCCCAACGGCTGCGGCAAGTCCAACGTGGTGGACGCCATCCGCTGGGTGCTCGGCGAGCAGTCGGCCAAGCAGTTGCGCGGCCACGCCATGGAAGACGTCATCTTCAACGGCTCCGACGGCCAGAGCCCCGCGGGCATGGGCGAGGTGAGCTTGGTCTTTGAGAACCAGGGAGACGTCACCGCGCCGGCCTTTGCCGACTTGAGCGAGATAATGGTCACCCGCCGCCTGTACCGCAGCGGCGAGTCGGAGTACATGATCAACCGGGTCCCCTGCCGGCTCAAGGATATCCACCAACTGTTCATGGATACCGGCCTGGGCAACCGCGACTACGCCATCATCGAGCAGGGCCGGGTGGCCGCCTTTATCGAGTCCAAGCCGGTGGAGCGCCGCCTCTGGGTGGAGGAAGCCGCCGGAATCACCCGCTACAAAAACCAGAAGAAGGTAAGCCTGCGCAAGATGCAGGCGGCCAAGGACAACCTGGATCGCCTGCAGGACATCATCGTGGAGGTGGGGACCCAGATGGCCCGGCTCAAACGCCAGGCCAAAAAGGCCGAGCGCCACCAGGAGGTGCGCCAGAAAATCCGCGAGTTAGACTTGGCCATCAGCGGCCTGGAATACGACCAGCTCACCAACCTGCTGCAAGAGGCGTCGGCCGAGGCCGAGGCGGTGGGGGCGCGCCTGTTGTTGGCCCAGCAGCGCCTCACCGGGCTGGAGACCGACCAGGAGACCCTGCGGGTGCGCCTGGTGGCCGCCGAGCAGGAGATCGACGCGGCCGGCGCCCGCAAGCTGGAGGCCGAGGGGGCCATCCAAAAGGCCGAGAACGAGCTTACCCTCATGGGTCGCGAGATTCAGAACACCAAGCGGATCATCGAGCGTTTCAGCGCCGAGCGCCAGGAGCACCAGGCCAAGGTGCGCCAGCAGGAAAAGGAGCTGGCCCAGGCCCAGCGGGTGGTGAACCGCTCCCAGGATCGCCAGGCCGAGGCGGCCGCCGCCCTGGAGCAGGCCAGCCGGCGCTTGTCCGAGGGCCTGGCCGCCCTGGAGGGCTGGGAGAGCGCCCTGGACCAGGCCAAGACCAAGCTGGTGGAGCACCTGGGCAGCGTGAACCAACACGCCAACCGCCTGGCCGACCTGGACCGGGCCGAGCACGACCTGGGCCGCCGGGCCCGGCAGACCGAGCAACGCGAAGAGGCCCTGCAAGGCGAGATCGACGAACTCACCCTGCGCCGCGACCAGGCCGCCCACCGCTCGGACCAACTGGGCCACCAGTTGGCCGAGATGCAGCAGGAGATCAATCGGATCACCCAGGACCACCAGGAGGTCAAGGCGCGCATCAAGGAACTCACCCGCGCCGAGGCCCGGGCCACCCGCCAGGAGCACCAGGCCGCCGCCGCGGTGGACGCCCTGGGTCTGAGCCTGGCCAACCACGACTGGGCCCAGGACGGGGTACGCGCGGTGCTAAAGGCGGCCCAGAACGGCCGGCTGCCGGTGGAGGTACTGGGGGTGGTGGCCGACCGGCTCAAGGTGCAGCCGGGCAGCGAGGAGATGGTGGAAGCGGCCCTGGGCGACGAGTTGCAGGCGCTGATGGTCAAGGACGACCGCGACGCCCGCCGCCTGGCCGCCTGGGTGGAGTCCCAGGGGCTGGGCCGCATCCGGCTGCTGGCCCTCTCCCGGCTCAAGGCCGGGGCCGCGGCCCCGCCGCTGGAGAGCACCCCGCTGGGCGAGCTGGTCCAGCCCACCAGCGGCTTCGAGGCCCTGTGGAACCTGCTCAACCCGGTGGGCTGGTGCCAGGAGGCCGAGGCGGCCTGGAGCGCCTCGGCCGCCATGCGTCCCGGCCAGGTGGTGGTGAGTCGCTCGGGCCAGCGCCTGGACCGGCCGGGCGCGGCCCTGGTGGGCAAGAACGACGCCGGCAGCGTGCTGGCCCGGCGCAATCAGCTTGAGCAAAAGCAGCAGGAGCTGACCCAGGCCCAGGCCGAGAGGGAAAAGATCCTGGCCCAGTTGGCCGCGGCCGAGCAGGAGCTGACCGCCCTGGAGCAGGAACTGAGCCGCCTGGAGCAAAAACGGCGGGAGTGCCACCAGGAGTCGGCCCAGGTGCGCCAGGTGCTGGTGGAGTCGGGCGAGGCGCTCAAGGCCAAGCAGCGCCAGCTCGAGACCCTGCGGTTTGACAGCGAAGACATCCAGGAGCAACTGGCGCGCATCAGCGACCAGCGCCAAAAGCTGGCCCATACCCTGGAGGAACTGGAAGAACAGACGCCGGAGCTGGAGGCCCACCTGGAGCGCTGCCAGCAGGAACTGGCCCAGGGCCGGCGGCGGCTGGAGGACGATCGCCGGGCCGAGAGCCAGGCTCGCCTCAACGAGGCCAACCTGCAGTCCGAGATGAACGCGGCACGCAAGGACCTGGCCCGGCTCAAGGAAGACCTGGCCCGCCGGGGCGAGCGCATCGAGGCCCTGGCCGCCGAGATCGACGCCGCCGGTCGCAGCGTGGAGTCCCTGGAGGCCCGCCGCAACGAGACCCAGGTGAAGCTGGCCGAACTCTACGAAGACCTGGACCGCCAGCAGGAGGCTTTGCGCCAGGCCCGGGAGCTGCACAGCCGGGCCCAGGTGAAATCGTCCGACCTGGAGGCGGCCCTGAAGCAGGCCCGCGCCGAGCTCAAGCAGGCCGAGAGCGAAAGCGCCGAGATAGCGCTGAACCAGCACAAGCTGGCCATGCAGCGGGATCAACTGGCCGAGCAGGTGATGGAACGCTGTCGGGTGGACCTCACCACCGACTACCAGACCTACCGTCCCCAGGGCGCCTTTGACCTGCCCAGCAACCGCGAACGCCTGGCCAAGCTGCGCAACCGGCTCCACCGCATGGGGCCGGTGAACATGGAGGCCATCAGCGAACACGAGGTCCTAAGCGAGCGCCACCGTTTCCTCACCGAACAGCGCGAGGACTTAAGCGCCTCCCTGGAAGACCTGCGCAGTGCGGTGCGCAAGATCAACCGCACCAGCCGCAAGCGCTTTACCGACACCCTGGAGGAGGCCAACCAGCGCCTGGCCGAGGTCTTCCCGGTGCTCTTCTCCGGCGGGTCGGCCACCCTCACCCTGGAGGAGGGGGTGGACCCCCTGGACGCCGGGCTGCACATCATGGTCGAGCTGCCGGGCAAGAAGATTCGCACCCTGGAGTCCTTGAGCGGCGGCGAAAAGGCGCTCACCGCGGTGGCGGTGCTCTTTGCCCTGTTCCTCATCCGGCCGGCTCCCTTCTGTATCCTCGACGAGGTGGACGCTCCCATGGACGAGGCCAACATCGGGCGGTTCCACGACCTGCTATCGCGCCTGTCCCAGCGTTCCCAGATCGTGATGATCACCCACAACCGCCGCACCATGGAGATGGTCCAGATGCTCTACGGCGTGACCATGGAGCAAAAGGGCGTGAGCAAACTGCTGGCCGTGACCCTGCAGGAGGGCGAGGCCATGGCCGCCTGAGCGGCTTGACGCGGCGGCCGGCAAAGGCTAGTTATTAGACGGACGGTGCCAGTGGCCGTCCGTTTTTATTCGCCGGCCCCGGCCGGCAAGGGGATAGAGTCGCACCATGGGTTTTTGGAGTCGCAAATCAAAAGACGGCCCTGAGCCGCCGTCCGAGCAGGGCGCCGCCGACCAACCGGCCGGCGACCAGGGCGGCCTGTTCAAGGGCCTGGCCAGGACCCGGCGCAAGTTCGGCGGGCTATTTGGCCGTATCGCGCCGGGCCGCAAGATAGACGATGAGCTCTTAGACGAGCTGGAAGAGCAGTTGGTAACCGCCGACCTCGGGGTCACCACCACCATGGAGCTCATCGACAAGATCCGCGGCCAGGTGGCCCGCAAGGAGCTGGCCGACGCCGAGGCGCTCAAGGAGGCGCTGCGCCGCAACATCGCCGAGGTGCTGGCCCGGGCGCCGGCCCCGCCGCTGCGCGACCACCGGCCCCACGTGATCATGGTGGTGGGGGTCAACGGGGTGGGCAAAACCACCACCATCGGCAAGCTGGCCCACTACTTCCAGGGCCAGGGCCTGAGGGTGCTGCTGGCCGCCGCCGACACCTTTCGGGCGGCGGCCTCGGAGCAGTTGGCGGTGTGGGCCGAGCGGGCGGGCTGCGAGATAGTGGGGGGCCAGTCCGGGGCCGATCCTTCGGCCGTGGCCTTCGACGCCCTGGAGGCCGCCCAGGCCCGGGGTTGTGACGTGGTCATGGTGGACACCGCCGGCCGGCTGCACACCAAGACCAACCTGATGGAAGAGATGAAAAAGGTCCACCGGGTGCTGGGCCAACGCCTGCCCGGCGCGCCCCACGAGGTGCTCCTGGTGCTCGACGCCACCACCGGGCAAAACGCCTTGAGCCAGGCCAAGCTCTTCAACCAAGCGGTGCCGCTCACCGGCCTGGTGCTCACCAAGCTGGACGGCACGGCCAAGGGCGGGGTGGTGGTGGCCATGGCCGCCGAGCTGGCCGCGCCCATCTGTTTCGTGGGGGTGGGCGAAAAGATCGACGACCTCCGGCCCTTTGATCCGCAAGAATTCGCCGCAGCCATCGTCTAAAGTTGGCAGAGCGGTGCGCCCGGCCGCGGCTTTACAGGTGGCCGCCGGCGTGGAACAATGGTTGCCAGGCGATAAATCCGGGCAGGGGGAGAGGACCTTCTTATGAATGGTCGGCGTTGGGCCTTTGTGTGCGTGGTGCTGGTGGCCGCCGTGGCGGCGTGGTGGTTCTGGCTGCGGCCCCAGCCGTCTCCAACCCCGGGCCGCCCGGGCCTGCTGGGTCCGGCCGGGGATCGATCGGTGGCCGCCACCGGCGCCCCCGGGCAACCGCCCGGCCCCACCGTAACCACCACCCTGCCGCCGGTGCCCCGGGGCAAGGCCGGCAAACCGCACATCATCATCGTGCCGGTGTCCAAGTCCATGAAGCGGCGCATGGAGCGTAAGTTCGGTCACTTCAGCCCCCTGCTGGCCCTGCGCCGCCGCGGCCACGGACCCGAGGTGCCCGAGAAGATCGAGATAACCGAGCGCACCGAGTTCTTCGCCTTTTTCGTGGACCCCACCGGCAAGTACAACCAAAAGACGGTGGTGTTCCAGTGGTTCTACCGCACCCGGCCCGAGCCCTTTGCCCGGCCCATGACCGTGCCGGTGATGAAGCTGCCCCAATACAAGTGGCCCCTGGCCTACTCGGCCATCTGGTCGGCCCCGCCCTCGGCCCGGGGGCTGATGTCCTTTATGAATTACCGCTCGGTGCGCAGCCGGGCCGAGTGGGACCGCTCGCGCTGCTGGGGGCCGCGCACCCTGGTGGTCTCGGAGTACAAGGGGCTGAAGAAGGGACCTGACGGCCGCATGATCCCCAAGGTCGGCAAGACCATTGCCAAGGCCCACTTTGAAATCCACCAGCGCGGGGTGACCATCTACTAGGTGGGCCGGCTAACGCATGCTCACCAGCCGCAGGTTGAGGCCGGTGAAGCCGAGCCCGTTGCGGATGGTGTTCTTAAAGAAAACCAGTACTCCCCGGTTCACGTCATAGCCATAATCCGTGGTGTGGGTTTGTCCCTGTTCCCGAATGACCAGGGTGCGGCCCGCGCCGCCGGCGGGCCCCAGCGACAGCACCCACTGCTTTACCCCGGTGGTGGGATCGCTGTCCAGGAGCATGCCGGGCCGCAAACGGGCGATGCCGGCGGGCGGCAGCCAGAGACCACCGATCTGGGCCGCCCCGGATACCTGCATGGTAATGTTGCGGCTCGGCGGCATGGGACCATAGCCGGCCGAGGAGGCCACCGCCTGGTAGTGAATCCAACCCGGTCCCCGCTTCACCACCCGCGCTTGGAAATCAATCGGCCGGGACATGGGCGGGGAACCGACCACGCCGGTCTGGCTGCTGCCCCGGTATAGCAATTCTTTCACCGTGGACAACCAGGCCGGCGGGGGGGCGTTCTGCCAGGGAAAACGCCGGCCGCGCATGCCCAGGTAGGTGGTCTGGGCCAGGGCCCGGCGGGCGCTTAGCTGGCCAGGAGACGGCCGGGTGGCGCCGATGCGGATGTTTTCCCTGGAGCTGGCGCTGACCATTGATGATAGCAGCACGCCGGTCTGCCGGTCGAATATCCAGGTCTGTCGGGTTTGGCGGGAGGTGGTGGTGAAGTAGGCCGCGGGTCGCGAGCCGCCGGTTTTGAGCCGAAAGGACCCCGATTGTATCACCAGGCCGGGTGTCCGGCGGGGCTTTATTTGTCGCAGGACAGCGGGCGAGAGCCAGAAGGTGTTGCCATCGCCCACGGGACACACAAAGGATTGGACGGCCAAGGGCGTGATGTTGCGCCCGGCCGCATCCATGGTCCAATGCAGCATGCTCACCACTGCCAGGTCGCCCTGGCGGGCCACCACGTCTAGTTGCAGGTAACCGTGACCCGCCGGGGCCGGGTTGTCTCCCCGCTTGAATTTGTCACCTTGGGGATCGCCCTTGAGCACGTAGTTGCCCTGGGGGTCCCTCCAGTAATAGTGGCGCGAGCCGGGTAGGGAGGCGGCCGAGGCGTAGAAGCTCAGGCGCATGCCCGGCCGCAGCCAGGACGGCGCCGGCATGGTGGCCAGCCGGGGGAACAAGGACTGGAACGGGGAGCCCTGGGCCGCCGCCGGCCACGGGCCGATTAAGGCCAGCAGAACCAGGCCCAGCGTTGGGATTAATAAGACGCATGGCAGTTTTTTCATGATGACCCCCCAAGCTTGCTTCACTCCTTTGGTTATCATTATAGCTCGCCAGGACAGCTCGGTCGCCGGGCCACGGGCGGGGCTTGGCTACTTAAAAAACCGCTGGAACGGCTGCGGTAGATCGCGCGGGTCCACCGCGGCGGCGTCGGTGGCCAGGTCCACCGAGCTGAGGGTGCTGAGGTAGAGCAGTGGGCCCTCCCCGGGCTGGTCCCGGGCGTGATCCACCAGGGCGGCCAGGGTCTTGGCGGTGTAGGTTTGTTCCAGGCCGATTCCCTCGGTCTCGGCCATGAGCTCCATGGCTCGGCTGCCGGCCGCGGTGGCCGCACCGTAGCCGCTGCCGTAGTGCTGGGTGTCGATGACCAACTCGGCGGCGTTGACGGAGACGTCCGGCACCGAGTGGTCGTGGCGGCGCAGCAGGGCCAGGGCCTGGTTGGCCATGCCCAGGGCCAGGGCCTGGTTGGCCGCCTGGGGCGGGGTGACCTGCACCCCCACCACCCGGGTGCGCACCCCGCCCAGGCGCAGACCGGCGGCCAGGCCGGCGATGGTGCCGCAGGTGCCGGCCGCTACGAAGACCGCCCGCGGTGCGGGCATCTGGCTGGCCTTGACCTGGTCGGCCAGCTCCAGGCCAGCCTCCAGGTAGCCCAGGGCGCCCCACTGGTTGGAACCGCCGGCCGGGATGAAATAGGCCCCCGGCCGCTTTAGGCGCTCCAGCCAGCGATAGCGCCAATCAGCCGCCCGGAAAGACTTGCACAGGATCATCTCGGCCTGGTGGGCGTGGTAGAGCCGCAGGTTTTGGCGCACATGCCCGCTCACCGGCTGGGCAAAGAGCAGCAGGGTCACCTTGAATCCCTGGCGGCGTCCCAAGATGACGGTGGCCAGGCCGTGGTTGGTGCCGATGCCGCCGATGGTCACCAGGGATTTTTTGCCGCGGTGCGCGGCCTGGGCCAAGAGAAACTCCAGCTTGCGGGGCTTGTTGCCCCCGTAGTGGGGGCAGCTCAGGTCGTCGCGCTTCACCCACACCTCGGCGCCCAGGCGGCGGCTGAAGCGCTCCATGAGCTGCACCGGGGTGGGGCGGTTCACCAGGGGAGTCCAGGGAATCTTGTCCCGCAGTCCGGGGTGGGCCGCGAAAAGCCGGGGGCCGGTGTCTGGCGCGGTGGTTTGGTTCATGACCCTCATTTTACACATTAGCGCGGCGCGGGGGTAAAGCATTTGCAGCCACCGGCGTCTTGGGGTTAGTCTATATGGCCATGTTCATCGCCGACCTGCACATACACTCGCGCTACTCCCGGGCCACCGCCAAAAACCTGGACCCGGAGAACCTGCACCTGGCCGCCCAGCTAAAGGGGGTGGACCTGCTGGGCAGCGGCGATATCACCCACCCGGCCTGGCTGGAGGAACTGCGCCAGAAGCTGACCGAAGACGAGCCGGGGACCTTTCGGCTCAAACCCGAGCTGGCCCGGGCGGTGGATCAACAGGTGCCCGAAGCCTGCCGGCGGCCGGTGCGCTTCGTGCT
The DNA here is from genome assembly GCA_027067385.1 of Desulfarculaceae bacterium. Lineage (GTDB taxonomy): Bacteria > Desulfobacterota > Desulfarculia > Desulfarculales > Desulfarculaceae > JAMOVV01. The sequence goes on from JAMOVV010000141.1 coordinate 24,048, forward strand.
TTGCGGCGAGATAAGCAGCATCTACAAGCGCCACGGCAAGACTCGCAAGGTGCACAACCTGGTGCTGCTGCCGAGCCTGGCGGCGGCCGAGGAGTTGCAAAAGCGCCTGGACGCCATCGGCAACATCACCAGCGACGGCCGGCCCATCCTGGGCCTGGATTCGCGCGACCTGCTGGAGATGTGCCTGGAGGTGGACCAGCGGATGATCTTCATCCCGGCCCACATCTGGACCCCTTGGTTCAGCCTTTTCGGGTCCAAGAGCGGGTTCGACGCCATCGAGGAATGCTTCGCCGACCTGGCCGGCCACATCCACGCCCTGGAGACCGGGCTGTCTTCCGACCCCCCCATGAATTGGCGGCTCTCGGCCCTGGACCGCTTTGCCCTGGTGAGCCATTCCGACGCCCACTCGCCGGCCAAGCTGGCCCGCGAGGCCGATATCTTCGAGGGGCCGGTCTGCTACGACACCGTGTACCAGGCCCTGGGCCGTCCCGGCGGCCGGGGACTGGTGGGCACCCTGGAGTTTTTTCCCGACGAGGGCAAGTATCACCTGGACGGCCACCGCAAGTGCGGCCTGCGCCTGAGCCCGGAGCAGACCCGGGCCTATGGCGGGCGCTGTCCCGAGTGCGGCGGGCTCATCACGGTGGGGGTGCTGAGCCGGGTGGAGGACCTGGCCGACCGACCGCCGGGGACCCGGCCGGCCGCGGCACGCCACTTCGAGTCCCTGGTGCCGCTGGCCGAGGTGGCCTCGGAGGTGCTGGGCAAGGGGCCGGCCACCAAGACGGTGGCCAAGCTGGTGGACACCCTGCGCCGTGAGCTGGGGCCCGATCTCTGGGTGCTGCGCGAGGCCGGGCTGGAAGACCTGAAACGCGCCGGCGGCGAGGTGCTGGCCGAGGCGGTGCGCCGGGTGCGCGCCGGCGAGGTGATCTTGCAGGGCGGCTACGACGGCGAGTTCGGCAAGGTGTCTATCTTCAGCCCGGCCGAGCGGGAGCAGATCAAGGGGCAGGGCGGCTTTTGGGCGGTGGACGGGCCGCAGGCTGCCGAGCCTTCGCCGGCCGGCGGGCTCACCGGGCCGCCGGCGGCCGAGCCGGAGATGAGCCCCCCGGAGCTGATGCTCACCATCCTGGACCCGGCCCACGAGGGGCTTAGCTCCCAGCAGAGCGAGGCGGTGGCCTATCGCGGTGGGCCGCTCTTGGTGCGGGCCGGCCCGGGCTCGGGCAAGACCCGGGTGCTGGTCCACCGGGTGGCCAGCATCTTGGCCCAAGACGTGGAGCCCCAGCGGGTGGCCGCGCTCACCTTCACCCGTAAGGCGGCCGGCGAGATGTGCCGGCGCCTGGCCGAGCTGAGCCCGGAGGCCTCGCGGGTATGGGTGGGCACCTTCCACGCCCTGGGGCGCGAGGTGATCACCGAGGCCCTGGGAGAGCCCCCCCGGATCGCGGACGAGGCCACGCGCTTGGCCATTATCAAGGAGCTGGGCCAGGCGGACGAGCGCCGGCCGGCCGAGCTGGCCCAGGTGATCTCCCTGGCCAAGCAGGGCCTGGCTGCGCCAGAGGACCCCTGGGCGGCCAGGCTGCTAGCCGATTACCAAGAGGCCCTGCGGCGGGCCGGTTACCTGGACCTGGACGACCTGGTGCGCCGGGCGGTGGAGGTGCTGGGGAAGGATAAGGGCTTGGCCGCCCGCTGGCGCTGGCGCTTTCGGCATATCATGGTCGACGAGTACCAGGACGTGAACCAGGCCCAGGTGGCCCTGCTGCGGGCGCTGACTTCCTCGGCCACCCAGGTGGCGGCCATCGGCGACCCGGACCAGGCCATCTACGGTTTTCGGGGAGCGGACCGGCGACTCTTTGATCGCTTTGGCCAGGACTTCCGCGGCGCCCGCACCATGGCCCTCACCCGGTGCTATCGCAACAGCCCACCTATCCTGGCCGCGGCCCAGGCCCTCATGGCCGCCGAGGAAGACCCCGGCCGCTGCGAGCTGCTGGCCGGCCCCGGTCCGCAGCACCTGGTGGGGCTGTGCCGGCTGGCCAGCCCCCAGGCCGAGGCGGCTTGGGTGGCCGGGCGCATCGTGCAGTTAATGGGCGGGTTGGACTCGCGCCAGGTGGAGACCGCCGGCCAGGGGGAGGGCTACAGCGCCGGCGACTTCGCGGTGCTCTACCGGGTGCACGCCCAGGCCGGGCCGCTGGTCCAGGCCTTGGAAGAGGCGGGGGTGCCGGTGCAGGTGGCGGCCGAGGAACCCCTGGCCGAGACCGAGGGCATGGATTTCAGCGCCCAGCGGGTGAGCCTGCTCACCCTGCACGCGGCCAAGGGATTGGAGTTTCCGGTGGTGTTCATCGTGGGGGCCGAGGAACGGCTTTTGCCCTACCAGCCGCCGGGGCGCGAGCCCGCCGAGTTGGCCGAGGAACGGCGCCTGCTCTACGTGGGCATGACCCGGGCCGCCGGCCGGCTGTTCATTACCCGGGCGGCCAAGCGCAGCCTTTATGGCAAGACCTACGCGCCGGGGCCCTCGCCCCTGTTGGCCGATATCCCGGGCCGGCTGGTGGAGCGCCATCGCCCGGCCGCGCGCCGCCGCCGGGCGATGCAGTTGGGGCTCTTCAGCCAGTAGGCGTCTGCCGCCAGCCATTGGGTCGGCCTCTTGGCCCGCGCATCTTTCCTGTTAACCTGCGTGCCTTCGCCCGCCCCTCGTTTGTCCGCCACGGCTGCTCACCCCGCTTGCTCACCCCTGACTTGCTCGCCACCGCTTGGCCGCCCCCTTTGGTCCACCCAACCAGCGGGCCCCCGTTGCCCGGGTTAGAACTCGCCGGTGTCGGGGTCGGCTTGGTGATCCGGTCCAGGCTCGTCCGGAGGCGCGGGCAGGCGCGGCGGGGAGTCGGCCTGGGAGCAGTCTATGGTCGGCTGCTCCCGCGTGGAACCCTGGCGCACCAGGCGGAACTTGCCCATGGCCTCGGCCAACTCGGCGGCCATCCGGGCCTGCTGCTGGGTCACGCTGTCGATGCGGCCCATGGCGGCGTTGACTTGCTCCACCCCTTGGGCCTGTTCGTGGGAGGCGTCGGTTATCTCGGAAGACAACCCCGCTACCTGGCGCACCTTGAGGGCAACCTCGCGGTACTCGCTGTCGGCCTGGTTCATCAGGTCGTGACTCTGTTTGATCTTGCCCACGATGTCGTGGATCAGGCGGCTGGTTTGCTTGGCCGCTTCGGCCGCCCGGCCGGCCAGGTTACGCACCTCGTCGGCCACCACCGCGAAACCGGCCCCGGCCTCGCCGGCCCGGGCGGCCTCCACCGCGGCGTTTAGGGCCAGCAGGTTGGTCTGGAAGGCGATCTCGTCGATGCTCTTGATGATCTTGGAGGCGTCGTCGCTGGACTGCGAGGTCTGGGTCATGTACTCGCTCAACTGGCGCATGGACTCGCGGGCCTGGGACAGCACCTGGGTGGTGCTTTCCACCAGCTCCTGGGAGGCGGTGCTGTTCTTGGCGTTGGTGTTGAGCATGGAGGCGATCTCTTCGGTGGAGGCGGCGGTTTCTTCCACGGCCGCGGCTTGCTCCGAGGACCCCCGGGCCAGTTCGTCCGACTTGCTTTCCACGTCGGAGAGCACCTGGTTGAGGCTTCGGGACACCTCGTCGATGGAAGCAGCCAGCCACCCCAGTTCGTCTTGCTTGCGCAGGTTCAGACGCCGGGTCATGTCGCCGCGCGCCAGGCAATTGGCCACCGACACCAAGCGCTTGAGAGGGGTCACCACCTGGGTGCGTATCAACACGAAGACCAGGGCCACCGCCAATAGGATGCCCGCCGCGCCGACCAGGATGTTGAGCCAGCGCAACCTGGTTTGCATGGCCACGGTCTTGGTCATGTCGCGCCGCACGAACATGCCGCCGAGGACCTTACGGCTGGCGCCGTGGCAGTGATGGCATCTTTTTTCGTTGAGCATGGGACGAAACACCGAGAAATACCGGGTCTGGCCAATGGTCTCGGTCATGCCCCGGGGGGGCGGCTGGGTTGTGCGTAAGAAGTTTCGCAGGATGGTCTGTTGCCGGGGCGAGAGCAGGATGGTCAGGTCCTTGCCGATCAAATTGGGCCGCGAGGCAAAGGTGATTTTTTTGTCAAAACCAAAAACGATAACATCCACGTCGGCCAGGTTTTTTCCATAAGCCTCCATTTGCCTGCGGATGGTTTCCTGGTCGTTGATAGACATGGGATGCAAGATGCCATTGTAAACACTGCTGACCAGCATTCCGGTGGAGAGGGTTAGTTCACGCGCGGTATTTTTTTGGGCGCTGATGATATTAATAAGCACCATTGAGCCCATGATAACCAGCAAGGCAAGCGCCAGGCTGCCCACGGTTTTGGGCTGTATCCCCCGGAAAAATTTTTTCAGGCCCATTAATGACCTCCCCCATAAATGAGGGGCCGATAGCGGAAGGAGCCCACCCGCGCCTTGTTGTGGCAATGCTGGCAGTCGCTGACCGATAGGGAACCCTTGATATCCGAGGCGTCTTCTGATTTAACATGCAAACTTCCAGGACCGTGGCAGGCTTCGCAGCCGGCGTTTTTTAAATGCGGGGTTTCAGCTTCAGAGCGGAAACCGCCGGGTTTGCCATACCCGGTGGTGTGGCAGTCATAGCACTTTTTGAGCTCTTGCTTGGTGAGGCCCTTTTGCATCACCTTTATGCTCGAAAACGAATGGGCCTTTTTGGAATACTTGGAGTAGCTCTCGAATTGCTCTTCATGGCACTCTTTGCACTTCTGCGAACCAACATAGGTCGCAGTGCCTTTTTTGGCTTCGGCCCATGAAGTTTGTGCGCTTGCAAGAAATAATAAAAAGGTCAAAAATGAAACGACTAAAATCGCTTGGTGCGTATTTACGCTAGATACCATCAGAAAGACCCCCCAATTAGATGAATTCAAGGGCATTATACAAAAAAAAGTCAAGCAGGGGTAGGAAGAATTATTTGCTCGGTGGGGTATGCGGTGGAAATTAGGGAGATAATTTTATGCTGCTAGCCAACCCGAGTGGCCTAAAGGGTGACGCCGAATCGGGGAGGGGTGGCGCGCCGGCTATCCGGCCGGGGGCAGGCCGTATTCTTTAATCTTGTTTTGCAGGGTCTTGCGGGTGATGCCCAGCATCTTGGCCGCCTGGGTGCGGTTGCCTTCGGTGGCCTCCAGGGTCTTTTCGATGAGCAGGCGTTCGGCCTCGCGGATAGACAACCCGGCCCGCAGGGATTGCTCGGCGTTGGGGGTGGCGCCGGCGGGCGGCAGGGGCAGGTCCTGGGCCTGCAGCAGGTCGCCGCGGGCCATGATCACCGCCCGTTCCATGGCGTTGATCAACTCGCGGACATTGCCGGGCCAGTTGTAGGCCAAAAGCATCTGGCGGGCGTCGGAGGCCAGGCCGCGCACCTGGCGGCCGTGTTCCCGATTCAGGACCTCCAGGAAATGCTCGGCCAGGGTGGTGATGTCCCGGCCTCTTTCGCGCAGGGGCGGCATCTCCAGGTTGACCACGTTGAGGCGGTAGTAGAGGTCTTCGCGGAACTGGCCGGCGGCCACCGCCCGGGCCAGGTCGCGGTTGGTGGCGGCGATCACCCGCACGTCGGCGTTGCGGGTGCGGTTGGATCCCAGGGGGGTATACTCGCCGTCTTGCAGGGCGCGCAGGACCTTGGCCTGGGTGGAGGCCGACATCTCGCCGATCTCGTCCAAAAAGAGGGTGCCGCCGTCGGCCGCCTTGAAGCGTCCATCGCGGCGGGCGGTGGCCCCGGTGAAGGCGCCTTTTTCGTGACCGAAGAGCTCGCTCTCCAGCAGGTTTTCGGGCAAGGCGGCGCAGTTTATCTTTACCAGAGATCCCTCGGCGCGCGGCGAGTTCTGGTGCAGTATCTGGGCCACCACTTCTTTGCCGGTGCCGCTTTCACCGGTGATGAGCACCGTGGCCTGGGTGGGGGCCACCATGGCCATGGCGTCCTTGAG
>JAMOVV010000142.1 GCA_027067385.1 Desulfarculaceae bacterium
GGGTCCAAGTCCCAACGGTCGCAGGCTCACCCCCCGGCCTTCTCCGCTCGCGCGTTCTTTTATGTCGTGGCGGCAGGCTGCCGCCCCCGTAGTGGGTCCAAGTCCCAACGGTCGCAGGCTCGTTCCTCGGCCTGCTTCGCTCACGCGTTCTTTTATGTCGGGTCGTTTTTCTTGGTCGTCGGCAATTGAATGATAACGGCGGCCCAAAGAAGACCGCCTTGGCCCATATGGCTGCGGCGGCACGCCGCCGGCGGCATGCTGCCTAGATTATTTCCAGTTGGGCTTGCAGGGCGCCGGCGGCCTTGATGGCCTGCAGGATAGTGATGAGGTCGCGGGGGGTGGCTCCCAGGGCGTTGAGGGCCTTGACCAGGGAGGCGATGGTCACCCCGCCGCGCACCACGGCGAGCTTGGACTTGCTCTCCCCGACGCGCACCTCGGTCTGGGGCACCACCACGGTCTGGCCGCCGGGGGCCAGGGGCAGGGCCTGGCTAACCTCGGCCGACTCCTGGATGCTGATGGACAGCGCGCCGGAGGCCACGGCCACGGTGCTGATGCGCACGTTTTGGCCCATGACCACGGTACCGGTGCGTTCTTCCACCACCACGCGGGCCGGCTGGTCGACCTTGACCTCCAGGTTTTCCATGCGCGAGACCAGGCGGATGAGTTGGTTGGGGCTCACCGGCGGCAGTCTTAGCCGCACGGTGGAGGGGTCGAGGGCCTGGGCCTTGAGCTGGGGCAGGGCGCGGTTGATCACCTGGGCCACCCGCATGGCGGTGGTGAAGTCCGGGGTGTCGAGGTTCAGGGTCATGGGGCCGCCGCGGCCGAAGACGTGGGGAATCTCGCGTTCCACGATTCCGCCGCGGGGGATGCGTCCCACGGTGGGGTGGTTCTTGCGCACCTCGGCCGCCTCGCCGCCGATCAAGAAGCCGCCCACGCTGATGGGTCCTTGGGCCACCACGTAGACCTTGCCGTCGAGTCCCCGCAGGGGGGTGAGCATCAGGGTGCCGCCGCCCAGGCTGGTGGCGTCGCCGATACTGGAGAGGGTCACGTCGATGCGGGTGCCGGCGCGGGCAAAGGGCGGCAGGTTGCAGGTGACCATCACCGCGGCCACGTTTTTCACCGCCATCTGGCTGGGGGTTACCCGCACTCCCATGCGGTTGAGCATGTTGGACAGCGCCTGCACCGTGAAGGTGGTGGCCGCCTTGTCGCCGGTGCCGTTGAGCCCCACCACCAGGCCGTAGCCGATGAGTTGGTTGGGGCGCACCCCCCGCAGGGAGGCCATGTCCTTGAGGCGGATGGCCCCGGCCGGGGCGGCGGCCAGTAGCAGGGCCGCGGCCAGGACCAGGATGGTGGTGATACGCTGCTTCATGATAAACCCATCCTCAACTAAAAGGGCCAGATGACATCGATGAGCCGGGAGAGCCATCCCGGTTGCTGCTTGTCGGTGAGCACCCCGCGCCCGGTGTAGTGGATGCGGGCGTCGGCCAACTGGGTGGAGAGCACGGTATTGTCGGCGGTGACGTCGGTGGCGCGGACGGTGCCTTGCAGGATGATGTACTGGGTCTCGCCGTTGACCTGGATTTCCCGGCTGCCGCGCACAAAGAGGTTACCGTTGGGGAAGACCTCCATCACCGTGCAGCCGATGGAAGCGGTCATGGAGTCTTCCTTGGACAGCTCGCCCTTGGCGTCGTGCTTATTGCTGAAGGTGGCTTCCAAAAGGGTGGCCGCCTTGGCGTCGGACTTGACCACCGGCAGGTCCTTCATGCTGTAGCCCAGCAGGTAGGGGATACCGGCTTTGAGCGAGGTGCCGCGTTCGGCCTTGGTGTCGCTCTTCTTTTTGGCCTTGGCGTTTTCCACGATCAGCACGGTGATGATATCGCCCACCTGGCTGGCCCGCAGATCGGTGAACAGGTCGCTGCGCCGGGCGTTGAACAGGGAGCCGGGCGAAGGCCGGGCCAGGCGCATGTCCTGGGGCGGATAGATCGGCGGCGGCATGTTGGCCCGGGGGTCGAATCCGCCGGGCCGGACGTTGCAGCCGGCGGCCAGGACCATCGCGGCCAGCAGGGTAATGATCAGGGTTCTTCGCATGGCCCAAGCCTCCTAGAATTCCACCAACACCCGGCCGTTGGGCAGCACCTTGCCGTAGACGTGCCGCCGGCTGGCCAGGTTGATTAACTTGATTCGTCCGCCCAGGTAGCCGGTCTGGGTGGCCTTGCCCTTGGCCGTGACCTTGAGCCCGCCGGCGCGCACCACCATGGTCACCACCTCGCCGCGCTTGATCAGCGGGGCCCGTTCCAGGCGGCGCGGGTCGATGGGCTGGCCCATGGCCACCCGGCCGCTGGTGCGCAGCCCGATCAGTTCCCGGGGGTCGCTGGCCGCGGCCTTGCCGGCCCGCGACAGGTTGGCCTTGATCACCTTCAGGTCGTCCGGGCCGATGACGTGGTGCCGTCCCAGGGCGCGGGCGGCCACCACCAGGTCGCCGTACACGTCCACCTGGGCCACCACCCGGCTCTGGGCCACGGTGCGGCCGTCCACCTGGATATTGACCACCGCCGGCACCCGGCCCATGAGGCGGTTGGAGATGAAGCGCACCTTGAGCGACACCCGGCCGGCCGGCACCTTGATCTGTTCGGCGGCGGTGATGTGGTGCACGTCCACCTGCATGCCGGAGCCCAGCCGCTGGCGAAGCGCCTGGATATAGGCCTGCTCCAGGGCGCGGCGGGTAACCAGGTTGCGCGCCCGGGTGACGGTCACGTGGGCCGGGATGAGCACACTGACCGAGCGGCTCAGCCCGGCCGAGGCCACCAGGTGACGCAGCCGGCGGCCGTCGAGCCGGGCCTTTTGCCCCGGCTTTAGCGGCGGCATCACCAGGCTGGCCTCCAGCCGGCCGCGGGTGGCCGCGTCCAGGCTCACCCCCTCGGCCACCAGGTCCATGAGGGTGACCGGGCCGGCGTCCACCTCGGCCGTGGGCGCAAAGGTGAGCATGCCGCCGGCCGCCCCGGCCGTCGGGCACCACGCCCACAGGGCCAGGACCGCCAGGATGCTAACGAGTGCCGCGCGCTTCATGACTTTCCCCCTACCTCTTGAGCTGGTTGGCGATCTGCAGCATCTGGTCCGAGGTCTGGATGGCCTTGGAGTTCATCTCGTAGGCCCGTTGGGCGATGATCATGTTCACCATGGAGTCCACCACGTCCACGTTGCTCATCTCCAAGAACCCCTGGGCGATGGTGCCGAAATCATCGGTGCCCGGCGTCCCTTCCACCGGATCGCCTGAGGCGTCGGTGGGCCGGAACAGGTTCTTGCCGATGGCGTAGAGCCCGGCCGGGTTGATGAAGGTGTAGGTGTTGATCTGGGCCTGGGCCAAGACGGTGGAGTCGGCCCCCAGGGCGGTGATCTGTCCGCCGGGGTCCACCACCAGGCTGGTGGTGCCCTCGGGCACCGTGAACTGCGGCTGCAGCACGTGCCCGTTGGAGTCCACCACCACCCCGTTCTGGTCCACCTTGAAGGCCCCGGCCCGGGTGTAGACTTCCTCGTCGCCCATGAGTACCTTGAAGAACCCCTTGCCCTCGATGGCCAGGTCAAGCTGGTTCTCGGTGTGCTGGTAGTCGCCCTGGGTGAATATCTTCATGATGGCCGTGGGCTTGACCCCCATGCCCACCTGCACCCCGGTGGGGATCATCTGCCCGCTCACCTGGGTGGCCCCGGGCTGGCGCAGGGTCTGGTAGATCAGGTCCTCAAACTCGGCCCGGCTCTTCTTGAAGCCGGTGGTGTTGACGTTGGCCAGGTTGTGGGCGATGACGTCCACGTTGAGCTGCTGGGCGCCCATGCCGGTGGCCGCGGTCCAGAGACTTCGCATCATGGCCTTATATCCTCCTCGGGCTCGGCATGCCCACTAGGCCGACCGACCCACACGGTTAATGCAAGAGTTGTCCATGGCCTGGATGGAGTGAATGATCTTTTGGTAGGACTCGAAAGCCCGGAAGGTCTGGATCATGTCGACCATCTCCCGGGCCACCTGGATGTTGGTGGTCTCCAAGTATCCTTGCTCCACCCCGGCGCCCTCCACCGGGGTAACCGGCGGGGTCTTGCCGCCGCGGCCGGTGAAAAAGTTGGCCCCCTCTTTCATCAGGAGGGCCTTGTCGGTCACGTCCACCACCGAGAGCTTGCCCACGGTCTCGCGGCCCTGCATCACCGTGCCGTCAGCCCCGATGCTCACCGCCGGTCCGTTGGGGTTCAAGGTGATACCCTGACCACCCTCGCCCAAGACCGGGTTGCCGTTGCCGTCAACCAACACCCCCTCGGCGTTCATGTGCAGGGCGCCGTTGCGGGTAAGCCGTATCCCGTTGGGGGTCTGCACCTGGAAGAATCCCCGCCCCACGATGGCCACGTCCAGCGGGTTGCCGGTGTGTTGCAGACTGCCCTGGTCGTGGTTGGTCTGTACCTGGCGGGTCATCAGGTCGTTAAAGATCAGCCGGTCACCCTTGAAACCCGCCGTGGTGGCGTTGGCCAGGTTGTTGGCGATGATGTCCATGTTGCGTTCCTGGACCAGGCATCCCATCACCGCGTCGATGTATCCTGAATCGTAGGCCATGGATTTCGGCTCCGGTTAAATGAAACGATTTCCCTGCCATATTCTGCAACCTCCGTGCCAGGCGCCCCGTATATGGCCGGCAAAACGTAAGACCAAATAAGAGCCGGAAAAACACTTAGTTAGGAATCATGTCGTTTGGCCGGCCCCCGTGAAAAGCCTGCCGCGCACCCGGCAAAATGCTCCCTGCGGCGGGCCGCCGCACCCATATAGGCCCGGTGGCGAGACGCTACAGGCTCGTCCCCCGGCATCCTTCGCTCGCGCGTTCTTTTATGTCGTGGCGGCGGGCCGCCGCAGCCGTAGTGGGTCCAAGTCCCAACGGTCGCGGGCTCGTCCACCCACCTGCTCCGCTCGAGGCCGACTTTAAGGTCGTGTCGCTTTTACAGATATAGACGTCATTGCGAGGAGCTGGCAGGCGACGAAGCAAACTTCCGCTTCCTCTTCTTGGCTGGCCAAGACGATATCCTGGGGTGTCACCAGCCCGATCTCTGCCGTTTGTAATTGAATGATAGCGCCGGCTCGAAGAAGGTCGTCCCGGCCCATACGGGTGCAGCAGCCTGCTGCCGCCCGGCACAATGCTTGTGCGCCCATATAGGCCCGGTGGCGAGACGCTACAGGCTCGTCCCTCGGCCTGCTCCGCTCGGGGCCGACTTTAAGGTCGTGGCGGCGGGCCGCCGCAGCCGTAGTGGGTCCAAATCCCCACGGTCGCAGGCTCGTCTACCGTCCTGCTCCGCTCGCGCGTTTGTTTATGTCGGATCGATTTTGCCTGGTGGGTAGTAATTGAATGATGAAGTTGATACGTGCCTCTAACGCTCGGCCCGTACGGCTGCGCCAGCCTGCTGCCCGTAGGATTGGTTGGTGCGGTAGATAAATCCCAGTATCTCGCCCACCACCACGTAGACCTCGGCCGGGATTTCTTGTTCGAGGTCCAACCGGCTCAACACCTCCACCAGGTCCGGGTCCTCCCGGATGGCGATGCCGTTTTCGCGGGCCAGTTGTAAAATCTTGTCGGCCACCACCCCCCGGCCCACGGCCGTGACCTTGAAGGCCTGGTCGTCCTCGCTGCGGTAGCGCAGGGCCACCGCCTTGGGGATGGTTTCATGGGGCTTGTTCTTGTCCCTGGCCATGCTCACACCCTGATCGAAAGGTACTGGCCGTGCTCGCGGATCAGGGTGGCCAGGGGTGAGACCTCGGCCACCTCCCGGGACGGGCGCACCCGGGCCTGCAGGTGGGCTCGGTAGCCCATGGCCGCCAGGTTCTCGCCCAGCTCATCCAGCCGCTGGTTGATAAACTCCGCCTTGTCGGCCCGGTCGGTGACAAAGTCGGCCGTGAGCGTCTTGCCGGCCAGGCGGGCCTCGATGGCCAAGTCCCCCAGGGCCGACAGGCGCAGGAAGAACACCAGGGAGGTCTGCCCCTGGCGCTGGCCCTGCTCGTCGGGCTCGGGCAGGCCGATGAGCAGCTCGCCCGACTCCAAGCGGTCTTGCCAGGCCAGGCTCAGGGCCAAGAGCAGTTGGTTGTCGCGCGGGAGGGTCTCGGCGTTGAGCTCGGCCAGGTTGTCGAAAAACCCGCCCACCTGGTGCGCCGCCCGGCCAAAGGCCTCAAAGCCGGCCCAGCGGCGGGCAGCACCGGCGGCGCGGCCGCTCGCGGCCGCCATGGCCCTTTCCAGGGCCATGTACAGGGGCCGCAGGCCCCTGGCCGCCGTGGGGCTTAGGCCCTCACCGGCCGTGGCGGCCGCCAGCCGGGCCTCCAGGTTCAGGCCGGCGGCCTTGATCGTATGGCGCAGGGGGTCGGGGTTCTCGGCCACCAGCCTGGCCGCCGCCTTTTGCAAGGCTGCGGCCGCTTGTTTCACGCCCTCGGGCAGCTCGGCCGCGGCCAGGTCGAACTCCAGCAGGGTGCGCAGGTTGGCCATTAGCGCCTGGTTGCCCCGGAAGACCCCTTGCAGCAGCAGGGGCAGGCGCACGGCGGCCTGTCCCGATGGCCCCTCGGCCAGGGAAAAGACCACCTGGGGCTCGGTCTGCTGCACCACCAGCTTCACCGTCTGGCCGGGGATAAGCTCCACCGCGCTGTCGGCCAGCAGGTTGGCCCCCATGAGTTTTAGCTGGGTTAGTCCCCCGGCGGCCGGTCCCACCACGGTGGCGGTAACCACCCGGCCG
>JAMOVV010000143.1 GCA_027067385.1 Desulfarculaceae bacterium
CCAGCCACTTCCACCAGGTGCCCCGGCTCATCACCGATCACTTGGACCTGGACCTGTGCGTCACCACCGTCTCGCCCATGGACCGGGCCGGCTTCTTCAGTTTCGGTACCGCCAACGACTTCACCTCCACCGCCGCCCGGGCGGCCAAACACTTGGTGGTGGAGGTGAACCGCAACATGCCCAGGGTCTTCGGCCAGTCGCTTCTACACATCTCGGAGGTTGACGCCGTGGTGGAGAACCACGTTCCCCTGGCGGAGATGCCGGTGGGACCGCCCAAGCCCGAGGACGAGACCATCGGCAAGACCATCTCCGAGCTGGTGCCCGACGGGGCCACCATCCAACTGGGGGTGGGCAGCCTGCCCTCGGCCGCGGCCGAGTACCTGATGGACCACAAGGACCTGGGCATCCACACCGAGGTCTTCGGCCCCGCCATGGTGAAACTCATCAAAAAAGGCGTAGCCACCGGCCGCCGCAAGAAGCTGCACCCCTACAAGCACGTCTTCACCGTGGCCCAGGGCGACAAGGAGATGCTGGAGTTCATGGACGACAACCCGGCCATGGAAAGCTATCCGGTCTCCTACACCAACCACCCCGCGGTGATCGCCCAGAACCCCAATTTCGTGTCCATCAATTCGCTGATCGAGGTGGACCTGTTGGGGCAGTGCAACGCCGAGTTCCTGGCCGGCTATCAGTTCAGCGGGGCCGGCGGCCAACTGGACTTCGTGCGCGGCGCCTACGACTCACCCGGCGGCAAGTCCATCCTGGCCTTCCACTCCACCGCCAAGCAGGGGACCGTCTCCCGCATCGTGCCGCGCCTGGAGTCCGGCGCCATGATCACCACTCCCCGCATGGACACCCACTACCTGGTCACCGAGTACGGCGTGGCCGACCTCAAGGGACTGTCCACCCGCGAGCGGGCCCGGGCCATCGCCGGCCTGGCCCATCCCGATTTCCGGGAAGAGCTGCTGCGCCAGGCCGAGGAGATGTATCTTTTCTAGCGAAACGCCCCCGGCGCCGCCGGCTCCCGGGCGGAGGCGATCGCCCGCCCGGGGGTAGCATGGGCCCTCGCAAGCAGACCCACGCCCGTTGCCTGTGACCTAAAACGCCAAGGGAAAGATGATCCATGCCCAGCAAAGTGTTCCTGTCGCTCGCCCTGTTTTTTTCCCTCTGCCTGTCCCTGCCGGCCCTGGCGGCCGAGGAGCCCTCGCCGGAGATGGTGGAGGCGGTGCGCCGGGTGCTGCTGGCCCACCCGGAGATAGTCCTGGAGGCCCTGGCCAAGGACCGGGTGGCCTTGTACCACCTGGTGGCCCAGGGCAACCGCATCCTGCAACGCCGGCAATGGGAACAGGCGGTGCGCCAGAAGGTCAAGGACCCCCTGCGACCGGCCCTGGATCCCCGGCGGGTCTGGTTCGGCGATCCCGGCGCCCCCAACGTCATCGTGGAGTATTCGGACTTTTTGTGCTCGGCCTGCGCCCGGGGCGCCCGCTACCTGGAGCAGTTGCTGGCCAAGTATCCCCACTGCTTCCGGGTGCTGCTCAAACACAGTCCCGCCAGCGAGCTGAGCGAGGACATCGCCATCTACTACGAGGCCATCGGCCGCCAGAGCCCGGCCAAGGCACGCCGCTTCGCGGAGGAGCTCTTTCGCAACCAGGCAGAGGTCAAGCAGAAGAAGCTGCTGGCCGTGGAGCGTATGGTGGCCGGACTGGGCCT
>JAMOVV010000144.1 GCA_027067385.1 Desulfarculaceae bacterium
TAGGCCCGCAAGACTAACGCCCGGCCATGCGGCCGCCCGGACACCGGGCCACTGGTAGTAATCGAAGCGAGCCCGTCGGCCTGAAAACCTAACGTACAGCCCATATGGCAACCCAGGCACTGGGCGCACTGGGCCGGGTTTGTTTGAAAGGCTACCGGTAGTAATCGAAGCGAGCCCGTCGGCCTGAAAACCTAACGTACGGCCCATATGGCAACCCAGGCACTGGGCGGCCCCTATGGGAGCCCGGGCACCGGGCGCACTGGGCGGGTGGGGCTGGCACCGATTACCTGGCCGTCCTGGTCCAGCTTGCTCACCCGCCAGTACAGGCGCTTGGCGCCGGCCAGGTACTGCCGCCAGAGGTCGGCCGGCAGGCGGTAACGCGGCTTGCGGGTGAGGGCGGCCAACAGGCGTTCGCCCTTGGGTCCGGATAGAAACTCCACCAGGTAGAAGCCGGGTCCGGCCAGGGGTTGCCACTGGAGTTCCACTTGGCCGGCGGTGAGCTTGGCCCGGGGCGCGGGTGCGGTGAGGGTGATGGGTTTGGCCGGCTGGTACTCGGCGGCGGTGACAAAGTAGGTAGCCACCGGGATGCGGATGCCGGGTTCGGGCTTAAGGATTTCCAGGGACACCCGGTGGCTGCCGGTCATGAAGGTGGGCAGGGCGTTGATGCGCGGGCTGGTGAGCACCACGGTGCCCTTGGCCGAGACCAAGTGGCGGGTAACCAGGGCCCCCGGCCGGCCGTCGATACGCCAGCGGGCCCGCAGTAGCCCGGTGCCCACGTAGTTTAGGCGGGCGTTGACCACCAGGTTGGGTTGGTTGCGCCGGACGGTTATCTCCGGGCGCAGGTTATCGAAATACAGGTGCACGGCGGTGATACGGAAGTCCGCGGCCAGGGGCGAGGTGGGGCGGATGATCACGCTGGCGGTGCCCACGCCGGCGTTACCCAGCATGAAGGAACGGCCATAGGTTATGGAAGTGGCCCCGAGGCTGCGGGCCTGGCTGAGAATGCCGGCCGGAATGGTGACCTGCTCGGAGGCGGTGCCGTTACCGCCGGTCATGGTGATAGTCAGCGGGGTGTTTACGGTGCCCAGCACCCGGCCGGCGGCGGTGAAGACGCCGTTGGTGGATTTGAGCAGCATGGCCACCATGGCCGGGGAGGTGGCCCGGTAGGTGACGCGTTGCACGGTGGTGCGGGCCTGGGGCACCCGGATGGGCGAGGGGGTGGCCCGCAGGGTCATCAGGGGGGCTATTACCTTTACCTTGCGGCTGAAGGTGGGCGGTGGCTTGGGCGAGCTGGCGGCGCAAGAGGCGGTGGGGGCGGTACGGGCGGTGGCGGTGTAGACGCCGGGCAGGGAATAGATATGCTTGACGGTCTTGGTACAGGCGGTGGAGAAGCAGTGACCAGCCGGCTGGTAGCCGCCGCCGTCACCGTAATTGATGATCAGGCCGCAGTTGGTGGTGAGGAAAAAGGGCGCCCAGATGGTGAAGGTCACCTCCTGGCCCACCCGCACGGTGGAGGGGGCCACATCCAGGACGAGGGCCGAGGCCGCCCTCGGCAGGGCCAGCATAAGGACCAAGGCCGCCAGGGCGGCCGCTACGCGGGTTTTCATTTTTAGGCCTCCGGGCGCCTGGGGCGCGTTGTTGGCTCGCCGGCGCCTGCCGGGGCCGCGGCGCCGAGTGTATTGCCGGGCAAGAGACATCTCAGACTGTTCACTCCTTGTATGCAAGACCGGCCAAGGGGCCTAAACTTTCATAAAACCGCTTAAAACGAGTACGGCAGGGACGTTTGCAGGACTAAAAACACGCTCAGGTCCTCGTCGCCCTGGCCGGACTGGTAGTCCATGGTGCGGTCGTAGCGCAGGCGCAGTCCCACCGAGGGCTTCATGCCCGGCCAGATATTATCGCCCAGGAAATAGCTTAGCTCCAGGGCGGCGCTGGTGGTGTCGGTCTTGGCCGAATCGTCGCTGGCGCGCACCCGGGTATAGGTGCCGGTGAGTCCGTAACTGAACCGGCCGCTGGGGAACCCCAAGAGCTTGTCCAGGTTGCCCCGTATGTCCAGGTTGACGGTCCAGGTCTCGGTGTGCACATCGGTGGTCTCGGCGGTGGAGCGGTCGTAGCTGACGGTGGGCGACAGGGTGAACTTCTCGCTGGAGTAGGTGGGCGACAGGGAGAAGTTGGTGACGATGGTGTTGCCCTGGTCGTCGGTCCGGTCGTACTGGTGGGAGTAGCCGGCGGTGAACTCCACGGCCCAGGGTTGTCCCAGGTAGGCGATGGTGTGGGTGACGCTGTGGGTGTGGGTATCCTTGGGCTGGATGTCCTCTGGTTCGCGGCTGGTTTGGTCCAGGGCCAGGGTGTAGTTGAGGCTGGTGGAGAAGTGCTTGATGCCGGTGAAGCTGTACTCCAGGCTGAGCTCGTGGGCGTGGGTGACCGGCTGGGTGGGCTCGTCGTCGACGTTGTCGCGGAAGCGGGAGAAGGCCACCTGGAAGGCGTGGCCGGTGAACTCGGCCCCGCCAAAGAGGCTGAGCCCGGCGCGGTTGGCCTCGAACTCGCTGTTGCCCACCACGGCGTAGTCGCGGCCGAAGTACTGGTATTTCCCGCCATAGAAGAAGGCGCCCCACTTGCCGCTGGCCCCCAGGCGGTAGGCCCGGTCGTGGTTGTAGGCGGCCTCGGGCTCGCCCACCGGGTCGTAGCGGCTGAAGTCGATCTCCAGGTCGGTGACCAGGCGGTCCTGGAAGAAGTTGGTTTTCACCTGCAGGCCCCAGACCGAGCCCCGGCGGCGGTCGCCGGAGTCGGCCCCGCCGGCGCCGGGGTCGGTCTCGCCGCCGGCGAGGTAGACCAGCTTGAGCTCGGCGGCCTTGGCAAACAGCGACAGGCTGGCGCTGGCGCCGTGGATGTGTTGGTCGCTGTCGGGGCTCACCCCCAGGCCGCCGTAGAAGCCGTAGTACTGGGCGCTGTTGACCGAGAAGACCGACAGGCGCAGGCCGCCGACGCTGGCGGCCAAGCGGCCGCCGCGGCGGGCCAGGTTGGCGGCGGTGTTCTCGGTGTGGTTGATCACCACGTCGCCTAGTTGGGCGAAGAAGCCGAACTCTCCCCGGGTGTACTTGAGGTCCAGGAGGTAGTCGGCCAGGTTGACCCCCTTGGACAGGGGTTCCTCCACCGGGGTGGACTGGTCCAGGTAGCGCAGGTTGAACTTGAGGCCCGCCTGCCATCCGCCTTCGGAGGCCACTAAATTACCGCTGAGGTTGCTCTCCAGCGAGGAGCCGGGCGGGTCGGTGCTCTCGGAGCTGCGGTGCAGTTTGCCCTGGTAGACGACGGTGAGCTCGCCCTGGCCATAGGCCTCGCGCAGGGCCTTGCTGTGGCGGATGGTGAAGGTGAAGCTCTTTTTATACTTGGCGTCGCCGGGGCCGGTTAGCTTGATGGTGAGGGTATGCTTACCGGCGGCCAGCACCTGCAGGGGGGTGAAGCTGAAGCCCTGGGGTGAGCGTTGCAGCACCTCGGTGATGTCGGTGGTATCCAGCAGCACCAGGAGCTTGCCGCCGGCGGGGACCCTGGTGATGTTGAAGCGGACCGGCGGTTTCTTGGCGATGACCACCGCGCCGGGGGCCGGTGAAAGCAGCTCGATGGCCGGCTTGGGGGCATCGGCGGCCCGGGCCGGGGCCGCGGTCAACCAGATGCCCAGGGCCAGGGCCAGCATTACACGCCATATCTTCGGCCGTCCCGTCGTGGAGTTGGTAGCCAGTAGTCCGGATGGTTGCAGCATGCCCTGACTCTCCCCCTTGAGTCGTCCGGCCGGGGACCGCGGTGTTTATCGGCCGGTGCGCGGTCGTGGCGGGGCGGCTCAAAAGGTACCCACCGACCGGCGATTTGATCTGCGCCACGGGTCATCGCCCGGTTGCTCCCGCCGGGCGTGGGTGTGGTTCTATATGGTACGCGTACCGGCCAGCGGCGCCGCCGGCCGGTCACATTGCTGTCCATAATGCCAAATCACCGCCCCGGCTGGCAACGGTTTGCCAAAAATATCTATGCGCAGCCCAGAGCGGGGAGCCCGCCGGTGGCGGTGGGCAGACCCCCCGCCGGCCGCCAACCGGGTCGGTTCGTGCCGGCCGGGGTTCCGGTGGTCTTGGCGCTTGGAGCCGGGGCCAAGGCGCGTATGATGACAATTGTTTAGTCCAGCTCGACGGCGGCAGGGGGTGCTAGCAGCACCATGGTTTTCACCCGGTTGATGATTAGCCCCTCGGGCCGGACCAGGTCCCAGCGCTCGGCCCCGGGGGTGAGGGTGGTCACCACCGCCCGCCCGATGACGAGCCGGCCCTCGCCCCGGCAGCATCCCCGGCGCACCCGGAGCCCCCACATGTTGTGAAACACCAGGGGTCGGCCCTGGTACGGTCCGATGTAGAGCATCACGTGGCCGGGCAGGTACAGGAGGGTGAGAAAAGGCACCCCCTCCGAGAGGATCACCCGCCGCTTGTCGGCCGGACTGAGCCTGTCCAGGTCGTAACGTCGGGCCCCGCCGCGGGCCTGGTCGGCCGAGTTGCGCTCCAGCCACAAGCCAAAGGGGACCATGAGGTCCTTGGTGGTGGCCGAGCAGTCGCGCAGGCCGTACATGCCGCCCCAGCCGTAGGCCCCGCCGGCCAGGCGGCCGGCCAGGCGGGCCAGGTTGTCGGCGGTGAGCGCCAGGGGGAAACGGGCCGCGGCCGCCCGCTCCACCAGGGCGGGCACCAGGCGGGCGGCGCCGTCGGCGTCGGCCACCGCGGCCAACACCGGCCAGGGGCCGGGGCCTCCGCCGGCCAGGGGCAACAGGGCGCCCAGGGGGGCGTAAAAGAGAAACCGGCCGCCGGCGGCGGCCCGCACCGGGGTGTGGTCCCGGGTCACCACCAAGAACTCCCCACCGCTCCAGCGCTGTATTTGTCCGGCGTCCACCAGGGCCGCGTCGCGCGCCGGCAGCCAGCCCCAGGCCCAGGACGAATCCACCAACAGCCAGCCGCCGTCGGCGCTGCGGTGGTGCACCACCAGGGGCAGGTTGGGCGGCAGGCTGGTCTGCTGCAGCCGGTCGAAGGGATAGTCCCCGCCGGTGCCCGAGGGTTCGAAGTCCGGCTGGCGGCTGGGCAGCACCCGCAGGTGGCAGGGGGCGGTGGTGATGGCCGGCTGCGGCGGACCGGGATAGGCCGCCAGGTCGGCCCGGGCCCAGAGCCGCTCCAGCCAGGCGCTACCGTGCGGCCGCAGGTTGGGACCCAGGCCGGGCTCCCTCTCCAGGCCGCCGGCCATGGCCCGCACCTGCTCCCGGATCAGCCGGGGACGCCGGCCCTGCCAGACGGCGAAGTAGCGCCGCAGGAATTGCTGGGCCAGCCAGGCCTGGTGCCGCGGCTTCACCCGCCAGTGGGGCGCCGCGGGCAGGGCCTGGTAATAGGCCGGGTCCTGGGGAAGCTCGACCAGGTCGGCCACGGACCGGCCGGTGGCGCAGCCGGCCGCCAGGGCCAGGGCCACCAGCACCAAGGCGCCGGCGGCCCCGGCCAGCCGCCGGCGGCGTATGGGACCGCCGGTGATCATGGCACTATCATAGCAGCAAAAGCCCCGGCGGCGCCGGTGGGGATAAAAACCCTCAAGTCGCGGCCGCCAAATCCCGATGAGACCACTATCACCAACACCTTGCCCCGGAGGTAGACATGGAAGTCAGCCACCTGATGAGCGCCTTGGCCCTGGCCGGCCTGGGGTTGGCCACCCTCTTGGCCCTGATCGACCACAAGCGCCGGCAGCGCCGCCTGGCCGCCTGCCTGGCCCGCCGCTGGGACCGCCACCGCCGCTGATACCACCGCCGGACCCCTTTCACCCACCCCGGCGACGTGCTATAGTGCGCCGGCAACGGGAACCAGGGGGAGTGGGTGTCTGAGCTGCGTTTGCAATTGATCCAGGGCATGACCCTGGGCGGACTACTGTGTACTTTGGCGCGGCACCATTTCCAGGTGCAGGCGAGGTATCTTTCCCGGCTGGCCTACCTGGCCGCGGTGGCCGGCCTCAACTCCTTTTGTCGCCCCATCGAGCGGGCGGCCAACCGGAGGCTCATCGCGGCCTCGGACTTTCCCCAGGCGCCCATCTTCATCCTGGGGCACTGGCGCAGCGGCACCACCCACCTGCACAACCTGCTCAACCTCGATCTCCGCTTCGCCTCCCCCACCCTGTACCAGGCCACCTTCCCCCACCACTTCGTCTACAGCCAGCCCCACGGGGTCAAGGTCCTGGCCCGCCTGGCGCCGGCCACCCGCCCCATGGACGCCATGGCCTGGGCCCCGGATTCGCCTCACGAGGACGAGTTCGCCCTGGCCGCCCTCAGCGGCGTGTCGCCCTACCTGGGGGTGATGTTTCCCAACCACCCCAACCCCCAGCTCTCGGCCCTGGATTTCTCCCGGCTGCCTGAGCCCCGGCAAAGGGAATGGGAGCGCGCTTTGGAGTATTTCATCAAGAAAGTGGCGGCCAAGAACGACCGGGCCGATAGGGTGGTGCTAAAATCACCGCCCCACACCGGCCGCATCCCCAGCCTGCTGCGCCTGTTCCCGGAGGCCAAGTTCATCCACATGGTGCGCGACCCCTTTGCCGTGTACCTGTCGAGCGTGCACCTGTGGCAAAAGGCCATGGCCCACAGCCACCTGCAGACCCCCAGCCGCCGGACCATCGAGAAGTTGATTTTTTTCTGCTACCAGGAACTATACCGGGTCTTTGAGCGCGACCGAGGACTTATCCCGCCCGGCTCGCTGGTCCAGGTTCGTTTCGAGGAGCTGGAAAACAACCCCCTGCGGTGCCTGCGGCGGGTATACCGCCAATTGGACCTGGGCGGGTTTGCGCAGGCCAGGCCGCGCCTGGAAGCCTACCTGGCTGGCCTTAGCCACTACCAGCGTAACCGCTTTTACCTGGACCCGGCCACCCAACAGCGGGTGGCCCAGCGCTGGGCCGACGCCTTTGAGACCTATGGCTATCCCATCCGGCCCCGGCCCGGGGCCGACTACCTGCAACCGCCGGAGTCCCACCAGCTGGGTGGGATCAAGCAGACGGTGGGGGCGGGATGAGATCGCCGTCGGAGGCGTATTGACGGCTCCAGTAATCGCGCAGGCCCTCGACCCGCTTGGGGTCCACCTCGGGCAGGCGGGTACACTCGTAGACCAGCCAGCTCACCACCGCCCGGGTGGGCAGGTGGGAACCCTCGATGCAGGCCATAATCTCGGCTGGCTCCAACTCCATCAGCAGGGCCATGGCCTCGCGGGCCCGCAGGGCCGACCGGAGACTGTCGCCGGTGCCGCTCAAAAGCTGGTCGGCGGTGGTCTCCAACTCTTTCCAAATTAACTGTGCGCTCTGGTCACTCATCTGGCTAACTCCCGGGAACTGCTAAAGAGGGTGACGTGTGACGGGGAACCGCCATGGCCGCGGTCAACACATAAATCCCCCCGCCGTAAATGGCCGGGGGGATTGCACCCGTCTTACTTCATCGCCCCAGGCGGACCCGCTGGCCGTGGGGGCATTCTCCCCGCACCGGTGCCTCGCCGGCAACCCCGGGTCCTTTTAGGCCGGCAGGTCTTCTGGCTTCCGGATCAACCCGAGATGCCGCGCCTTCCCACCCGGCAAACGCCTGGCAGCGCAGGCGCTAAAACCCCACCGCACCCCGTGTGCCCCGGGCTCCGGCGATGTCGCTTGGGTAGTGGCTGGGGCCCATGCCCCGGGCGGCCTCGGTCCCCGGTTACAGCGGCGGGACCGCGACGGACTCGCACCGTCTTCCCTCTTAGCCCCTGGGGGGGCCGGCCTGGTTCAATACTAGGCCAAGGCGTGGGCCAAGGCAAGTCCGACATGCCCCGGCGCGGCCCTCCCGGGGACCTGCAGTTGATAGCTGGTTGAAAACTAACTGATTGTGGTGAAAAAAATCTTGTTCCCCGGCGAGTTGCAGTTGAAGAATCCACGTTACGGTTGATCGCCGGTGGATATTTACCACGGCCATGGTTTGATCTCGGTTGATTTCTGCCACCGCCTTGGCGTGTAACGGTGCAAAACCCTACTGGACTTGGGCACCAGATGTTGACAACCTATATCCGCCGGTTGATAAACGGTTGAAAATTACGCTATGGCTCCCCGCGCGGCAGGCCGCCGCCATATGGGACGGGACGTTGGGGGCAAGGGCAACCCTCATCATGCAATTGCCAACAGTATAGAAAAACGATACGGCCTTAAAGCACGTTGGAGCGAAGGGTAGCGGAGGACGCGCCTGTAACGCACCGGATTTGGACCCACTACGGCTGCGGCGGCACGCCGCGCGCCACCGGGCCCATACGGCAGCCCAGGCCCTGGGCGGCCGGCCGGGGTAAAATTATTGACATTTTTCGAAAATTTCGGGAATTTTTAGCACTCATTACCCGATACGCAATACTAGTGCACCTCATTTCTCCCGGTGTACATTAGTGACAATTAATTAATAAAAAACCGCCGGCCTTAAAATATACGCCGCGGTTCTCAGCCTCCCTGCGTTGGGGGACCGGGCTCTCCGCGCCCGCGGGCCATACCCGCCCCCAGGCCAACTTGACCACCTACTTTACTAGAAATACGTAAATAGATATTATTATATGGTGATTTGGTCATATCCCCCACCGCCCGACCACTGGCCCGGCCCAAAACCACCGCCGACACCAAGGCAGCGCCCCCGCCGGTGGCGTTTTGGCCCCCTCTTCGGCCCGGTCCCGGGAATTTGGAGATATCCCCCTTGCCGGGCCCTCCAGGATATGTCAATGATTTCAATGGCTCTGTATTGTGCCCAGCCCGAGAATTAGATTTTTGATGATTTTTAGCGATTTTAAGTTATTTTCGACGTTTTTGAGGGATTTATATTGTGTGCAACTAAAGGCACAGTTGTGACATTTCCGAGAACCCCGGTCGAAAGAAGCAGTTAGCCCAATTCGCCCTAGGGGCCAGTTTTATCGAGGGATATGTTGGCCACTCCAAATTTATCCAATTATTACTACTACTTTGCCTTGTGGTTTGCGCAGCCCCCCTCCCGGCTCTTTTCGCCCGCATATCGGATTGACCTTCAACGGGGTGATTCGGTAGTTTGTAAACCACTGGTTGCCGTCCCAGTGAACTCGGAAAAAGTCAGTGAGCTTGTGCAGGTGGCTGCTATCAGCCAAGGGGGAGGTGTTGTCCCAAAGATCGGACTGAACCCCGGGATAATAATAACGGCCCAAGCTTAGACACGCAGCACAACTAACCAACACCACTAAACTATCAACGCGCTGCCGTCGGAGCCTAAGTTGGACCCCCAACCGGGCCGGTGCTCAATACCTGGCCAGCCAGGTGGGCAAGACTAAGTGAGGCGGGCCGGTAGTTAAGAACAGGCCGGCCAGGTGGGCGAGACTAAGTGAGGCGGGCCGGTAGGTAAAAGCCAGCCGGGCCGGTGGGCGAGACCAGGCGAGGCGGGCCGGCGGGTAAAGCGGGACGGGTCGGTGGGCGAGACCAAGCCGGCCGGGCAAGTGGGTGAGAACAGGCAAGGCGGGCCGGTGATTAATACCAGGCCGGCCAGGTGGGTGAGAACAGGCGAGGCAGGCCGGCGGGTAAAGCGGGGCGGGCGGACCAAGGGACACCAATCGGGCCGGTGCTCAATACCAGGCCGGCCGGTGGGCGAGACCAGGGGGCCAGCGCCGTCGAGTAGGGTCAGACGAGTAGGGCCAGAGCCGTCGAGTAGGGCCAGCGCCGCCTAACCCAAATCAACACTGGCGCCGTGGGCCCAAAAACGGTAAGACCCACCCCTGTTGCCCAAGGCTCTGGCCGCATCGCCCGCCACGGGTGAAAACGACCCCCAGGGTCGCGTAAACGGAGACCAACTACTACTAAACGGAGACCAACTACGACCGTGCGTCAGAAACCCATAAAAAATCCTCACCGGCAGTAGTTGATCTCATGGCCGGCCATGGCTACAACCCCGTCGGGAACCAGGCCCAACCACCCGGCAACGCCGGCCACACCACCCCCAGCGGGTGCAGAACAGGTAATTTTCGACCACGTTTTTCGGCCAAGTGAGTATCGGTGTTGAATCAACTCTGGAATGCCTTGATCGATGACATCAGGCCCAACCTGGACCCCGAGGATATCCAGGTCTGGCTCGATCCCCTTAAACCCGCCGACGATAACGGCGACTCCGAGCTGGTGCTGTTGTGCCCTAACGCCACCCACCGCCGGTGGGTCTCCCAAAACTTCGCCCCCCACTTGCAACAGGCCCTACGCCACCTCGACCCCCAGCGCCGGCTGCGCCTGGAAGTGGCCGCCACCACCCCGGCCCGGCCACCCCGGCCCATGCAAATGTCCCTGCCCCGCATCTTTGACCGGCCGCCCCAGTTCAACCAACGCTTCGTCTTCGATAACTTCGTGTGCGGCGACTCCAACCAATACGCCTACGCCGCCGCCCACGCCCTGGCCGGGGGCTCCAAAACCTTCTCCAATACCCTGTTCATCATCTCCGGCACCGGCCTGGGCAAAAGCCACCTCACCCAGGCCGTGGGCCACCAGGTCCTGGGAACCAACCCCGACTCCCGCGTCTCCTACCTCACCGCCGAAGACTTCGCCAACCAGATGGTCCAGGCCCTGCGCTCCAAACGCATCGAAGAATTCAAAGACCACTACCGCCGCATGTGCGATATCCTGCTGCTGGAAGAAATCCAGTTCCTCGGCGGTAAAATGAAGACCCAGGACGAAATCATCTACACCCTCGACGCCCTGGAAAACTCCGGCAAACGTATCGTCTTCACCTCCAGCGCCCCCCCCAACCGGGTCAAGGGCCTTAGGCCCCAACTGGCCAGCCGCCTGGCCGGTGGAGTCACCGTCTCCATCGACCCACCTGACCACGCCACCCGGGTGCGCATCCTAAAACACCAGTGCAAGATCGAAGGCGTGCGGGTGGACTCCGACGTGCTCGACTACCTGGCCCAAGAAGTGACCGACGACGTGCGCCGCCTGCACTCGGCCCTGGTGGGACTCATCGCCAAGGGAAGCCTCACCGGCCGGCCCATGGACCTCAACCTGGCCGCCGAAGTCCTGGGCCAGATGAGCATTAAGCGCAAACGGGTGACCAGCCGGCAAATCCGCAACCTGGTGGCCAAAACCTACGGCCTGGAACCCGAGACCATCGCCGGCAAAGGCCGCGCCCGCGCCGTCACCCACCCGCGAAACCTGGCCATGTTCCTCTGCCGCCGCCATACCGATGACTCCTACGCCGCCATCGGTAAAGTCTTCAACCGCGACCACGCCACGGTCATCTACGGCGTGAACAAGATCGACCGCGCCCTAAAAACCCAGGCCAAGCTCAAACAGGAAATAACCTACCTCGAACAACGCCTCAACCTCTAGCGGCGTGCCGCCGCCAACGGGGCCGGGGCGGTGGGAGCAAGGGCCGGCCGCTATCATTCAATTGCCAACGACCAAGAAAAAGCGACCCGACCTTAAAAGAACGCACGAGCGAAGCAGGGCGGGGGACGAGCCTGTAGCGTGTGGACTTGGACCCACTATGGCTGCGGCGGCTCGCCGCTAGCAGGCGTAGCGGTCCAGGAAGAAGCCCCGGGTGTAGGGCAGGCGGCGGTGATGGGCCTGGGGGCTATAGGACACCGCGGTTGCTTGGCTGGCGATGATCGGCTCGGGCTCGGCCAGGGGACCCAGGGGTTCGCCGGTTGGTTCAGCGGCCATCTCCATCACGGCGCGCTCGGGCACCACCAGGTAGACCCGGGGGTATCTCCGCCGATAATCCTTGCTACTGGCCATGCTCACACCTCCCTTTCACCGGTTCGGCGGTTAAGTTCCACGATCACCGGTGCTTGTCCTTCCGGGGCGGCCACGGCAATCCGCTGGCCCACCCGCCAGTCACCGGGCAGGGGCACTTCCACTTTTTCGGAACACACGATCCGGCCGCGCCCGCCGCAGTGGTTGCAGCGGGTGCGCCGGCCGGCCGAGATCACCACGCCGGCGCCGTCGCAAAAGCGGCAGGTACGTTGCCGGCGCAGCGGCAGGGTCATGGACTCGGGCCGGCCGTCGATCTCCACCTGGTAGAGCAGGGCGCCGTCTGCCCGCACCAATCCCTTAAGCCGGCAGCCGGCCAGCGGCAGGCCCTCGCCCTGGGCCGGGGCGGTTGGTACGGGCAATCCGTCGTGGTCCGGGGGCGCGGGCTTGCGCCGGGTGCGGTGGGGCGTTTGGGATTCCAGGTGGCCCAGCAGGAGCTGGTAGGCCCGGTTGACCCGGCTCATGAGCCGTCCCGCGGCCCCGGGATTGCGGTCCGGGTGCAGGGCCCGGGCCAGGCGGCGATGGGCCTGCTTCACCTCCTCGAGCCCGGCTCCGGGCTCAAGGTCCAGCTCGGCATAGGCCGCGGCCAGTTGTTGGGGGGTGAGTCGGGGCTGGTTTTTGCGGGACTGGGCCATCGGTGGTCCTCCACCGGCGGCGATCTTCGCCGCCTTCGACGACCATCCATGTTGCAAGGCGGGTGCCAGTGTGGAGGCGTTGGGGGATTCATCCCACGATTACAGGTAGTTACCCTTTTGCCGCCGCCGGGGACCTGGGGCGACCGTGCATCTGGCTGCGCGGTTGGCCCGGCCTGTCCTGTATCCTGGCGCCGCCCCGGCCCATCCCTGGCCAAGGGAAAATGGTTTAACGAGGTAATTTCCTTAACAAACCGGCCATACCCTGCACCGCGGTTCACAGCAGGGTGCCACCTGGTGCACACCGCGACTCGTGGGGGATCAAAGCTGCAAATCTTTGATCTTATTGATCAAGGCCCGGCGCGAGATGCCCAGCACCTCTGCGGCCTTGGTGCGGTTGCCCTCGGTGTCTTGCAGGGCCCGGCTTATAACCTGTTCTTCGGCCAAACGGCTCACCGCCTTTAGCACTTTTTTCAGGTCGCGCTCCTGTTGGGGCACGGTGACCCCGATGCCGCCGCTCATGGCGGCGATGGCCGGGGGCAGGTCGTCGCGGTCGATGATCTGCCCATCGCTCATCAGCAGGGCTTGCTCAATGATATTGGCCAGTTCGCGCACGTTACCCGGATAGGGCGCGGTGGTGAGCGCCTGCAGGGCGGCCGGGGAAAGCCGTTTTTCGGCCATCTCGTGGCGGGCGGCGGCCTGCTTTAGAAAGTGGGCGGCCAAAAGGGGGATGTCCTCACCGCGCTGGCACAGCGGCGGCAGGTGGATGGGTATAACGTTGAGGCGATAGTAGAGGTCCTCACGGAAGAGCCCTTCTTTTACGGCGGCGGCCAGGTCGCGGTTGGTGGCCGCGATGATCCGAATATCCACCCGGCGGGTGGTGCTGTCGCCCACCCGTTTTATCTCGCCGTCTTGCAGGGCCCGCAGCAGCTTGGCCTGCACCTCCGACGGCAACTCGCCCACCTCGTCTAGAAACAGCGAGGAGCCGTCGGCCTGCTCAAAGAGGCCGGCCTTGGTCTTTTCCGCCCCGGTGAAGGCCCCGCGCACGTGGCCGAAGAGCTCGCTCTCCATGAGGGTGGCCGGTATGGCGGCGCAGTTGACCGCCACCAGGGGCCGATCGCCGCGGCGCGAGTTGTAGTGTATGGCCCGGGCCACCAGTTCCTTGCCGGTGCCCGACTCGCCGGTGATGAGCACCGTGGCCTTGGTGTCGGCCACCTTGCCGATGATGTCGAAGACCCGGCGCATGGGGGCCGAGTTGCCGATGATGTTGGAGAAGTCGTGGGCCCGGGTCACCTCGTTGATGAGCCGGCGGTTGTCGGCCAGCATGCGGGTGCGCTCCAGGGCCTTGTCCACCACCAGCAGTATCTCCTCTTCCTTGAAGGGCTTGCCGATGTAGTCAAAGGCCCCGCTCTTCATGGCCTCCAGGGCGGTCTCCACGCTGGCGTAGGCGGTGATCATCACCACCGTCTGGTCGGGATTTTCGGCCCGCAGGCGCCCCAGCACCTCCAGGCCGTCGAGGTCGGGCATGCGCAGGTCTAAAAAGACCAGGTCGAAGACGTCTTCGGAGAACCGGGCCAGGGCCGAGGCCCCGTCCTGGGCCTCGGTGACCTGGTGGCCGGCCCGCTCCAGCATAAGCCCCAGCACCCGGCGTACGTGGGCTTCATCGTCGACCACCAGGATGCGGCCATGTTTCTGCCATCCGGCCTTGGCCATGAGTTGCTCCAGCCAACAGGAAGGTTGGCTATCATACTAATACATCGCGCCCGGTTTGTTAACGCCGGACCGAGGCCGCCAGCCACGCCCCAAGCCAAGATGGGCACAGACCACAACGCCATGGCCGGGTGGCGGACCAGGGTACGGCAGGGCTCAGTCGTCATCCCGCTGGGGGCAAAGGGTCCAGCCCCGGGCGCGCATGCACTTAATCCACTCTTCCTTGATGGCTCGCTTGCTGCCGGTGTCTCCCCGCGCCCGGGCCCGCTGGTAAGCCTCGCCCTCGCACTGGTAATTGTCGGTCTGCCAGGCCGCCAGGGCCGGCTTGGTGGGGTGGCACCAGTAACGCTTCCGGGGCCCGCAACCGGCCACCGCCCAGGCGATAAGCAGGGCCGCCGCCAACCACAATCCGTATTTTCCTCGCATGGCTATTCCCTCCGCTGGCCCCATATACCACGGCCGCCCCTCCGGGGCAAAGCGCCCCCGTCGCCGCCGGACAAAAAAATGCCCCGAACGATTCAAGAAACCTTCAGGCCATGCCGATAGACCCGATAGGAGAATAATTCCGTCCGGCCCCGGCAACCCGGGCCGGCGCCAAGGGAGATTAGGTCATGAACTCCATAAACTCCGCCGCCAACGCCCAGGGCATGTCCCTGGCCTTGCTGTCGATGAGTCTCCAGGCCGAACAGAACAAGGCCAACGTGATAACCGAGACCCTCGACGAGCTAAACCGCACCGAGCCCACCGCCCGCGAGCGCCTGGCCCACACCTTTAACCTTAACCACCAGGTGATCTCCGCCGGGGTGGGCCTCAAGGGATTGAACCTCGACGAGGTGGTGTAGGCAGGCCCCGGGAATATCCGCTTATCCAGCCGCCGGGAGGGAATACCGGCCCGGTTTCTTATTGCACTCCATTATCAACGCGATTTCTCCGCGTTATAGCCTAAAAATCGCTTGAGCTTGGCCGGCACGGCTTCGTACACCGGCCTATCTATGGTAAAATCATCTATCTGCGCGATAACTCCTGCTCTTTTGGGGGGATTTGGTGCCAAACAACCAAACCGCGGACGCCTTGGCCTTTGTCTGGCCGCCCGGGGCATTAGATAGACTTGATATTTCTGCCCTGCAGCGGACCGGGATTCGAACCATCGTCGACCTGACCCACGACGCCCCCGGCCGGTGGCAGGCAGACATTTTGGCCGGCCGGGCCACCGAGGTGTTGGTCACCCAGAACCAGTTCATGGGCCCCTCGCTGGAGGAATTCCTGGCCGTGGCCGAGGTGCGCACCCTCTGGGTGCAGGGCTTTCCGCGGCCGCCGGAGCCACGGGAGTTCGCCGACCGGGCCGGCGCTTTGAGCAACCAGTGCCGGGTAATCCCGGTGACCGGGGACCCGCGGCTGGTCCAGGAGCTCCTGTCGCCGGACTCCCCCTGGGCCGCGGTGGCCCTCAAGGGAGTGGAGGCGGCCGGCTGGGTGGGACCTGAGACCACCTCGGTGCTCTACAGCGCGGCCGAGACCCGGGGCGCGGAACGCGACCACGCCCCGGCCCTGGCGGTATGGGGGGGCGTGGCCACCCCCGAGGCGGCGGCCGCCTTTTTGGCCACCGGCGCCGAGGTGGTGGTCATGGAGTCCCTGCACTGGCTCACCGACGAGGCGGACCTGCCGGGCGACCTGGCCCGCCGCCTGGCGGCCCTGCGCCTGGATCACACCCGCCTGGTGGGCTCGGCGGTGGGGGCGACCCTGCGGGTCTTTGACAAGGGCAACTCCACCGCCGCCCGCCGGCTCGATGAGCTGGCCGCCGCCCTGGCCCTGGAGCCGGACCGGCAGGCGGCCGCCGGGGACTTTGTCCGCCAAGCCTCGGCAGACCTGGTGCATCCCTGGCAGAGCCGACTGGAGCGCGGCGAGCTGATACCCCTGGGACCGGAAGCGGCCTTTGCCGCCGAGTTTCGGCAGCGCTTCGGACGACGCTTCGCCACCGCCGCCCGGGCCTTTGCCGCCGAGACCGCCCGCCTCACCGAGCAGGCCCCGGCAACCTCGCGCCGCCTCCAGGACGGCCCGGGGGCCCGGGCCCTGGGCGCGCCCTACGCCATCATCCAGGGCGGCATGAGCTGGATCAGCGACCGGGTGGCCTTTGCCCGGGCGGTGGCCGAGGCCGGCGGGGTGCCCACCATCGCTCTGGGCATGATGGACCGCCCCGCCCTGGAGCGCACCTTGGGCGATCTGCCCCGGGCCCTGGACGGACGACCCTACGCCCTCAACGTCATCACCCTGCCGGAAAACCCGCACCGTGACGAGCAGCTCCAGTTCATCCTGGATACCAAGCCGCCCCTGGCGGTGATCGCCGCCGGCGAGCCGGCCCACGCGGCCACGCTCACCGCCGCCGGCATCGAGGTGATATACCTGGCCCCCGAACCCGGCCTGCTGCGCCTGGCCCGAGAGGCCGGCATCAAGTGGATCGTGCTGGAGGGCTACGAGGCCGGCGGCCACGTGGGGGCCCACTCCACCCTCACCCTGGCCCAGGCCGCCCTGTCCCTGCGCCGCCGGGAACCCGGGCTGTTTAACTCCGCCCATATCGTGCTGGCCGGCGGTATCCACCACCGCCCCAGCGCGGTGCGCGCCCTCATGCTGGGGGCCGACGCGGTGCAGATGGGCACCGCCTACCTGGCCACCAGCGAGATCGTGGACAGCGGCGCCCTGTCAAAGCTGTACCAGCAAAAAATCCTGGCCGCCGGGATCGGCGACACCACCATCACCGGCGAGTCGGTGGGCCTGCGGGTGCGCTCCCTGCGTACCCCCAAAATCCAGGCCATCGCCGAGCTGGAACGCCAAGCCGCCGGCGGCGCCATGGACGAGTCCGTCCTGCGCCGGCGCCTGGAAACCCTGGGCGCGGCCAGCCTGCTCATCGCCGCCCGGGGAGTGGACCGGCCCGCAGGCCGGGCGTTGGACCACGACACCTGCCGGCGGGAGGGCCAGTTCATGGCCGGGGCCGCGGCCGGGGCCATAGGCCAAGTGACCACCGTGGCCCGGCTGCATAAATCGGTGGCCGAGGAACCCATCAACCTGCGCCAAATGCCCCGGCCCCCCGCGCGCGCCGCGCGCGCGGGGCGGGCCCCCGCCGGGGGCCCGGCGGCCCAGGAGCGCATCGCCATCACCGGCATGGCGCTGTCCAACGCCCTGGGCAACGACCCGGCCGAGGTATGGCAGGCCTGCATCGGCCTGGCCAGCGGGGTGGTGGAGGTGCCGCCGGAGCGCTGGGACCACAGCCGGTTCTTCGACCCCACCCCCATGACCCCGGAGAAGACCTACTGCAAGGTGGGGGCCTTCCAAAACCTCCAGATCGCCCGCAAGGACCTGGGCATCCCGCCCCAAGACTACCGCACCATGACCGGGGCCACCCGGCTCACCATGTGGCTGGCCCACCGGGCCCTGGCCGATTCGGGGCTCCTGGACTCCGACGTTGACCGCGGGCGGGTGGGAGTGCTCATCAGCCAGAACTCCGGCGAGGCGGCCGGCACCCTGCGGGAGATGATCATCCGGTCCTCGGCCGACAGCATCGTCGACGATCTGCGCCAGGTCCTGGGGCTAAGCCCCCAGCAGGCCGAGGCGGCGGTCGAGGCCATCAAGGGCGGCAAGATGATGGTGGACGACACCACCTTGCTGGGGCGGCTCAACTGCGCGGCCGGCGGGTTCATCTGCAACAAGTACGGCCTGCGGGGGCCCAGCTTCTCGGTCTCGGCCGCCTGCGCCACCAGCCTGGTGGCCCTGTTCAACGCGGTGAACCTGGTGCGCCGCGGGGTATTGGATGCGGCGGTGGTGGGCGGCGGCGAGGAGCCGCTCAATCCGGCCCACTACCTGGAGTTCGGCGCCCTGGGGGCCCTGGCCGGGCTTAGCCGCAACGGCGGTGAACCGGCCGGCTTCAGCCGCCCCTTTGACCGCACCCGCGACGGTATGGTCCTGGGCGAGGGCGGCGGTATGATCATCATTGAACGCGAGTCGCTGGCCAAGCGGCGCGGCGCGGCGGTGCACGCCTACATCACCGGCATGGGCGCCTCCAACAACGACCAGGGCATGGTGGAATCGGTGGCCGAGAACCAGCGGCCGGCCATGGCCGCCTCCTTTGCCGACGCCGGCTACGGTCCTGACCAGATCGACCTGGTGGAATGCCACGCCACCAGCACCACCCAGGGCGACATAGAGGAGGTGAAGGCGCTCAAGGCCTTTTACCCCCAGGGCCAAGCCCCGGTGCTGGCCTCGTTCAAATCCCAGATCGGCCACACCTTGGGCGCATCGGGGATCAACAGCCTCATCCGTTCGGTCTGCGCCCTGCAGGCCGGGCTCTTTCCGCCGACCCTCAACTACCAGGACCCCGACCCCCAGATGGACCTGGAGGGATGGGGCTTTACGGTGCTGCCCGCGGCCCGGGAGTGGCCGGTCGTCGATAGCCGCTCCCGCCGGCTGCAGGTGAACGCCTTTGGCTTTGGCGGGGCCAATTACGTGGTGCAGGTGGAGGAAAGCATCTCGGCCCGCGGCAGGATGAGCACGGCGGCCGCGGCCGCCACGCCGTCCGAGCCCGCCGGCGCCGCCACCTTGGTGGAGCCCCCGGCCCACCTCATCGACGGCGTGCACCTGTTTAGCACGGTGATCGAAAAGCAGCCCCATCGCCTGGCCGTGGTGGCCGAGGACCAGGACCAGGCCCGCAAGATCATAGGCGAGCTGGAGGCCCCGGCCGCCGGGCTCAGGCCCAAGGTGCGGCGCGCCTGGGCCCGCCGGGGAGTCCAGGCCGCGCCGGAGGCCCCTCCCGCGCCCCTGGCCTTTGTCTTCGCCGGCCAGGGCTCGCAGTACCAGGGCATGAGCCGGCAGCTCTACCAGGAATTCGAGACCATCCGCCGGGCCATGGACGCCACCGCCGAGGTGGCCGAGTTCGACATCCTGGACCTGCTGTTCAACTCCACCGAGGAGGACCTGCAAAAGACCCGCTGGCAGCAGCCGGCCCTGTTCACCATGGAATACGCCATAGTGCGCTATCTCATGAGCCTGGGGGCGGAGCCCGCGGCCATGGCCGGTCACAGCCTGGGCGAGCTGGTGGCCCTGTGCGTGGCCGGGGTCTTCAGCCCGGCCGACGGATTCCGGCTGGTGAACCAGCGGGCCCTGTGCATGGACAAGGCCAGTTCCCTGGCCGCGGACCCCGGGGCCATGCTGGCGGTTAACGCGCCCATGGAGCTGCTGGAGCAAATGGTGGCCGCCAGCGACGAGCTGTATTTCACCAACTACAACTCCCCCCGGCAGATCGTCATCGGCGGCCACAGCCAGGCCATCGACGCCCTGCAGGCCGAGCTGGCGGCCCAGGATTATTGGAACGCCCGGCTCAAGGTCTCCATGGCCTTCCACTCGCCGATCATGAAGGTGATCCGGGCCGAGATGTCCGAGTTCATCGACTCCTTGGAGTTTCACCCGCCGTCCATACCGGTTATCTCCAACACCACCCAGGAGCCCTTCCCGGACGATCCCGAGCAGATCAAGCGCATCGTCATGGCCCACCTGGAGGCCCCGGTGCACTGGATGCAAAACGTGCGCACCCTGGCCGAGGATTTCGGGGTGGGGCTCTTCGTGGAGGTGGGGCCCAAGGACTCCATCAGCAACCTGGTGGCCGATACCATCGACGGCGCGGAGGTGCTGCACACCTGCCACCCCGACGACGAGACCGGCGTGTTCCGTGCCGCCGCCGCCCGACTGTGGTGCCTGGGACACCTGGAGGCCCCGGGACGCCTGGAGCAGGTCACCCTCAAGCCGGGGCGCAGCAAGCAGGAGATGACCCGCCAGGTGCTGCAGCGCGAGATCAACGCCTTTGTGCAACAAAACCTCGACGGCTCCCTGGCCGAGGCCCTGCTGCGGGCCGTGCAAGACGAGGTCGACCCCAACCTGTCCGGCGATGAACTGGGCCGGCTGCTCGGCGGCGGCCTGAGCCTCAACCCGCCGCCGGCGGCCACCCCGGACCGCCAGGCGGACGCCGGCGATCCCCAGGAAGGCGACATCCTGGAGCGGGTCATCGTCTTGCTCATGGAGGCCACCGGCTACGAACGCGACGAGATCGAGCCGGATATGCTTATCCGCGACGACCTGGCCATCCGCTCCAGCCGCCTGCCGGTGATCATGAACGCGGCCGAGCAGACCTTTGGCATCACCATACGGCTGGAGGACTTCATCGAGGTGCGCACCGTGCGCGACCTGGCCGAAAAGGTCGCCATGGTGGCCCAGCGCGACGGGGCGGCCCCGCCGCCTGGCGGCGGGGCCCCTGCGGTCGCCCGGCTGGAAGACCGGGCGCCGCAGGCTCGGCCGCAGGCCGAGGCCCCGTCCGAGGACCTGGCCCGCTACGTCTTCGGCTGGTCATCCCTCGTCCCGGGCCAGGTCGCTCCCCTGCCTCTCGGCGGCGGCGAGGTGGCCCTGTTGGGCCGCGAGGGTTCATCCCTGGCCCGCCGGGTGGGCGCTTGGCTCACCGGCGAGCTGGGGGTCAAGCTGCTGGAGCACTCGGTGGTGGGGCGCGGCCCCGAGGCCTGGACCCGGGCGGCCGAGCACCTGGCCGGGGCGTCTTCCCTGGCCGGACTGGTGCTGGTGCTGGAGGAAGCCACCGATCCCCAGGTGCTCCTACCCGGCTATTTCAGGGTGCTCAAGTCGCTTACCCGTTCGGCGGCCCGCCGCCTGGTTTTGGCGGTGACCACCGTGGCCGGCGCGGCGGCCGAGGGCGTTTTGGGCATGCACCTGGCGGCCAGCCACGAATACGCCTCGGTGCTGTGGCGCTGCCTGGATCTGCAAGACGGCGCCGACCTGCCGGCCGCCCTGGCCGCGGCCCTGGACCCGGAGATCAAGGAGGTTCAACTGGCCGCCGCTGGTGACGGCCTGGCCGCCGCGGAGCTCCAGCCGCGCACCGCGGCCGCCGACCGCGGCGCCGGCCTGCCGCTGGGCCCCGAGGACCTGGTGGTGCTCTCCGGCGGCGGGCGCGGCATCACGCCGTTCATCGCCCAGGCCCTGGCCCCCACCGGCTGCAAGCTGGCCTTGCTGGGCCGCACCGATCTCGACCCTGGCCAGTCACCGTATCAGGAGGCCGCGCGGGAGGTGGCCGAGAACCTATCCCGGCTGCAGGCCATGGGCTGCCGAACCGGCTATTTCGCCTGCGACGTGGCCGACCCCGACCAGGTGGCCGCTACCCTGCAGCGGGTGCGGGCCGAGCTGGGTCCCATCACCGGCCTGGTGCACGGGGCCGGGTTGCTGGCCGACTCCTACCTGGAGTTCATGAGCCCCGAAGACTTTGCGCTGCCCCTGGCGGTGAAGTACGGCGGAGCGGCCAACCTGGTCGACGCCGCCGGCGACGAGCTGCGCTGGGTGGTGGGGCTCTCATCGGTGGCCGCGGCCCAGGGCAACCCCGGCCAGGTGAACTACTGCGCCGCCAACCGGGCCATGGCCGGGTTCATCGGCCAAGCAGCGGCCGAGCGCGGCCTCACCGGCCGGGTGTTCTGGCTACCGCCCATCGAGGGGGCGGGCATGGCCGACGACCCGGAGCTGCGCGAGCTGATGAAGCTCCGGGACATGGACCGGGCCTTCCTGCGGGTGGAGGAGGCGGCCGGCTGGCTGGTGCGCGAGCTACTGGCCGGGCCGTCGGACCAGGCCTGGGTCATGCCCGTGCGCCACCTGCCGGCGGTGGAGGCACTGCGCCTGGAGCCGGCGACCGAGAGAGCGCCCCGCGTGGCCGCCGGGCTGGAGTACCGCCGGTCCCGCTTGCCCATGATCGACGGCATAGACGCCCTGGACTTGGCCGCCTGCGATCTTCGGGCCCACCGGGTCTTCAGCCACCAGCGCGACCTGTGGCTGGCCGACCACCGGCCCTTCGAGTTCCTGCGCCACCCCCTGGTCTCCGGGGTGATGGCGGTGGAGACCATGCTGGAGGCCGCGGCCGTCCTGATGCCCCACCTGGCGCCGGTGGGGGTGGACCAGGTGCGCTACCTAGACATCCTGGAGGTGCCGGCCGACATTAAGCGGCGGGCCGACATCCACGCCAGGCTGGAGCGCCAAACCGCCGGCCGGACCGAGTGCCGGGTGCAGATCGACAGCGCCTTCATCTCGCCCACCGGCCGCCAAGTCGACCGGCGCGACGTAAACTTCACCGGGCGGGTAATCCTGGCCCCGGGTCCGACCGAGCCGGAGGACTGGCCCGGCTTCACGGTATTGCCCGGCGAGCTGGACACCCGGCCCATGGACACGGACGAGGTGATAGAGCGCTACCAAAAGCGCACCACCATGACCGGCCGCTACCGGGTGATACACACCCTCGACGGCACCGGCGAAGGCGTAATCAGCGGACAGGCCCGCTACCCCGAGGCCAACGATATCGCCGGCCTGGACGGCGCGCCCTACCTCTACCCGGTCTACCTCCTGGAGGCCCTGAGCCAGATAGTCAACTTCTACCTGATGATGCGGGAAGACGACCAGTCGCGGCTGATGATCCCGGTCGCGGTGGGGGCCATGCGCTTTAAGAGAGCCTGCCGGCCGGGGCAGCGGGTGCGCCTGGAGGCGCGGCTGGTCCAGCGGCGCGACGACGGCTACACCTGGGACGCCCGGGCCGTTGATGACACCGGCCGTCCCCTGCTGACGGCCAAGGGATTGGCACTCAATTGGTACGGCTAGCCGAGCAAGCAAGTTCCTGGGAACCAGGCCTGCCGGGCGGGCCGGTGGTTTACGCCGCCGCGCCGGCCGGGCCCGGGGCCAAGCAACACCTGGCCGCGCTGCTGTGGGCCCGGCTGCACGGCGGGTCCCGGGAGCGCGGCTCCGCCCTTGGCCTGGCCACCAGCCGCCTGGGACGCCCGGTGCTCCTGGTGGGCCGGCGCCAGGGGCCGCGGGTCTCCTTCTGCCACGCCGGGGGGCTCACCTGGGCCGCCCTGGCCAATACCCGCGGGGTGGGCATAGACCTGGCCCACCCGCAAGAATTTGCCGGCGACTACCCCCTGGCCCGGGTCTTCTCCGCCGGCGAGATGCGCCGCCTGCGCCGCCTCTGCCCCGAGCGCCGCCAACGGGCCGCCCTGCTCTGGTCGCTGAAAGAAGCCGCGGCCAAGGCCCTGGGCACCGGGTTCCACACTACCAGTCCCCTACGGCTTCGCTGCTCGGCCCCCTTGGTCGAGGCCGGCCGGCTGCGTTTCCAGATAAGCGGCCCCGCGGTTCTGCGGGCCTGGGCCCAACCCCGGGGGGCCGGCTGGCTGGCCCTGGCCGCCCTTTAACACGACCATATACTGATTAAACCTTGCCCTTCCGGCCCCGGTGGCCTAGTATTGGTCCGCGACTCCGCAATCCACCAACCGCAACATGGCGCTTAAGCATATCGCCGGTTTTCGGCGACGCAGGAGTGAACGGCCCCCATGATCCAGCCAACCCCAGGGAATCGCCGGCCAGCCGCCCGGGCCCACAGAGCGGCCCATGGGTCCCACCCGGACTAAGGCGAGAACCCATGGCCGCGGTTTCCATCCAAGAAGTACAGAGTCGCAAAGACCTCAAACGGTTCATCAACCTGCCCTGGGATATCTACGCCGACGACCCCTTTTGGGTACCGCCCATCAAGCCCATGCAAAAGCGGCTGCTCACCCCCGGCAAACACCCTTTTTGGCAAAAGGCCGAGGGGCGGCTCTTCCTGGCCCGGCGCGGCGACCAGGTGGTGGGGCGCATCGCGGCCGTGGTCAACCACGCCCTCAACGACTACCAAAAGGAAAACGGCGGGGCCTGGGGGTTCTTCGAGTGCCGCCGCGACCCCGAAGCGGCCATGGCCCTGTTCATGGCGGCCGAGGCCTGGCTGCGCCGGGCCGGGGTGGAGTTTTGCCGGGGACCCCTCAACCCGTCGACCAACTACGAGGTGGGCCTGCTGGTGGAAGGCTTCGACACCCCGCCGGCCTTCATGATGACCTACAACCCCGCCTACTACCTGGAGATGGTGCGCGCCTGCGGCTACCGCAAGGAAAAAGACCTGCTCTCCTTCCGCTTCCACCGCGACTGGCAACCGCCCCAGTGGGGCTGGGCCGTGCTGGAGCGGGTGGAGAAACGCTGGAACGTGGTGGTGCGGCCCCCGGACCCCAAGCACCTGGACGACGAGATCAAGCTGATGAACCAGATATACCACGAGTGCTGGGCCGACAACTGGGGGTTCGTGCCCATGAGCGCCGAGGAGTTGGAGTACTCGGCCAAGGACCTCTACTTTATCTTCGACCCCAACTTCGCCGGGTTCGTGGTCCTAAACGGCGAGACGGTGGGGGTCTTTCTCATGCTCCCGGATATCAGCCCCCTGCTCAAGCGCTTCAACGGCGCCCTGGGCCTGGGCGCCTTGCTAAAAAAGAAACTCTACTGGTCCGAGATCAACAGCCTGCGCGGCCTGATGATGGGCATCAAAAAAGAATACCAACAGTTCGGCCTGCCGGCGGTGGTGGTGGCCCACGTGATGCGGGCCCTGCAAAAAAACCCCCAGTACCAACACATGGAGCTGGGCTGGAACCTGGAAGACAACGAGGGCATCAACCGGCTCTACCAAGACGACGGCGGCGGCCTGCCGTGCAAACGCTACCGCATCTTCCGTAAACCCCTGGCCTAGTTTCACCGCCTCGGCCGGGCCACGGGTGGCGGGAGGCGTCTTGTCCACACCAAGCAACCGGAGAGCGCGCCATGGTCCAGAAAAACCTGTTGTCCCTGCTCCTGGTGGTCGTCATGGCCTTGGCCTGCAGCGCCGGCCGGGCCCGGGCCGAAAACGGCCTCACGGTCACCGGGTCCATCGCCTTCATGGACCTGCTCAAAAAGAACAGCGACGAGGTCTCCTACCTGCAGCTCATCCCGGTGAGCCCGGCGGGCAAGGTGGGCATGCACATAGTCAAGGGCAAGCTGCTGTTCAAGTCCGACCTGCCCAAGTTTCCCATCCCGGCCGACGGCAAGTTCAGGCTGGAGATGGGGCCGCTCAAGCCGGGGCGCTACCTGCTGGCCGCCCAGATGCTCACCGCGGGGTCGCAGTACACCGCCCTGGCCCTGAGGGCGCCCAAGGTGACCGCGGAGGTGATCATCCCCCCGGACGCCAAGTTCCCCCTCACGGTGAACCTGGGCCAGGTGGCCTTTCCCATCCGCCGCAAGTAAACCCGCCACGACATAAAAGTCGGCCGCGAGCGCCGCAGGCTGCGGCTGCCGTATGGGCCGGGGCGTTTGAGGCATGGGCCGCCCAACTCATTCAATTACCACCGAGCAAGAGATGGCTGGTAATTCCAGGATGTTGTTTCAGGCGAGCCAAGAGAGGGAAAGGGAAGTTTGCTTCGTCGCCTGCCGGCGGCATGCTGCCGCTGCCGTATGGGCCGGGGCGACCTTCTTCGAGCCACCGTTATCATTCAATCATTTGGGTTCCAGGATAAAACAGACCCGACCTTAAAGAACGCGTGAGCGGAGGATAACGGGGGACGAGCCTGTAGCGACCCGCCACCGGACCTATACGGGTGCCCAGGCACTGGGCTATTTTTGCCAGGGTCGCCAGGTGGGGCTGTAGCGTTTGGGTTTTTCTTTTTTGGGCTGGGACGAGCCGGTGGTGTAGCGCTTTATGGTAGTGGGGGTGTCGCGGGTCTTGGTGGGAGAGATGCCCTTGGTGGCCGGTTCGCTGACCGCCGGCCCTACGGGTATACGCAGGGTGATGGTGGTGGGGAAGTTGCATTGGGCTCCGCAGCTCACCATGGTGGTGTTGGTGGCGCTACGCCCTTGGAAATAGGCGGTAAAGCGGTAGGCGACCAGTTGGCCTTGGCTGGCGCAGCAGGGCACGGCAAAACGGCAGACACCGCCTAAGGCGTCGCGCGAGGCGCTGAAGTCCACCCCGTCGCCCACGGCTTTTACCAGGGCCTGGAGAGGTTGGCCGGTGGCGCTGTAGACCCGCACGGTGATCACCTTGTAGCGGGTGGCTTGGTCGGGGTCCAGGGAGTTGGGGCCGGCGGGCGAGGCCGGGTTAACCACCACGCCGTGGGAGGTGGACAGGCCGGTGGTGGGGTCGTAGAGTGGCGTCTTGCGGTTGGGCATACCGGTAGTGGGATCGAAGTCCGGTTTGTTCTGGCGGCTCAGGCCGGTGGTGGGGTCGTAGAGCGGCTTGCTCTTGAGCAGGCCGGTGGTGGGATCGTAGACCTTGGGCTGGGCCTGCTCGGCCCAGGCGTTGCCGGCCGGCGCCAGGGTCAAGCTCAGCCAGACGGCGGCGGCCGCCACCAGGATTTTGGGCATGGGTAACATCACGCGCCTTCCTTGGGCCCAAAAGGCCCGCTACTATTTATAGAATAGACTACCGCAGGGCCGCGGCCTTGGCCAGCCTGGGCTTGGGGCCGGGTCCGGCGGCAAACTCAGGCGCCTCCCTTGCCAGGTACGCGGCCGCTTGATATCATCTGTTTTTGCCACTCAAGCGCCGGTGGGCCTCATGAGCCGCAATCCAACCAGGCTGGAAATAGGACTAAAACCCGAGCTTGTCGATCCGGCCGGGGCCGGGCTCATCAAAAAGGCCGGCGACTACCTGGGCCTGCGCATCAGCGCCTGCCGGGTGCTTCGGGTGCTCACCATGAACACCGCCCTGGAGCGCGACGAGCTGGAGTTGGTGCGCCAGGAAATCTTCACCAACCCGGTGACCGAGGTATCGGCTTTCACCCCCCTGGCCGGCCGGGTGCTGCCGGAGTTCGACTGGGCCCTGTGGGTGGGTTTCAAACCCGGGGTGCGCGACAACGAGGGGGCCACGGCCAAGGAGGCCATGGCCGACGTGCTGGGCCGCGCCCTGGCCGATGACGAGGCGGTCTACTCCAGCCGGCTCTACCTGCTGGCCGCGCCCCGGCTCGGCGCCGAGGGGGCCGAGGAGATTTGCCGCGAGCTGCTGGCCAACGAGATCATCCAGCGCTGGCGGGTCATCGGCCGCCGGCAGTGGGACCCGGCCGAGGGGGTGGGCATCGTTTTGCCGCGGGTGAAGCTGGCCCACACCCCGGCGGTGCAGACCATACCCATCGGCAGCGACCAGGAACTGCTGGCCATCAGCGACCAGCGCCAGCTCTTCTTGAACCCGGCCGACGTGCCGGCCATCCGGGCCTACTTCAACCACCCGGAGGTGATGGCCGCCCGACGCCGCCTGGGCCTGGGACCGCCCACCGATGTGGAGCTGGAGTACATCAGCCAGGCCCGCAGCGACCACTGCAACCACAACACCTTCAACGGCCGGTTTTTCTATCGCGATATGCTCAGCGGCGAGACCACGGAGGTGGACAACCTCTTCAAGCGCTGCATCAAGGAGCCCACCGAAAAGCTGGCCGCCGAGCGCGACTGGGTGGTGAGCGTGCTGTGGGACAACGCCGGGGTGGCCCGCCTGGACGAGCGCTACAACTACGTCATCACCGGCGAGACCCACAACAGCCCCTCCAACATGGAGGCCTACGGCGGGGCCATCACCGGCATCGTGGGGGTCTACCGCGACCCCATGGGCACCGGTCTGGGGGCCAAGCTGGTGGCCGGCATGTGGGGCTTTTGCGTGGGCCCGCGCGACTACCGCGGCCCGCTCAAGCCGGCCCTGCATCCCCGGCGGCTGCTCGACGGCATCATCGAGGGGGTGCGCGACGGCGGCAACAAGAGCGGCATCCCCACCGCCACCGGCCTGCTGTATTTCGACCCCCGCTACCTCGGCAAGTGCCTGGTCTACGTCTCGGCGGTAGGGGTTATGCCGGCGGTGGTGGACGGCCGGCCCAGCCATGAAAAGACCACCAGCCCGGGTGAATTGGTGATCATGTGCGGCGGCCGGGTAGGAGCCGACGGCATCCACGGAGTCACCGCCAGCTCGGCCGGCTACTCCGAAAACACCCCGGCCGGCCACGTGCAGATCGGCGACCCCTACACCCAAAAGAAGATGCACGACTTTTTGCTGGAGGCCCGCGACGCCGGGCTCATCCGCTTCATCACCGACAACGGCGGCGGCGGGCTATCCTCCTCGGTGGGCGAAAGCGCCCGCCTGGCCCCGGGCTGCGTGGTGGACCTGAAAAAGGTGCCGCTCAAGTACGAGGGCCTGGACCCCTGGCAGATATGGGTGAGCGAGTCCCAGGAGCGCATGACCGTGGCCGTGGCCCCGGAGGACCTGGAGGCCTTCATGGCCCTGGCCGACAGGCACCAGGTGGAGTCCACCGTCATCGGCCACTACGCCGGCGACGGCATGCTCAAGCTCACCTGGGGCGATGAGGTCTGCGCCTACGTGGACGTGGCCTTCTTGGAAGAGAGCTTCCCCCAGTGGGAGTTTGACGCCCACTGGCTGCCGCCGGAGGCCCGCGGCCTGGCCGAACCAGTGATAGAGCCGCCGGAGGACCTTTCGCCGGTGCTGCGGGATATGCTGGACCACCCCAACCTCTGCTCGCGGGAGTGGATCAACCGCCAGTATGACCACGAGGTGCAGGGTACCTCGGTGGTAAAGCCCTTCACCGGCGCGCGCCAGGAGGTGCCCAGCGAGGCCAGCGTCATCCTGCCGGTGCTGCAGAGCAAGGTAGGCCTGGCCATGGCCCAGGCGCTCAACCCGGGCTACGGCGATATCGACACCTACCACATGATCACCGCCACGGTGGACGAATGTTACCGCCGGCTGGTGGCGGTGGGGGCCGACCCCGGCCAGGTGGGCGGGGTGGACAACTTCTGCTGGCCCTCCATCGCCTTCCACCCGGAGACCAACCCCG
Source organism: Desulfarculaceae bacterium (assembly GCA_027067385.1). Classification (GTDB taxonomy): domain Bacteria; phylum Desulfobacterota; class Desulfarculia; order Desulfarculales; family Desulfarculaceae; genus JAMOVV01. The sequence goes on from JAMOVV010000144.1 coordinate 28,850, forward strand.
ACGGCCGCTACAAGGCCGCCCAGTTGGTGCGGGCCTGCTGGGGCCTGCGCGACGCCTGCCTGGCCCTGGGCATACCGCTGCTCTCGGGCAAGGATTCCATGTACGTCGACGGTAATCTCACCGGCATCCATGGCGAGGTGCAACGGGTCTCCGGCCCGCCCTCGATGCTCTTTACGGCCACCGCGCCGGTGCCCGAGCTTGCCCGCGTGCAGACCCTGGAGCCGAAGGTCGAAGGAGATGTCGTGTATCTGCTCGGGCTTACCGGAGATGAACTCGGCGGGGGCAGCCTGTACGACCTCTATGATTACGTGGGGCGCAATGTGCCCGAGACCGACTTCGAGCAAACAGCTAAAGTTTGCGCGGCGGTGTCGGCGGCCCTGGAGCAGGGGCTGGCCGCCTCGGTGGCCGCGGTGCACGCCGGCGGCCTGGGCTTGGCCCTGGCCCGCATGGCCATGGCCGCCGAGATGGGGATGGAGGTGAACCTGGACGTCGTACCGGAGAAGCAACCCGGGCTCACGGCCATGACCAAGCTGTTTTCCGAATCCACCAGCCGCATGGTGCTCACGGTGGACCCCCACTGGTCCGACGA
>JAMOVV010000145.1 GCA_027067385.1 Desulfarculaceae bacterium
GCGCGATTACGACCTGTTGGTCCAGCACGAGTTCCGTCTGGACGATAACTAGGAGGACGACATGATTCGGCTGGGCATAAACGGATTCGGGCGCATCGGGCGCCAGGTGTTGAAGGCCGTGCTGGAGCGTCACCCCGACACCATCGAGGTGGTGGCGGTCAACGACCTGGGCGACGTGGAAACCAACGCCCACCTCTTTAAATACGACACCTCCTACGGCCGCTTCGAGGGCACGGTGGAGGTGGGCGTGGACACCTTCGAGATAAACGGCCGGCCGGTGCGCAACTTCGCCCACCGCGACCCCGCCAACATTCCCTGGGACTCGGTGGGGGTGCAGATCGTGGTGGAGAGCACCGGGCTGTTCCGCACCGGTCCCCTGGCCCGGGCCCACCTGGAGGCCGGGGCCCAAAAGGTGATCATCAGCGCGCCGGGCAAGGAGGTGGACGCCACCCTGGTCATGGGGGTCAACCACCAGGAGTACGATCCTCAGAACCACCACATCGTGAGCAACGCCTCCTGCACCACCAACTGCCTGGCCCCGCCGGCCAAGGTGATCCACCAGGCCTTTGGCATCAAGCGCGGGGTGATGACCACGGTGCACTCCATAACCAACGACCAGCGCATCCTGGACCTGCCCCACAAGGACCTGCGGCGGGCCCGGGCGGCCAACTACAACATCATCCCCACCACCACCGGCGCGGCCAAGGCGGTGGCCCTGGTCATCCCCGAGCTGGCCGGCAAGTTCGACGGCTTTTCCCTGCGGGTGCCCACCCCCACCGTCTCGGTGGTGGACTTCACCGCCATCTTGGAAAAATCGGCCGACACCGAGGGGCTGCGTGACGCCCTGGTGCACGCCTCCAAGGATGAGCTCAAGGGGATCATGGCCTGCGAGGATGAGCCGCTGGTCTCCACCGACTACAAGGGCAATAGCCATTCCTCCATCGTGGACCTGCCCTTCACCATGGTCTACGCCGACAACATGGCCAAGGTGCTCACCTGGTACGACAACGAGTGGGGCTACTCCTGCCGGGTGGCCGACCTGGCCGACTTCATGGCCGAGTCCATGGAATAAACAAGCGGGGCTACCGGGTGGCCAGATGCCGCCCGGGTCCCCCGTGCCTAGCGATACTTTCGCCGGCCGCGGCTCAGGCGGCCTCCACCCGGCAGGGTACGTAGCGGTGCAGCGGGGTGCCGGCCAGCGGGTCGCGGTGGGTGTTCTTGGTGAGGCGGTTGACGTTGATGCCGTAGACCTCGCCCTGGTAGGCCAGCCCAAAGCCGTGGGGGATGATCACCGTTCCCGGCCGCACCGCCGGGCTCACCTCCAGCTCCACCCGTTCCTCGCCGGCCTCGGTGACCACCCGCACCACCTGGCCGTCGGCCAGCCCCAGCTCGTCGGCGTCGTCGGGGTGCATGGCGCAGGTGCAGGCCCGCCGCCCTTGGTTCCAGGCCGGGTTGCGCATCAGGGTGTTGGCGTTGTAGTCCATGTGGCTGCCGGCGCCCAGGACCAGGGGGAACTCCGGGTCCGGGGCCAGGGCCGCCTGCTCGGCCGGCGGCTGCAGGACGGCCACCGGCTCGGCCATCTCCGGGGCGTACAGGTTGATCCTGCCGTCGTCGGTGGCCAGGGCGGCGAAGTTGTCATCTGGGTCCATCCGGCCGATGACGAGCCCCTCGGGGT
>JAMOVV010000146.1 GCA_027067385.1 Desulfarculaceae bacterium
CGGGCATAAACGGATAATTCCTCAGGTCTGGCCCCGGCTTTGACTATCTCTTGCCTGCCGGGTCGTCCTGACCCGGCAGGCACACTGGCCGGCCAAAATAAATTTGTCCGGCCAGGCGCGGGGCGCCGGCTGCACCTGCGCCCCGCGGGCGGGCCATCCATGGCCCGCGTGAAAAGCCGGGGCTAGTACTGGCATATCTGGCTGCGTATTAATTCAATGTCTTCGGGCTCGGGCATAAACGGATAATTCCTCAGGTCTGGCCCCGGCTTTTCGTTGCCATAGGGCCGGTTGCAGGCCACCTCGCCCGAGGCCCCGGCGCAGCCCGAGGTCATAAAGGGCCGGCCCGAGGCCAAGGCCTGCTCATACACCTCGGCCGAAACCCCGAACTCCAGCACCCGGCCCTGCTGGTCAAAGGTCATATGCTCGGCCCGGGTGAGGTCGTTGTCAATGAGCCAGCGGGCCATCTGCACCCGCCGGTAGCCCGAGGCCGGCGGCTGGGGCCGATCAGCCAGGCGGCTGAAGCGCTCCGGGAAAAAGCAGAACAAGTGGGTGCAGCCGCCCAAGCGGCGGGCCCGGTCGATCTTGCCGATGATATCGCGCTCCCGCTCGCCCAGACCGTAGATCAGGTGCACCCCGGCCATGCCCCGGCCAAAGACGCCCACGGCGTCGTCAAACACCTGCCAATAGCGCCCCCACTGGTGGGGCCCCTTCACCGGCTTGCCGCGCAGTTGCTCAAACAGCTCCGGGGTGCCGGCGTCGATGGCCACCCCCACCCGGTCGGCCCCGGCCCGGCGCATGGCCTCCAGGTCCTCCCGGTTGGTGAGGGTCGGGGCGATGAGCACGCTCACCGGCAGGCCGGTGCGCTGGCGCACCTGGGCGCAGATGTCGATGGTGTCGGCCACCGAGCGGCGATGGGTGATCATGGAGATGCACACCCGCTCCACCCAGTCCGGGGCCGTGGCGCAGCGCTGCAAGACCTCGTCCAACGGCCAGGCCCGCCAGGCCACCCGGATGAATTTTTCATAGCGCGGATCGCCGCGCCGCACCCGGTTGTCCCGGGCCAGGCCGCAGAAGGAGCAGTTGGCCTTGCACCCCCCGGGATAGGTGAGCAACAGGTTGATGCAGCCCAGCCGGGCCCCGCGGTAAAAGATGCCCGGTGCCAAGTCCAGGGTCATGGCCGCGGCCAACGAAAGACGCACGTATTCCGGGCTGGACTGTTCCGAATGATCCATCTGGGGTGCGGGCAGGCTCATGGGACCTCTCCATCCAGGGAGCAGCAAACGTCGTGGTTAACCACCTCGATACCAAGTTCGGCCGCCGCTTGCAAGGCCGCATCCGAAGGCAGGGCCAGGGCGTTGATGCCCGCGGCCACGGCCAGGCGGTCCAGTTGGGCCCGGTAGCGGCCCCGCGGCCGGGCGCAGCCCAGGTGGTGGCGCGCCTCGGGCAGCACCTGGCGGGCCTCGGCCATGAACCGGGCCGCCTCCTCGACGCCCACCGGCCGGGCCGCCTCCAGGGGAGTGCCCTTAAGCGGCATGAAGATCACAAAGACCACCCGCCGCACCTTTAGCCGGGCCAAGCGCTCCAGGGCCCGCCACTCGCCGAGCATGCGGCCCCGGTGCAGCCCCAGGATGAGGTGGGGGGCCAGCTCCAGCCCCACCGCGCCGCAGGCGGCCAGGGTCTCTTCCTGGGCGGCCAGGCCGTCGGGCAGGTGCAATACCCGCCGGGCGGTTTCGGCCTCGCCCACCACGTCGATGAGCGCCTGGCGCACCCCGGCCCTTTTCAGCGCCCCGGCGGTGACCTGGTCGATGCGCCCCACGTGGGCGGTGATGGTAAGCCCGGTCTCGGCCGACAGAGCGGCGATGGCCTCGATAAAGCGCTTCCAGGGCAGGCGGCCGCTTGCGTCGCTGCCGCCGGAGAGCAGTATCCCCTGCTCGCCGCGCCGCCAGAGCTCCCGCCCCAGGCTCAGCAGGTCCTGCGGGGTGGTAGCCGGCAGCATGGGCTCCAGGAGCCGTCCGGCGCAGTGGTCACATCCCAGGGCGCAACGGCTACCGGTGAGGCTCACGGCCGGGTAGCGCCCCCGCCGGCCATAGGCCACGAACATACCCGGCAGGTAAACCCCCAAGCGCCGGCCGTGCTCGGCCCAGGAGACCTCCCGCGCCGCGGCCAGGACCCTCTCCAGCTCAGTTGGCACGACCCGCCCAGGCCGGCCAGGTTTGGCGCATCAGGCGGCTGAAATCATCCTGTCCCCACTGCTGGTCCCAGCGGCGCCGCGCCTCAAGGCCGCGCTGCAAATAGCGGCCGTAGCGCACCGTCACCTGGTGGGCGTACTGGTCGGCTGCGCCAAAGTCTCCCCCGGCCAGCGCGGCCGCCGCCCGGCCGGCCTCCTGGCCCGAGAAGACCGCCTGGGGTATGCCGGCCCCGGTAACCGGGTGGGTGAGCCCGGCCGCGTCGCCGCAAAAAAGCACCCGCCCCTGGTGCAGTTCCGGTCGGGGGCCGCTCACCGCGATGGCCCCGCCGGTTACGGCCAACACCCCGGGCTTGATGATCCCCCGGTCGATCAAGTGGCCGCGCAGGTCTTCCAGCAAGCGCGCCGGTCCGGCCGCCGCCCGCACCCCCAGCCCCAGGTTGGCCACCGGCCCCTTGGGAAACAGCCAGGCGTAGCCGCCGGTGAAGCGCTGCTCCAGCCAGACCACGGTGTGGTCCAGGGGCTGGCGCAGCACCACCTCCACCTGGCGTCCCACCAGCAAATCGGGCCGCGCCATCTCCAGCAGGCGGGCCAGGAACGAGCCGGCCCCATCGGCCGCCACCAGGCAGCCGGCCCGCACCCGGCGCTCCCGGCCGGCCCGCCGCACCAACCAGTCATCTCCCTGCCGGCCCCGTAGCCCGGCCCCGGCCCAGACCCGGGCCCCGGCCTGGGCCGCCCGCCGGGCCAGGTCGTGGTCAAAGACCTGGCGGTCCAATATCCAGCCCGGCCCGTCCATGAACCCGCCCACCCCGCCGCTCAAACGGGTCTCCATGCCGATCACCGACTGGACCTTGGCCCGGGGGGGGATGGACACCTCGGTGTCCAGCAAGCGGGGCACGAACTCGGCGCAGTGGGGCTGGGCCCCCAGCCGGCGTTTCTTGTCCACCAGGATCACCGCGGCCCCAGCCTCGGCGGCCGCCTGGGCGGCCAGGGCCCCGGCCGGCCCGCCACCCACTACTAATACGTCTACCGTCTCAACCATGGACCATCATCCGGGCCACCTTGGCCAGCAGTTCCTGGTTCATGAATGTCTGGTGATCAAAACGGCCCACGTAGGCCTCCATGCCCTTGCCCAGGTCATAGCAGGTGGTGGAGTCGAGGTTCACTAGCACCCCCTGGGCGCCCGAGGCCTCCATCTCCTTTTGGTGCTTGCAGTAAAAAGCCTCGCAGCAAGAGCCCACAAAGGCCCCGCCCTTACGCCGGATGAGGCGCAGGTTTTCCATGAGGTGTTCAAAGCTCTGCACGCTCACCGGGGTGATGCCCAATTGCTCGGCCAGCTCGTACAGCTCGGCGAACTGGCACTCGCCGCAGACCGCGCAGTCGGGCACTTGGCGGTACTCGCAGTCCACCGGCTTGGAGCAGTAGGGCAGCAGCAACCAGCGGGCCGGCCGCTTACCCACCTGCTCCGGCCGCATGCCCACCAAGAACAGCTCGGCCGCCTCGCCCTGGCCAAAGCGCTCGGCCAGGGCCATGCGCCCGGCCGCCAGGCTCACCGCCTCGGCCACCTCTTGGTCGCTTATGCCCACCAGGCCTCCCGGCGCGCCGGCCAGGAACTCACGCACCGCCCGGCCCAGCAACTCCGGATCGGCCTTGAGCCCCATGAGGGCGGCCTCCAGGTCCAGTACCAGCCGCTGGGGCTGGCAAAAGAAGTCGCCGGCGATGAGCGCCTTTTGCACCCGGCGGCCGGCGGCGTCGAGCCACAGGTGCACCCGCAGGGTACCTTCGCCGGTCTGCACGATGGAGCGCAGCCAGGCCGGCCGCGGGGGATGACGCCGCCGGCCGTGAACCCACTGGTCGGACTGGAAATAGGGCAAGCGCTCGGCCAGCTCGGCCAGCTCGCCGTCGGTGAGCTGGCCGGGGACCATGCGCAACCCCAGGTCCCGGCTGAACTGCTCCACCAGGTACGCCTTCACCTGCTCCAGGTCCACCGGCGCGCCCAGCAGGTCTTCCAAAAAGGCCAGGCGCTCCATGAGCGATTCGATCTCGCGTTTGCGCAGTTTTTCCACCGGCACCCGCAGGGCCCGTAGAAAGCGTTCGATCTGGTTGGTCACCAGCAGGGTCCCCTGGAACAGGGCCCCGCCGCCGATCACCGTGCCGCCGGTGCCTGATATCTTGCGGCCGTCCACCTCGATGTCGTTGCGGGGACGAAAGCGGGCGTCAATGCCCAGCCGGGAGTAGCCCGCCGCCGCCGCCTGGCAGATACGGGTGAGGGAGGCCTCGAAGCCGCCCTGAAAAGGGGCCTGGCCCAAGGGGGCCACCAGTTCCCAACCCAGGGCCGAGCCCTGGAACAGCAGGGCGCCGCCGCCGGTGATACGGCGGTTGACCTCGATGCCCTCGGCGGCGCAGAAATCCAGGCGCAGCTCCCGTTCGGTCTCCTGGTGAAACCCCACCAGGGCCGCGTCCGGCTCAAAGCGCAGAAAACGCAAGGTGGGCGGACTGAGCCCGGCCCCGGTGCGCCGGGCCAGCACCTCGTCCAAGGCCATGTTCTCGGCCGCACTGCGGCGCCCGGTGTCGAGCACACGGAAGGTGGTCACCGCCGCTCTCCACCACCTTGGGTGAACACCATGTCGAATTGCTCGGCGTGCAGCCCCTGGTCAGCCTCCACCGAGACGCTGAGGTCCAGGGTGGATTCCAATTCCTCCAGGGCGTAGCGTTCCTCTTGCAGCAGCACCTCGGCCACCCGGGGATGGACCCGCAGGCGCACCAGGCTGACGTCCTGGCACGGGCAGTCGCGCTCCAGGGCCCGGAATATCTCGAAACAAACCGTGGCCGGGTCCTTGATGCTGCCGAGGCCGTTGCAGTAGAAGCAGCCCTCCGTTAGCCCCTCGCCCAGGGATTCGCGCACCCGCTTGCGGGTCATCTCCACCAGGCCCAGGTCGCTCATGGCCAGCACCTTGGTGCGGCTGCGGTCGCGGCCCAGGGCCTCGCGCAGGGCGGTCACCACCCGCTCGCGGTTGGCCGGGGACTCCATGTCGATAAAGTCGATGATGATCAGCCCGCCGATGTCGCGCAGCCTGAGCTGGTAGGCGATCTCCTTGGCCGCCTCCAGGTTGGTCTTGACAATGGTCTCTTCCAGGTCGTGCCCGCCCACGTAGCGGCCGGTGTTGACGTCAATGGCCGTCAGCGCCTCGGTCTTTTCGATCACCAGGTAGCCGCCCGACTTGAGCCACACCCGGCGGGCCAGGGCCCGGGTAACCTCGGACTCCACCCCGTAGGCGTCGAAGATGGGCCGTTGGTCCTGGTACAGCTCCACGCTATCGAGCAGGCGCGGCATAAAGGTAGAAACGAACTCGCGCACCTGGCGGTACATGTCCGGCTCGTCGATCACCAGGTGGTCCACCTCGCGGGCGAACAGGTCGCGCACCGCCCGCAGGCCCACGCTGAGGTCCTGGTGCAGCAGGGCCGGCGGACTGGCCTCGCGGCTGCGGCGGTTGATGGCGTCCCACACCGACACCAGGAAGTCCATCTCGGCCATGAGCTTGTCCGCCGAGGCGCCCTCGCTGGCAGTGCGGGCGATGAAGCCCGCCCCCAGGGGACGCAGGTCCTCGATCACCGCCCGCAGCCGGTTGCGCTCCTGCTCGTCGGTGATCCGGCGGCTCACCCCCACGTGGTCCACCGTGGGCATGAACACCAGGTTGCGGCCCGGCAGGGTGATGTGGCTGGTGATGCGGGCGCCCTTGCTGCCCAGGGGCTCCTTGGACACCTGCACCAAAAGGTCTTGGCCCTCGCTGAGCATGTCCTCGATCTGGGTGTGCCCCGACTCCGGCTTCTGGACCTGGTCGCCGTTTAGCAGGTCGCTCATCACCGGCGGGTGATGCACATCGCCCACGTACAAAAAGGCCGCCTTGGCCAGGCCGATGTCCACAAAGGCCGCCTGCATGCCCGGCAGCACCCGGGCCACCCGGCCCAGGTAAACGTTGCCGGCCAGGCCGCCCCGGATGGTCCGCTCCTGGTAGAGCTCCAGCAAGGAACCCGAGGAAACCAGGGCCACCCGGGTCTGGTAGCTGCGTGAATTGATAAGCAGAGTGGTGGCCATCGCAATACCCCCTGCTAGCGGGCGCCCACTTTCAGCGCCCGCACGGCCCACGCCCGGTGGCTCGGCAAACCAAATACGCTCTCGAGCACCTCGGCCGGCTTGGGCCGGCCGCCGGCCGCCTTGCGCACCGTAACCACCAGGCCCTCATCCTCCAGCCGGATGCGGCTGATGGCCTCTTTCATGTCCATCTCGCGCTCGCCCTTGGGCGTGTGACGGGTATAGCGCAACTCGCCGGCTTGCTCAAACGCCTCGATGCGCTCCCGGGTAATCCCCGGCGCCAGGTCCAAACGGTAAGTGACCTCCGAGGGGTCCACCAAGGGTTCACCCGGAAAGGCCCAGCGGGCCTCGGCCAGGCGCAAGCCCTGGGGCATCTGCCGGTTGACCCGCTCCATGACTTGGCGGGGATCGGGCCGGCCGCACACCGTCACCATCAATATCTCCACCAGGCTCTCCACCCCCAGGGGCAGGGCCGAGGCCGTCTTGATGAGAGGATGGGGGTGATAGCCCTGGGTGCTGGCCACCTCCACCGCCGCCCGCCGAAAGGCCCGGGCCAGTTGGTTCATCATCCCCAGGTGGCCCAGGAACCGGGCCGGGCCGGTCTTTTGCAAGATGAAGCGTATAACGCTGCGCTCTTGCGCTGGACTGGCGGCCTGGGCGGGGCGCGGCGCGGGGCCGGCGGCCAGGCGGGGTTCGATGGTCTCGAAATCGCACACCCCGCACCCCACACACTGGCCGCCCCGACAATCAGCCGTAGCCTGGCCGTCCTGCGCGCGCGCCAGTTCGGCCAACAGGAAATCCTTGTCCACCCCGATATCGATGTGATCCCAGGGCAACACTTCGTCCTTGGCGCGCGCGCGCAGGAACTCAGCCGGGCTGAGTCCGGCCCCGTCCAGCGCCCCGCTCCAGGCCGCGAAGTCCAGCTCCTCGTCCCAGCCGTCAAAGCGGCAGCCGGCCTCCACCGCCAGCTCCAGGGCCTTGGACAGACGCCGGTCCCCGCGCGAGAGCACGCCTTCGAGCAGGCTGGCCCGGGGCGAGTTCCATTTGCAGCGCACCCGGCGGTGGCCGATGGAGTCGCGGGCCAGGGCCAACCTTCGCTGGCCCTCTTCCAGGTCGCACTGGGCCTCCCACTGGAACGGGGTATGCGGCTTGGGCACGAACACCCCCAGGCTGGCGTGCACCAGGGGTTTACGGCTGCGCCCCCGGCCGCCGGAAGGATGCCGGGCCACCACCAGGTCGCAGAGCCGGCCGATGGCCACCAGGTCTTCGTCGGTTTCCGAGGGCAGTCCCACCATGAAGTAGAGCTTCACCAGGTTCCAGCCCATGCCGTAGACCGCCTCGGCCATGGCCAGGATGTCCTCTTCGGTGAGGTTCTTATTGATCACCGAGCGCAACCGCTGGCTGCCTGCCTCCGGGGCCACGGTGAACCCGCTCTTGCGCACCCGCTTGACCTGGGTGGCCAGCTCCGGGGACAGGGAATCCACCCGTAGCGAGGGCAGGCTGAGGCTGGTGGTTTGGGGTTCCAGTTCATCCATCAGGCAATGGGTCAACTCACCGATGTGGCTGTAGTCGCCGCTGGAGAGCGACAGCAGGGCCAACTCGTCGTGCCCGGTGTTCTCCAGCCCCTGGCGGGCGGCCTTCACCAGGGAGTCCGGCTCGCGTTCGCGCACCGGCCGGTAGAGAAACCCGGCGGCACAGAAACGGCAGCCCCGGGTGCAGCCGCGGGCTATCTCCAGGCCCATGCGGTCGTGCACCGCCTTGACCAGGGGCACCACCGGCTTTACCGGGGCCGGGTGGGACTCCAGGTCGGCCACCACCCGGCGCCGCACCTTGGGGTGGTCCGGGTCCCGGGGCCGTATCTCGACCAAACGGCCGTCCTGGTACACCGGCTCAAAGCGCTCCGGGGCGTAGATGCCTTCAACGGCCTGGGCCTGTTGGTAAATACTTTGCCGGTCAGCGCCCTGGTCCTTGGCCCGGATCAGCAGGTCCACCAGTTCGTTGATCAACTCCTCGGCCTCGCCTACCACCACCAGGTCCAGAAAGTCGGCCACCGGCTCGGGGTTGGCCATGCAGGGTCCGCCGGCGATGACCAGGGGATGGTCTGGTCCGCGATCCCGGCGGCGCAGGGGGATGCCGGCCAGGCGCAGCATGTGCAGCATGTTGGTGTAGGTGAGCTCGTATTGCAGGCTGAAGCCCACCACGTCGAACTGGTCCAGGGGCCGGCCGGTCTCCAGGGACCAGGGGGCCACCCCCTGGGCCGCCATGAGGTCCATGAGGTCGATCCAGGGGCAAAAGACCCGTTCAGCGGCCACCTCCGGCCGGGCGGCCAGAATCTCGTAGAGCACCTTGAGCCCCTGGTGGCTCATGGCGATCTCGTAGACCTCGGGAAAAGCCAGGGCCATGGTGAGCTTCACCCGGCCGGAATCTTTGACCACCGAGCCCGACTCCCCGCCCACGTAGCGGGCGGGGTGGCTCACCTGGGAGATGATGTCCTCGTGTTTCACCGTCTCTAGCCGATCCCCGCCACCCGCTCCATCTCGGCCAGGGCGCGGTCCAGCTCGGCCAAACGCTCGGGGTCCAGGGTGGCGGCGTCCAGCTCGGCCAGTCGCCGTCGCACCAACTGCGCCCGCTGGGCCACCTGCTGCGGATCGATCTCCTGCGACGCCTCCGAGTGCTCGCGCAGGGTGATCACCTCTTTCCAGCGCGGCACATGGAAGCGCACCCCGGGGTAGGTCTCCGAGGCCAGCTTTTGGAAGGCCAGGGCCGAGGACTCCTCGCCGTGCATCAGGTTCACCTTGAGCCCGGGATGGACCAAAAACGAGAGCCACTGCAACAGCTCGGACTGGTCGGCGTGGGCGCTGAAGCCGCCGATGGTATGCACCTTGGCCCGCACGGCCACGTCCTCGCGGAATATTTTCACCTTGGGCGCGCCCTCCACCAGCAGGCGGCCGGTGGTGCCCTTGGCCTGGAAGCCCACGATGACCACGTGGCAGTTGGCCCGCCACAAGTTGTGCTTGAGATGGTGCTTGATGCGCCCGGCGTGGGCCATGCCCGAGCCGGCCATGATCACCGCCGGTCCCTTGCGTTCATTGATAGCCCGGCTCTCTTCGGTGCTCAGGGTGAAATGCAGGTTGGGGAAGTTGAGCGGGGTGTCGCCGCCGGCCAGTATCTCCTTGGCCTCGTCGTCAAAGAACTCCGGGTGCTGGCGGAAAATCCGGGTGGCCTTGATGGCCAGGGGCGAGTCCAGGTAGACCGGCATGTCGTCGGGAATCTCTCCCCGGCGATGGGCCGCGGCCAGGGTGTATATCAGCTCCTGGGAGCGCTCCACCGCAAAGGCCGGGATCACCACCTTGCCGCCTTCCTGGTACGCCTGGTTCACCACCTCCACCAATTCCCGCTGGCTCTCGGGCAGGGACTTGTGGGTCCGGTTGCCGTAGGTGGTTTCCATGAACAAGGTGTCGGGCCGGGGCATCACCTCGGCGTCTGGTACGATGAGTTGGTTGGGGCGTCCCAGGTCGCCGGAGAAGCCCACCCGGTGCACCCCCTGCCGGCCGCTCATGGTGAGAAAGACGCTGGCCGCGCCGAGGATATGGCCGGCCGAGACCAACCTGGCCTGCACCCCGGACAGCAGCTCCATGTCCTGGTCCATCTCCTGGGGCGAAAGCAGGCGGCAGGCCTCCTCGGCGTCGGCCGTCTGGTAAAGCGGCTCCACCGGCTCCAGGCCCTTGCGCCGGTTCTTGCGGGTCTGCCACTCGGCCTCCATCTCCTGTATGTGGGCCGAGTCCAGCCACAGGGGGACCAGCAGGTCGCAGGTGGCCTGGCTGGCATACACCGGCCCCTGGTAGCCCAGGCGCACCAGGCGCGGCACCAGGCCGGAGTGGTCCATGTGGGCGTGGGTGATCACCACCGCCTTAACCGCCCGGGCGATCTTGGCCCCGACATGGCGATTGCGCTGCTCCACCTGGCGGCCGCCCTGGAACAGGCCGCAATCGACCAGGAAGTTATCGCCGGCATCGGTCTCCACCAGGTAGCACGACCCGGTTACGGTGCGCGCCGCGCCCATACAGGTTACCCGCATCTACCACTCCAATCCTCTGCCCGGCCCCCGAGCCGGTAGGTACGCTCTGCTTGACAGGGTTCAACGTTGAAAAATACTATAGGTTTAGCAAACCTAATTCAACCTCAACCAGTTGGGCGGCAAACATGAAATCAACCGAAGGCCGGCAATATGTCATCGACAATCTCAGCGCCGAGGAATCTTGGCGGATGTTCCGTATTATCAGCGAGTTCGTCGACGGCATCGAAACCATGTCCGAAATCACCCGTGGGGTCACCGTCTTCGGTTCGGCCCGCTCCGAGCCCACCTCGCCGGAATACCAGCAGGCCGAACGCTTGGGCAAGCTGTTGGCCGAGGCCGGTTTCGAGGTGATCACCGGCGGCGGCGGCGGGGTAATGGAGGCGGCCAACAAGGGCGCGGCCGAGGCCGGCGGCCACTCGGTGGGGCTCAACATAGAGCTGCCCTTTGAACAGCGTCCCAACCCCTACGCCAATATCCGGCTGAGTTTTCGCTACTTTTTCGTGCGCAAGGTGGTCTTTGTCAAGTACTCCATGGCCTACGTGGTCATGCCCGGCGGCTTCGGCACCCTCGACGAGCTGGCCGAGGCCCTCACCCTCATCCAGACCCACCGCATCCGTCCCTTCCCGGTGATCCTCTTTGGCAGCGACTACTGGACCGGCCTGGTGGACTGGATGCGCGGCACCCAACTGGCCCACGGCATGATCAGCCCTGAAGACCTGGACCTCTTCCGCATCATGGACGACCCGGACGAGGTGGTGCGTTTTATCAAGCAGGTGGTTATACTCTGAGCCTGATCCGCCGCCCCGAGCCCCCTACCCGGCCCTGGCCGCGGCCGGCGGCGGGGCGTCCACCGCGCCGTTGGAGGATACCGTGACTACCAACGCCCGTCCCCTCCTTGCCCGAGGCATGAATTGACCCGCCAAGCCAAGCAACCCCCCAAGCCGCCGGCCAAACCAAGCAAGCGGGTGCGCGACATCCTGCATGCGCTGGACCGGCTCTACCCCGACGCGAGCTGCACCCTGGAGCACCGCGACCCCTGGCAACTGCTGGTGGCCACCATCCTCTCAGCCCAGTGCACCGACCAGCGGGTGAACCAGGTGACCCCGTCCCTGTTTAAGCGCTTTGCCCGGGTGCAGGACATGGCCCAGGCCGAGTTGGGCGAGATCGAGGAGTTGATCCGCTCCACCGGCTTTTTCCGCAACAAGGCCAAGTCGCTCAAGGGAGCGGCCCAGGCCATCACCGAGCGCCACGGGGGCCTGGTGCCCCACACCCTGGAGGAGCTGGTTAAGCTGCCCGGGGTGGGGCGCAAGACGGCCAACGTGGTGCTGGGCGACGCCTTTGGCCAACCGGGCATCACCGTGGACACCCACGTGGGGCGCATCGCCCGCCGCCTGGGGCTCACCGAGCACAGCGACGCGGTAAAGGCCGAGTTCGACCTCATGGCCCAAATCCCGGCCGAGCGCTGGACCATCTTCAGCCACCAGGTTATCCTGCATGGTCGGCAGGTGTGTAAATCCCGCCGGCCCCTATGCCCGGAATGCACTTTGCTGCCGCTGTGCCCCTGGGGCCGTGAAAACATGTCCTGAGCAAGAGGAGAATCATGGAGCGGCAACGGGTATTCATCGTGGTCATCGGCCAAGACCGTAAGGGTATTATCGCCCGCGTCAGCACCCTGCTTTATGAAAACGAGGTGAACATCGAAGACGTGCAGCAAAAGGTGATGGACGGCACTTTTGTCATGACTCTTCTGGCCGACGTCACCGACTGCGGTCGCGACATCTCCGAGCTGCGCTCCGAGCTGGACGACTTGGGCTCCGAGATGGGGCTCACCATCATGATGCACGCCGAGGCGGTCATCAAGGCCATGCACCGGGTGTGAGGTAAGGATCGTGAGTATCGGGTTGGAAGAGGTCCTGGAGACCTCGGGGATGATCCTGTTTGAAAACTTCGACATCCGGGCGCTCACCCTGGGGGTGAACCTCAAGGACCTGGTGCACCCTGAGGCCGCGGCCCTGGCCGAGGCCGCCCGGCGGCGGCTCACCGACCAGGGGACCCGCCTGGTGCGCGAGGCCCGGGCCCTGAGCGACGAGTTCGGGGTGCCGGTGGTGAACAAGCGCCTGTCCATAACCCCGGCCGCCTGGCTCATCGAGCCCTGCGCGGCCGACGACGCCCCCCTGGTGCTGGCCCGCGCCGTGGACCAGGCCGCCGCCGCCGCCGGGGTGGACTTCGTGGGCGGCTTCGGGGCCCTGGTGCAAAAGGGGGCCACCGCGGCCGACCGGCGGCTCATGGACGCCCTGCCCCAGGTGCTGGGCCAGACCGAACGGCTCTGCGGTTTCCTCAACCTGGCCTCGTCGGCCGCCGGGATCAACATGGACGCCGCTCTGCGCCTGGGCGTAATCCTCAAGCAGATGGCCGCGGCCACCGAGCGGGCCATGGCTTGCGCCAAGTTCGTGGCCTTTGCCAACGCGCCGGAGGACAACCCTTTCATGGCCGGCGCCTTCCACGGCGGCGGCGAGGCGGACGCGGCGCTCAACGTGGGCATCAGCGGTCCCGGGGTGGTGCGCGCCGTGGTGCAAAAGCACCCCGACTGCGACCTCACCATGCTCAGCGAGGTGATCCGCCGCACGGTCTTCAAGATCACCCGGGCCGGCGAGCTGCTGGGCCGGGAGCTGGCCCGGCGGCTGGGGGTGAGCTTCGGGGTGGTGGACATCAGCCTGGCCCCCACCACCGCGGTGGGCGACTCGGTGGGGCTCATCCTGGAGGCCATGGGCCTGGAAAAGGTCGGCGCGCCGGGCACCATCGCCGCTCTGGCCCTGCTGATCGACGCGGTGAAAAAGGGCGGGGCCATGGCCAGCGGCAACGTGGGCGGGCTCTCGGGCACCTTCATCCCGGTGAGCGAGGACCTGGCCATGATCGACGCGGTGCAGAGCGGGGCCCTGAACCTGGACAAGTTGGAGGCCATGACCGCGGTCTGCTCGGTGGGCCTGGACATGTTCGCGGTGCCCGGCGACACCCCGGCCGAGACCCTCACGGCCATCATCGCCGACGAGTTGGCCATCGGCGTGGTCAACCACAAGACCACCGGGGTGCGGGTGATCCCGGCCCCGGGCAAACAACCGGGCGACACGGTGGACTTCGGCGGCCTGCTGGGGCGCGCCCCGGTGATGGCGGTCCCGGAGCTGAGCGGCCGGGCCTTCGTGTGCCGGGGGGGACGCCTGCCGGCCCCGGCCTCGGCCCTGCGCAACTAAAACCGCCGGGTTGCCCCCCGGCCCGCGCTTTGACAAACACTTCTCGCACCCAAGGAGACGACCATGACCCCAGGAACCAGGTGGACCACCCTGCTGATGATCATGGCCGCGCTGGCCCTCGGCGGTTGCGCCGCCATGGGACCCCACGTCCCGGGCGCCGCGGCCCCGCGCTACGACCGGTCCGGCCTGTTCAGGGCCATGGACAACGACGGCGACCAGCGCATTTCGCGCCAAGAGTACTACAGCATCTACGAGGACCGAGACACGGCCAAGAAGTTCTTCGACCTCTATGACCTAAACGGCAACGACTACCTGGAACCCGGCGAGTTCCACGCCCCGGGTATAACCATCTTTAAATGGTAGCCCCATGCGGCGGCCGGCCGCGGCCGGCCGCCGACCCGGGCTCCCCCCACCTCGTCGGCCGTGGCGGTTCTTGCCATGGCCCGGTTTAAAATGCTATTTTCTTAAAAGACTTGGTACGAAAAAGGCAAACCCCGATCAGGGGTGCGCAAAGTCACCGGCCGCGCGCCATGGACGCGCGGTGGCGGGACCGCCGAATACCGAGAGCCAACCGATGCTTTCTCCCCTCCCGGTGATCAACCGTCTCACCTTGGTGCATCAGGATGCGGCCGGCGTTCCCAAAACTGTTGACCCTGTTTATCGCAGGGCAGTGGAGTTTCGCATGAGCGCCGAGGACAACTCGCTAAAGAAAAAGTACGGCTGGCTGCTAAGCCGCATCCTGGGATGCCACCCCGAGGACCTGCCCACCCTACCCACCACGGCCATGGAGCTGATGGAGATGACCAACCAGTCCGACGCCTCGGCCGAGGACCTGGTGAAGATCATCCGGCAGGACCCTTCCCTGGCGGCGCGCCTGATGCGCCTGGCCAACTCGCCGGCCTTTGCCACCGGGGTGGAGGTGACCGACCTCACCCGGGCGGTGGTGGTGCTGGGTTTTTCCGAGATCGCCCGCCTGGCCATGGCCCTGACCATCCTCACGGCGGCCGGCGGCGACCGTCCCCTGCGCCGGCGCATGCAGCGGGCCAAGCTCTGGTGGCACTCCCAAGTGGTGGGCATTATCTGCGACGCGCTGGCCCGCGATGTCCTGGACTGGGGCGGCGGCTACTACGTCTTCGGCCTGATCCACGACATCGGCAAGGTGGCCCTGGACTCCCACCGGCCGGAAAAGTTCACCGAGGTGCTCAATACCATCGAGCGCGAGAGCGTCGGCTGGGTGGAGGCGGAAAACAAGGTCCTCATGGTCGACCACGCCTTTGTGGGCCTCTCCTTGCTGGCCTACTGGGAGCTGCCCCAACAAATGGTGCAAGCGGTGGGCCACCATCACGACCCCTGGGAGGCCGAGGAGCACCAGGACATAGCCGGCATGCTGTTTTTAGCTGACCACTTGGCCAAGACCCTGGGCTATTTTTCCTTTGACGCCGAAAAGAAGATCGACCTGGCGGCCATCCTGGACGAGCGCACCAGCGAGTTCCTCAAGTCGCGCGGCTGGGCCCTGGAGGCCTTGCGCTCCCCCGAGGTGCGCGACAATATCGAACAGAGGATCGCCCAGGTCTCGGAAGAGGGTTTCTAGCGCCGCGTCCGGCGGGTCAGTCTACTGGCTCCAGCCCCAGGCGCGCTCCCCAGCGGCGCAGGGCCTCGGCCTTGAGCGGGGCCAGCTCCTCCGAGGCCATCTCCGGGTCTTGCTCCAGCCAGGCGGCGATCTGCTCGCGGATGGCCGGCACAAAGCGGGCGTCCACCAGCCAGTCGGCCACCCGGAAAGGCGGCAGGCCGCTCTGGCGGCGCCCCAGGGCCTCGCCCGGGCCGCGCAGGCCCAGGTCGGCCTCGGCCACCTGGCGTCCGCTGTCAGTGGCCGTGAGCACCTGCAGGCGCTTGAGCCCCGACTCGCCGGGCTCCGGGCCGGCCACCAGGATGCAGGCGCCGGGTCTATCGCCGCGCCCCACCCGGCCGCGCAGTTGGTGGAGCTGGCTCAATCCGAAACGCTCGGCCCCCAGCACCACCATCAAGGTGGCCCGGTCCACGTCCACCCCCACCTCCACCACGGTGGTGGCCACCAACAGCGGGGTGCGGCCGGCCGCGAAATCGTCCAGGGCGCACTGCTGCGCCTCCCCGTCCATGCGCCCGTGCACCAGCCCCACCTCCACGTCCTGGAAAAAGGCGCTGAGCCGGCGGTGGGTCTGCACCGCGTCCGGGGCGGCCACCTGGTCCGAGGCCTCCACCAGGGGGCAGATGACAAACACCTGTTCGCCCCGGGCCAGGGCCCGGCCGATGGCCTCCACCGCCTGCTTGCGCTGGCCGTACTCCAGCAGGCGGGTGGCCACCCGGGGCGAGCCGCCCACCCTCTGGGGCAGGTCGCTGATGTCCAGGTGGCCGGCCAGGGCCAGGGCCAGGGTGCGGGGGATGGGGGTGGCCGAGAGTACCAGCAGGTGGGGGTGACCGCCCTTGGCCGCCAGGCGCAGCCGCTGGTGCACCCCGAAACGGTGCTGCTCGTCGATGATCGCCAGGCCCAGGGATTTGAACTCCACCGCCTGGGAAAACAGGGCGTGGGTGCCCACCACCAGGGCCGCGCCCCGGGCCGCCGCCTCCAGGGCCGCGCGGCGCTGGCCGCCGTTGTCCGCGCCGGTGACCAACACCGCCTCCAGGCCCAGGGGTTCCAGGAAGCGCTGGGCAGTGGCCAGGTGCTGCCGGGCCAGTATCTCGGTGGGGGCCATGAACGCGGCCTGGGCCCCGGCCTCGGCGGCCATAAGGGCGGCGGCCAGGGCCACCACCGTCTTGCCGGTGGAGACATCGCCCATGAGTAGCCGGCCCATGGGCTTCGGCCGGGCCAGGTCTTGCCGCAGTTGCTCCACCGCCTGGACCTGCCCCGGAGTGAGCTTAAACGGCAGGGCCCGCAAAAAACGGCTCACCAGTTCGCCGGGGCCGGCCAGCGGCCGGGCGGTGGCGACCTCGCGGCGGTTGCGTTTCAGGGCCAGGGCCAGCTCAAAATAAAACAGCTCGTTCACCGCCAGGGCGCGCCGCCAGGCCGCGGCGGCCGGATCCAGCTCCGAGGCCGGGGTGTCGGGACCGGGCAGGTGGGCGGCCAGCAGGGCGTCTCCCGACGCCATGGGATATAGCCCGTCGGGCAGCCGGCCGAACAGCGGGTCCTCCACCTGGGGAGCCAGCTCGGCGGTCAGCTCGGCCATCACCCGCCGGAGGCGGCCCTGGGGCACCCCTTCGATCTCGGGATATACCGGCACCAGCCGGCCTAGGGCGGGGTGGCCCTGCTCCAAGTCCTTAGGGTCGAACAGGCTGGGGTGCACCATCTGCAGGCCGCCGCGCGGGTCCTGGTCCACGTCGCCCACCGCCAGCACCTCCCGGCCCTTGGTGTATCCTTCCAGGTGGGCGCGCTTGTATCGAAACCACAGGCAGGCTATGCTTGGCCCGGGGCCGCCGAGCACCAGCCGGTAGCCCCGGCCGCCCCGGCCGAAACGGCCGCTGGCCGTGATCCGGCCGCGCACCACGGCGTGCATGCCCGGGGCCAACTGGTCCAGGGGGGTGACCCGTCGCCGGTCCTGGTAGGCCCGGGGAAAGAAAAACAAGGCGTCACCCAGGGTGGCCAGGGAGCGCTTGGCCAGGGCGGCGGCCGTGGCCGGTCCCACCCCGGCCCGGGTGGTGAGGGACCGGGCCAGGGGGGCCAGGGCAAAGGGGGTAACTCGTGGTTGCATGCCAACTCCGAGGGCGGCGCGGCCGGGAAATCCGGCGGCGCGGCCTCCTAACCAAAGCGCGCGGCAGGCCCTTTTGTCAAGGACCCGCGGCGCACAACAAACTGTGATTTGATCCCGCGCTGGGGTACATTTACCATATGAGTTCACTCCCACCACCGAGGGATACGAGGATTATATGAGCAGTTCCGACCGTTACCGCGACGCCGGGGTGGATATCGCCAAGGGCAACCAGTTCGTGGAGCGCATCAAGTCCATGGTGCGCTCCACCCATACCTCGGCGGTGCTCGACGACATCGGGGGGTTCTCCGGCATGGTCTCGCTCAATACCGGCCGCTACTCGCGCCCGGTGTTGGTCAGCTCCACCGACGGGGTGGGCACCAAGCTGAAGATCGCCTTTATGGTGGGCAAGCACGACACCATCGGCATCGACCTGGTGGGCATGTGCGTCAACGACATCGTGGTTTGCGGCGCGCGCCCCCTGTTCATGCTGGACTACCTGTCCATGGGCGTGCTGGACGTGGACATAGCCGAGCAGGTGGTGGCCGGCATCGTGGAGGGCTGCCGCCAGGCCGAGTGCAGCCTCATCGGCGGCGAGACCGCCGAGATGCCCGGCTTCTATCCCCCCGGGGAATACGACCTGGCCGGGTTCGCGGTGGGGGTGATCGACAACGACGAGATCATCGACGGCTCCTCGGTGCGGGTGGGCAACCAACTGGTGGGCCTGGCCTCCAGCGGGCTGCATTCCAACGGCTACTCCCTGGTGCGTAAGATCATCTTCGAGGAGCTCAAGTTGGACGTGGACTCGGTGGTGGACGACCTGCCCCGCCCGGTGGGCGAGGAGATACTCACCCCCACCCGGGTCTACGCCAAGCCGGTGCTCATCATCAAGCGGGACCTGTCCCTGCACGGGGTGGCCCACATCACCGGCGGCGGCCTGCTGGAAAATCTGCCCCGGGTGTTGCCCACATCCTGCCGGGCGATCATCCAGGAGGGGTCCTGGCCCATCCCGCCCATCTTCGAGTTCCTGCAAGCCGCCGGCAAGCTCAGCCCCAACGAGATGCGGCGCACCTTCAACCACGGCATCGGGCTGGTGATGGTGGTTCCCGAGCAACAGGCCCAGGAAGTGATCGAGCGCCTGGAGGGCATGGGTGAGCAGGCTTATATCATCGGCGAGATCGCACCGCGGGCCGAGGGCGAGCCCGCGGTGGAATTCATCGGAGGCAAGGCCGCGTAGATGATCCTGGTATCGGCTTGTCTGCTGGGGCATTGCACCCGCTACGACGGCCGGCACAGCTTAGACGAGCAACTGGCCCGCCGGCTGGACAAGGAGGCGGTACTGGCCCTGTGCCCGGAGACCGCCGGGGGTCTCGGGGTGCCGCGGGCCCCGGCCCGCTTTTGCGGCGCCCGGCCGGGCTGCGAGGGGGCCGACCTGCTGGCCGGCCGCGCCCGGCTAATCGACGCCAACGGCCAAGACGTGAGCCGGGCCTTTATCCAGGGCGCCCGGGAGGTGCTGGAGCAGGCCTTGGCCGCCGGGGTGCGGCGCGCCTTTCTCAAGGACCGCTCGCCCTCCTGTGGCTACGACCCCGCGGGAGCCAATCCCTTGGGCGGGGTGCGCCTGGGGGTGCTGGCCGCCCTGTTGGTCCAGCGCGGCTTTGAGATCACCGAGGTGCGCGCCCCGGCCCGCTCGGATTTGACACCACTGACCGACAAAGTTAGTTAGGGAGGCTCATGGGCACTCAGCGAAGCCATACCCGGCGAATCCACCTGGGCCGCGTACCCATCGGCGGCGGCGCGCCGGTGGCGGTGCAGTCCATGACCAACACCGACACCCGCGACCCGGCCGCCACCCTGGCCCAGATCAACCGGTTGGCCGAGGCCGGCTGCGAGGTGGTGCGCTGCGCGGTGCCCGACGCCGAGGCGGCCGGAGCCTTCAAACCCATCACCGCGGCCAGCCCCCTGCCGGTGGTGGCCGACATCCACTTCGACGCCTCCCTGGCCGTGGCCGCCCTGGAAAACGGCGCGGCCGGGGTGCGCATCAACCCCGGCAACATCGGCAGCGACCGGGCCCTGGACCGGGTGGTGGCCGCCGCGGCCGAGCGCGGCGCGCCTATCCGGGTGGGGGCCAACTCCGGCTCTCTGCCCAAGGACCTGCTGGCCAGCCATGGCGGCCCTACCCCGGCGGCCATGGTGGAGGCGGCCATGCGCCACGTGCGCAAGCTGCGAGACCGGGGCTTTGAGCAGATCAAGGTGAGTCTCAAGTCCTCCAACGTGGCCGACACCATTGCCGCCTGCCGCCTGTGGACCGAGTATTCCGACCTGCCCCAGCACCTGGGGGTGACCGAGGCGGGGGGGCTACTGGCCGGTACGGTCAAGAGCGCCCTGGGCATCGGCATGCTGCTCATGGCCGGCATCGGCGACACCTTCCGGGTCTCGCTCACCGCCGACCCGGTGCGCGAGGTGCAGGTGGCCTGGCACCTGCTGGCCGCCTGTGGCCTGCGCCGCCGCGGGGTGGAGATAATCTCCTGCCCCACCTGCGGCCGCACCGAGATCGACCTCATCTCCCTAGTGGAGCGGGCCGAGGTGGAGATGGCCGCCATCACCGCGCCGCTGACCGTGGCCATCATGGGCTGCGTGGTCAACGGCCCGGGCGAGGCCTCCCACGCTGATATCGGGGTGGCCGGGGGGCGGGGCCAGGGAGTGCTTTTCCACCAGGGACAAGTGCAAAAGAAGTTTCGCGAAGACCAACTCCTGGAGGCGCTGCTGGAGGCGGTGCGCCGGGCCGAAGACGAATACCTAGCCAAGCCAGAGGACAAGGAATCACCATGAAGTTCAGCCGCACCCTCATCCCCACCCTCAAGGAGACCCCGGCCGACGCCGAGATCGTCAGCCACCAGCTCATGCTGCGCGCCGGCCTCATCCGCAAGCTGGCCAGCGGCATCTACAACTGGCTGCCCCTGGGCTACCGGGTGCTGCGCAAGGTGGAAAACATCGTACGCCAGGAGATGGACTCGGCCGGCGCCCTGGAGATACTCATGCCCGCGGTGCAGCCGGCCGAGCTGTGGCAGTCCTCGGGACGCTGGGACCACTACGGCAAGGAGCTGCTGCGCTTTGCCGACCGCCACGACAACGCCTATTGCCTGGCCCCCACCCACGAGGAGGTGGTGACCGATATCGCCAAGCGCGAGATCCGCTCCTACCGCGATATGCCACTGAACCTCTACCAGATACAGACCAAGTTCCGCGACGAGATACGCCCCCGCTTCGGCATCATGCGGGCCCGCGAATTCCTGATGAAAGACGCCTATTCCTTTGACGTGGACGACCAGGCCGCGGCGGCCAGCTACCAGGTGATGCACCAGGCCTACACCCGCATCTTCGAGCGCCTGGGCCTGCGCTTCAGCGTGGTGGAGGCCGATAGCGGGGCCATCGGCGGTTCCTTCAGCCACGAATTCATGGTCCTGGCCGACACCGGCGAGGACGCCATCGTGAGCTGCGGCGGCTGCGGCTATGCCGCCAACCTGGAAAAGGCCGAGGCCGTCGCGAGCCACGCCGGGGCGCCGGAGCCCGGTCCCGCGACGGCCGAGGTGGCCACCCCGGGCGCCCACACCGTGGAGGAGGTGGCCGAGTTCCTGGGAGTGGCCCCCCACCAGATCGCTAAGACCCTCATCTACCTGGCCGACGGCCAGCCGGTGGCGGCCATGGTGCGCGGCGACCGCGAGCTAAACGAGATCAAGCTGAAAAACCAACTGGGCGCGGCCGAGTTGCAGCTGGCCCCGCCGGCGGTTATCCAGGAGGTAACCGGTGGCCCCCTGGGCTTCTCCGGCCCCCTGGGCCTTGAGGTGCCGGTGTGGGTGGACCATGAGCTGCTGCAAGCGCCGGCCCTGGTGGTGGGGGCCAACAAGGCCGACCACCACCTCACCGGCCTGCACCTACAGCGCGACGTGCCCCAGGCGCGGCCGGCGGACCTACGCGTCATCGCCCCGGATGACGCCTGCCCCCGCTGCGGTGGGGAACTGGAGTTCGCCCGCGGCATCGAGGTGGGACACATCTTCCGGTTGGGCACCAAGTATTCCACCGCCATGGGCGCCGAGTACCTCGACGCCGAGGGCCAAAGCCACCCCATTGTCATGGGCTGCTACGGCATCGGGGTGAGCCGCATCGTGGCCGCGGCCATCGAGCAGGGCCACGATGACAACGGCATCATCTTCCCCCTGCCCATCGCCCCCTACTCGGTGACCATCCTGCCCCTGGGCCACCAGGGCCCGGTCATGGAAAAGGCCCTGGAGCTCTACCGGCAGTTGGGCCAAAAAGGGGTGGACGTGCTCATAGACGACCGCGACCTGCGCCCCGGCGTCAAGTTCAAGGACGCCGACCTGGTGGGCATACCCCTGCGCCTGGTGGTGGGCAACAAGGGACTTAAGCAGGGCCAGGTGGAGCTCAAGCACCGGGCCGACGGCCGGGTGGAGATGCTGCCCTTGGAGCAGGCGGCCGATTCCCTGGTGGAGATGGTGAACCAGGGTGGAGGACAGACCCTATAGGTCAAGTAGCCAGATGCCCCGCATAAACGAAATAATCGAGACGGTGCAGACCTATCACCCCGGCGCCGACGTCTCGGCCATCACCAAGGCCTACGTGTATTCGGCCAAGATGCACCAAGGCCAAACCCGGCTCTCGGGCGCACCCTACCTGGAGCATCCCCTGGCCGTGGCCGGCCTGCTGGCCAAGCTGCGCCTGGACGTGGCCGCCATCTGCGCCGGTCTTCTGCACGACGTGGTGGAGGACACCGAGGCGGGCATCGGCGATATCAAGCAACTGCTAGGGGCCGAGATCGCCAACCTGGTGGACGGGGTCACCAAGATCACCCTGCTTTCGGCCACCACCAAGACCGCCCAACAGGCCGAGAGCCTGCGCAAGATGATCCTGGCCATGGCCGACGACATCCGGGTGCTGCTGATCAAGCTGGCCGACCGCCTGCACAACATGCGCACCCTAGGCTACCTGCCGGCCGAAAAGCAGCGGCGCATCGCCACCGAGACCCGCGAAATCTACGCCCCCATGGCCCACCGGCTGGGCATCCGGCGCTGGCAGGTGGAACTGGAAGACCTGGCCTTTTACTACCTGGAGCCCGAGACCTACCGCATGATCCAGCAGGGGGTGGCCACCCGCCGCGGCGAGCGCCAGGAGTTCATCGACGAGGTAAAGGTAAAGATCGTCCAGGTGATGGCCGAACACAACATCAAGTGCCGGGTGGACGGCCGCTCCAAGCATTTCTCCTCTATCTACGAGAAAATGCAGCGCCGCCAGGTGGACATCGACGAGCTCTACGACCTGGTGGCCTTTCGGGTGATCACCACCTCGCTCAAGGATTGCTACGACGCCCTGGGGGTGATCCACAACACCTGGAAGCCCATCCCGGGGCGTTTTCGGGACTACATCGGCATACCCAAGCCCAACATGTACCAGTCGCTGCACACCTCGGTGGTAGGGCCCGGCGGCCAGCGCATGGAGGTGCAGATTCGCACCGAACAGATGCACCAGGTGGCCGAAGAGGGCATCGCCGCCCACTGGCTCTACAAGGAGCAGGGCGCCTCCAACGAGGCCGAGGAACGCCGCTTCACCTGGCTGCGCCGGCTCCTGGAGTGGCAGCGGGAGCAGAAGGAACCCTCCGAGTACATGGACACCCTGCGCATGGACCTGTTCCCGGAGGAGATATTCGTCTTCACCCCCACCGGCGAGGTGAAGGAGCTGCCCAAGGAAGCCACCCCCATCGACTTCGCCTACGCCATCCACACCGAGGTGGGGCACCAGTGCGTGGGCGCCAAGATCAACGGCCGCATGGTCCCCCTGCGCACCACCCTGTCCACCGGCGACCAGGTGGAGATAATCACCCAGGCCAACCACAAGCCGTCCAAGGACTGGCTCAAGTACGTGGTATCCAACCGGGCCCGCTCCAAGCTGCGCGCCTATTTCCGGGACCAGGAGCGCGCACGCTCGGTGTCCCTGGGCCGCGACCTGCTGGAACGCGAGCTGAAAAAGCGCAACCTCACCCTGGCCGGCGTGCTGCGGGAAAACAAGCTGGACCCGGTGGTGGAGGAACTGTCGTACAAAACCGTGGACAACCTGCTGGCCGCGGTGGCCTATGGCAAGGTCTCGCCCCGCCATATCCTCAACCGCATCGATCCCCAACCGGAGCCGGAGCACCCGCCGGGACTGCTCAAACGCCTGAGCCGGCTGCGCAAGCGGCCCCAGGGCGGCATCAAGGTCAAGGGGGTCGACGACGTGCTGGTGCGCTACGCCAAGTGCTGCAACCCCCTGCCCGGCGACGCGGTGAAGGGCTACATCACCCGGGGACGGGGGGTGACGGTGCACACCGCCGATTGCAAGGACCTGGGGCACGTGGACCCGGAGCGCCTGGTGGACCTGGAGTGGGACGTGCCGGCCAGCCAGGTATGGCCGGTGCGCATCCAGGTGGTGGGCAACAACCGCACCGGCATCCTGGCCGACATCACCGGAGTGCTCAAGCAACGCGAGATCGGCATCGTGGAAGCCGAGGCCCACACCGACCCCGACGGCAACGGGGTGGCCACTTTCCTGGTGGAAGTCAACCACGCCCGCCAACTAAAGCGGGTGCTGGGCGATCTGAAAAAGATACGGGACGTGATTTCCGTGCGACGTTTGAACTGAGAGAAACCCATGCGCTTGGTCATTTTCGATATCGACGGAACCCTGGTGCGCACCGGCAAGACCAACCAAGTCCTGTACGAGCGCATCTTCCGGGAAGAGTACCAGATCAACCTGGCCGAACTGGACTGGACCCAGGCCCGCTTTTCCACTGACAGCGGGCTGATGCCCTTCATCTTCGAGCAGGCCCGGGGCCGGCCGCCGGAGCCCAAGGACATCGCCAAGGTGCGGCGGCTGTTTAAAAACTACTGGCAGGAGTACCTGGCCACCGTCTCGCCCCGGCAGTTCGCGGTGCCGGGCGCGGCCAAGCTGCTGGCCATGCTGCGGGAGCAGTCGGAATGGGGCCTGGCCCTGGCCAGCGGCGGCTGGAAGGACCTGGCCCGGGTGAAGCTGGGCGGCATCGGGGTGAAGATCGACGGCATCGCCGGAGCCTTTGCCGACGACGCCCAGGCCCGCACCCGCATCATCTCCCTGGCCATCGAGAGCGCCCGCCGGACCTACAAGACGCCGGTCTTTGAACGCACGGTCTACGTGGGCGACGCCTTTTGGGACGTGGCGGCGGCGGCCCGGCTGGGCCTGGCCTTCGTGGGGGTGGGCAGCGGCGAGACGGCCGACGACCTGCGCAGCTCCGGCGCCTCGCTGGTCATCCGCGACTACACCGACCAGGCCGCTTTCATGCACGCCCTGGACCGCGCGCCGGTGCCGGTACACCGCGACGCGCCCCTGGACTGAGCCCGGCCGGCTCTCTGGCTGCTTGGTGGTTCAGGGAAGGCGATCCCCAAAAAGGACGGCCCTGGATATGGCTTCCAGGGCCGTTTGGTCGTCAAGAGGTCGTCAAAGGGCCGCTGGTCGTCGGGCCGCTGGTCGTCAAGAGGTAACCAGGGGCGTCTAGGCCGGCTTTACCACCAGACCGGAACGCAGGCAGCGGGTGCACACCCGCACCCGGCGCACCCGGCCGTTTTCCACGTGCCGGACCCGCTGCAGGTTGGGATTGAAACGACGCCTGGTCTTGTTGTGGGCATGGCTTACGTTGTTGCCCACCATGGGGCCCTTGCCGCAAAATTCGCAAACCTGGCTCATGGCTTAAGTCTCCCGCTATCGCATGCCACCGGGCCCCAGGGCCGGGTGGTTTTGAAACTGTTTGCTCTCCTCCGGCGCGTCCGCTTACTACCGTCCACTTGCCACCGTCCGCCCCGGCCATAATCGAAGTTAAGATTTATACCGCTCCCTTGGGGGTTTGGCAAGCGGTTTTTCCCAAAAATGAACGCCTTATCCCCCTGCCGCCGGCCGGCCCGGGGCGAAAACAAGCCCCGCCTTTGTCGGTTTTATTTTACCCCCTTTGTATTGTATTATTAACTTAAACAAGACTCGGCATCGCAACTTTAATGGGGGGAGGCATCATGCCCAGCTTTTTCCAAAGGCTCTTCGATTTCAGCTTCAAGGAATTCGTAACACCCAGCATCATCAAGTTTCTCTATACCGTCCTGCTGATCATCATCGGTTTGGGCACCGTGGCCTACATCGTCATCGCCTTTACCCAAAGCTTCACCAACGGCGTGATTACCCTGATCATCTCGCCGTTGATAGCCTTGTTGTGGGTGATCATGGCCCGGGTCTATCTCGAGGTGGTGATGGTGCTTTTCCGTATCTTGGGGCTGCTGCAGGGGATCGCCGATGCCAAGGGGGTAGAGGCCCCGCCGGCTCCCCCGTCCATGTAGCGCCCATCGCCCGACGCAACCCCGGCTAAAGCTCGCGGGCCCTGGAGCAGGCATACCTGCCCCGGGGCCCGCGGTTTTGGGCCGCGCGCCGGCCACCTGGGCCTTGACGCCTCCAGGTGTCCATGCCATATTAGGCGGTCAAGGGGCGCGGCCGGCGGGCCGGCGAGATTATCAGCCTGTTTCAAAGGAGTTAATTTGGCTCGTGACGATCTGATTCACCTGGAAGGTGAAGTTACTCGAACCCTGGGCGGTGGCCAGATGGAGGTTCTCACCGACCAGGGCCACACCTTGCGGGCCGTGCTCTCGGGCCGCATGAAACGTTTCAAGATCAAGGTGTTGGTGGGAGACCGGGTGCGCATCAGTGTTTCACCCTACGACCTCACCCACGGCCTGATCACCTACCGGCTGAAATAGCCCCCGGTCCGTCCGGGCTACCTGCCGGGGCGGGTCGCGGGTCGTAGCGCTTACGGCCAACCAGACGGGACAACCCGGCCGCGCCTTGGCAGGATCAGCGCCGGCGGGGTGACGCATGGGGGCCGGTAATCGGCGACACGCCATCAGCCACAACCAACGCGGTACAATCCAACGGCGCCTTACAATGAGAAGCGCCCCGAGCCCGGGGCGCTGGCCAACTGGCAGTTGTGGTGAACCTGGGGGGACAGGCCGGCCACCACCTCGGGCAGGGGCTCATCCTCGGCTGAAGTCCTCGATGCGGCCGGGGTCCTGGTGGCAGGCGCTCACCCGCAGATAACGCCCCACCACCGCCAGGTTGTCGGCCAGCTCCTGGTCGGTGAGCCGGCGCACTATCTTGGCCGGCACCCCCATGGCCAGGGTGGCCGGCGGTATCTCCATGCCCGGCGGCACCACGCTGCCGGCGGCCACCATGGCCCCGGCCCCCACCAGGGCCCGGTCCAAGACCACCGCGCCCATGCCGATGAGGGCCCGGTCGCGCACCGTGGCCGAGTGCAGCACCACCCGGTGCCCCACCACCACGTCCTGGCCCACCTCCACTCCTTGGCCCTGGTGCTCCACGTGCAGCACCGACAGGTCCTGGATGTTGCTGCGCGCGCCGATGCGTATCCAGTTGATATCGCCGCGGAGCACCGCGCCGTACCACACGCTCACCTGCGGCCCCAATACCACGTCGCCCATCACCACCGCGTCCGGGGCCACGAAGGCGTCCCCGGCCACCTGGGGGGTTTTGCCGTTAACCGGTGCGATCATGCCGAGACTCTAGCACCCGCCCCCGTCCGGGGCAAGCCGCGGCTGGCCCTGCTTGACAAGCGCCGGGGCGCCCCCTAAGTTTAACCAGGGGACTCGGTTGGAAATCTTACGTAAGGCTAGGTGGTTATGGCATCAGGTTCGCGCAGGGGAGGACTCGGTTGGTTCATTTTGATCGCGCTGGTGGTCGCCATCGGCGTGGCGGTGTTTTTCTTGTGGCCCAAGCTAGAGGGCCAAGCGCCCCGGCTGACCCTGGGCCGGCAACCCACCCACCTGGGCCGGGACTACCATCTCAACCTCACGGTGAGCGACCAGGGCGCGGGCCTGCAATCGTTGTCCGTGCAACTGATCCAGGGCAGCCGGGTAAAGACGGTGTGGCACCGCACCTTCCCCGCCCCGCCCCAAGGCCGCCCCAGCGCCGCGCCCACCGCGGTGGAGGTGTCCATCAATCCCCGCCAGTTGGGCCTGGAAGACGGGCCGGCCACCCTGGTCATCGAGGCGCGCGACCATTCCTGGCGCCAGTGGTGGCACGGCAACCTCACCCGCCGGGAATGCAAGGTGATCATCGACACCATCCCGCCCAACCTCAGGCTGCTTAGCCGGGGGCTCTACATCAACCGGGGCGGGTCGGCCATGGTGGTCTATGAAACCGACCCCGAGGTAAAAGACCACGGGGTGCAGGTGGGCCAACGCCGGTACCAAGGCTACGGCCCCTGGCCCCGGAAGCCCAACCTGCGGGTCTGCTTTTTCGCCTATTCCCAGGGCCAGAAACGGGGGGTTCCCATCCGCCTGTGGGTGCGCGACCCCGGCGGCAACCGCACCGAGATGAAGCTGCCGGTGGGGGTGCGCTGGAAGCGTTTCCGCCACGCCACCCTCAACATCAGCGACCGTTTCCTGCAAGAGATACTCCCTCGCTTCCGCTCGGTGCTGCCCACCGACCGCACCAAGCCCATCGATCTTTTCGTGTGGATCAACACCGAGCTGCGCCGCCGCAACAACCAGCAGATCGGCAAGGCGGTATCCTCGCCGGCCGGGGCCATGCTCTTTAGCGGGGTTTTTTCCCGTCCCCAGGGCAAGACCATGGCCGGGTTCCCGGATCGCCGGCGCTATCTCTACCATGGCAAACCGATTAGCCGAGCCACCCACCTGGGGACCGACGTGGCCGACGTGACCAACGCCCCCATACGGGCCACCGCCGCCGGCCGGGTGGTCCACGCCGGTCCCCTGGGCATCTACGGCAACACGGTGATCCTCGACCACGGCCTGGGGGTGGCCAGCCTCTACGGCCACCTGTCGGTGGTGGAGGTCAAAACCGGCCAAACCGTAACCCGCAACCAGCGCATCGGCACCAGCGGGGCCACCGGCCTGGCCTTGGGCGATCACCTGCATTTCTCGGTCCTGGTGGGCGGGGTGTTCGTGGACCCCCTGGAGTGGTGGGACCCCCACTGGATACGCGACAACGTCATGAGCCGGCTCCGCGAGGCCGGGGTGGCCACGCCGGCCGGCGACAAGGCCAAGGGCCGGTCCCGGGATGGAGGCTAAGCATGCCCCGTAGCGTCCTGGCGGCGATCCTGGGCCTGGCCCTGTTGTTCTCAGGCTGCGCCCTGGTGCGGCCCGCCCCTCCGGCGGAGCCGCCGGTGGGAACCATCATCGACGCGCGCGACGGCCGGGTGGTGAGCCGCGACGAGCTGGCCCGGCGGCTTAACCAGGCCCGGGTGGTGGTGGTGGGCGAGTCGCATACCCATCCCGGCCACCACCAGGTGCAGTTGGACGTGCTCAAGATGATGGAGCGCGACCCGGCCCCCTTGGTGGTGGTGGTGGAGTGGCTGCCCCACCCGGTCCAGCCGGTCTGCGACGAGTTCTCCGCCGGCAAGCTGAGCCTCGATCAGTTTGCCCGGCAGGTCGACTGGCCCAAGCGCTGGGGCTATCCCCTGAATCTCTACGCGGCCATCCTCACCCGGGTGCAACAAAAGGGGCACCGCCTGGTGGCGGCCAACGCCCCCTTGGCGGTGATCCGCAAACTGGCCCACCAGGGGCTCAGGGA
>JAMOVV010000147.1 GCA_027067385.1 Desulfarculaceae bacterium
CCCCACCGCCTTGCCCTGGGTGTCAGTGGCCACGAAAGAGACCGAGTAGGTGCCGTCGGGCACGCTGTGGCCGGTGAGGTCCTGGCCGTTCCAGCGGAAGTCGTGGGACCCGGCCGAGAGCCAT
Source organism: Desulfarculaceae bacterium (assembly GCA_027067385.1). Lineage (GTDB taxonomy): Bacteria > Desulfobacterota > Desulfarculia > Desulfarculales > Desulfarculaceae > JAMOVV01. The sequence continues at coordinate 125 of JAMOVV010000147.1, forward strand.
CCCAGGTCCTCGTCGGCCACTATCTTGCCGTCGACGCTGGTGATCACCGCGCGCACCCCGGCGTTGCCGGCCAGGTTGAAGCGTACCCCGCCGGCCACCCCGTCGCTCACCGATATCTGATTGCCGCTGATGGTCACCTCTTTACCGATGTAGCTGAGCAGTTGGGTTTCTTGCATGCTCTGCTCCAGGCGCTCGATGCCCTCCATGCTCTGGGCGATCTTGGTGAGCTGCTCCAGGGAGCTGAACTGGGCCAACTGGGCGGTGAACTCGGTGTTGTCCATGGGGTCCAAGGGGTCCTGGTGGGTCATCTGGGCCATGAACATCTTGAGGAAGGCGTCCTGGCCCTGCCCGCTCGCGGGCCCGGTGACCTCGGCGGTCTTGGCCGTGTCGGGGTTGTAGATCGGGTCGGTGTAGGTTGCGGGTATCATGTGCCTATCCTCCTAACAGTTCCTAGGCAAATATACTCAAGCGCCCCTGGTAGTAGGCGTTGGCGGACGCGGCCGGGATTGGGGGCTCATCGGCTTGGGCCAGGCCCGGGATTCCGCGCCGGTGGCGGTCCCGTCCGGAGCCGGCCGGGTCCCGGCCGGCTCCGGCCTGTTGGCCGCGCTGGGCGTCGGGGTCCACCGCGATGTCAAAGCGCTCCACCTTGAGCCCGGCCAGGGCCAGTTGATCCTTGAGCTGGGCCAGGCCGGACTCCAGCAGGCTCTTGGCCGCGGCGGTTTCGGCCACCACGGTGGCTTTCACCGTGGAGCCCACCACCTCCAGGCGCAGGTTGAGCCGTCCCAGGTGGGCCGGCTTCAGTTGCAGCCGCATCACCGACTGGCCGCTTTTGACCATGCGGGCCACCTGGGCGCTCACCTGGCGCACCAGGTATGACGGCAGGGCGCCGCGCCCGCCGCCCACCCCGGCCGATCCCTTGAGTCCGCCGGCCGCCGCTTCGGTGGCGCCCTGGCCGAGGGTCTCGCCCTGGGCCCGCGAATCGGATTCAATCCCGGTCACCGGCCGGGCGGTGGCTGCGGCCCGGCCGGCCAGGCGGGTGGCCGACTCGCCGGTGGCCGCCCGGCCCAGGCGGTCGATGTATTTTGGCAGGGCCGGGTCGCCGCTTTCAGCGGCCTGGATCATTTCTTTGAAAGCTTGGTTCGGCGCGTTGGTTTTGCCGGCCGAGTTTTTCAGTCCGGCGTGCTCGGCCTGGTGGTTGCGCACTCGGGCGCGCAACTGCCGCGGGTCCACCCCCAGGTTTTTGGCCTCGGCGATGAGCTGGGCCGGGTCCTGGGCTTTGGCCTCGGTCGTTGACCGGCGGGCCAACATCTCTTGCACCCGGGCCTTGAGCCGGGCCGCGTCTTGTTGGCCCGAGGCGCCGCCGGTGCGTACCTGGCGGGCCAAGGCCTGCAACGACTTGGTGAGGGCATCGCCCTGGGCCGCGGCGGCGGCCTTGAGCATGGCCAACAGGGCCTTGCCGTTTAAGCGCCCCTGGTTGTCGGCGGTTTTGAACATCAGGGCGTCGGCCTCCTGGCGGCTTAGCCC
>JAMOVV010000148.1 GCA_027067385.1 Desulfarculaceae bacterium
ATGGCCCGGGTGCGGGAGCTGGCCGCCCGGGTGGCCGGCGGCTAAGTCTCTCCCGCCGGCCGGTCCTGCTGGTCCTGTACCGGGTCTTGCTGCCGGCCACGACCGCCTTTTTACCCCTGTATTTTGCCAGCAATGCCGCCACACCGGCTGCCCGGCGCCATACCCTATGGTTAAAATGTTAAAATGAACTGGTATGGTAAATGTATTCCTGCTAAGATTGATTACTAAGTAGTAAAAGCCGCAGCAGAGGGGGTATCACCGCCATGCGCCAGGGGTGTGGCGCTCTGACAGGAGGCGTAGTCCGTGGGAGACAAAAAAGACAAGACCAAGAACAAGAGCCAAAAAAAGCTGGTGGCGGTCTCGGAGCTGACCACCTGCGAGTCCACCCAGGCCATGCTGAGCAAGGCCCGCCAGGACGGCGTGGACACCGCTTTTGACCGGGCCCAGGCCATGAAGGCCTGTCCCATCGGCGCCAAGAGCGCCTGCTGCAAGCATTGTTTTATGGGCCCCTGCCGCCTCAACGCCAACGATCCCTACGGCAAGGTGGGGGTGTGCGGGGCCACCATTGACACCATCCAATCGCGCAACTTCGCCCGCATGGTGGCCACCGGCACCGCGGCCCATACCGACCACGGCATGGAGATGCTCAAGCTCTTTCGGGGCGTGGTCGAAGGGCGCATCTTAGACTACCAGATCCAAGACACCGAGAAGCTCTTTGAAGTGGCCGACGAGTTGGGCATCGCCACCGAGGGGCGCGAGGTTCTCGATATCGCCGACGACCTGTGCGACGTGCTGGAGACCACCTACACCCAGCTCGAGGGCGAGATACCCTTTGTAAAGCGGGCGCCGGCCAAGACCCAGGAGATGTGGCGCGGCGAGGGCATCGTCCCCCGCGGGGCCATGCGCGAGGTGATGGAGCTGATGGACCGCACCCACATGGGCATGGACCAGGACCACCAGAACCTCATCAAGCAGATCAGCCGCACCGCCCTGGCCGACGGCTGGGGCGGCTCCATGGTGGCCACCGAGATCGGCGACATCCTCTTTGGCACGCCCAAGCCCTTACAGGCCGAGGTGAACATGGGGGTGCTCAAGGAAGACCAGGTGAACATCATCATCCACGGCCACGAGCCCAACCTCTTCGACTCCATGATCGCCTCGGTGCAGGACCCCGAGCTCATCGCCAAGGCCGAGGCGGCCGGGGCCCAGGGCATCAACCTGGTGGGCATGTGCTGCTCCGGCCTGGAGATGCTCTCGCGCAACGGCATACCGCACGCCGGCAACTTCATGTCCACCGAAGCGGTGTTGGTCACCGGCGCGGTGGACGCCATGGCGGTGGACGTGCAGTGCATCAAGCAGGGGCTGGCCAAGGTGGCCGAATGCTACGGTACCAAGCTCTTTACCACCAACCGCCGGGCCCGTATCGAGGGCGTGGTGCACGTGGAGTTTGAAGACGAGGTGCCGCGGGCCTGCACCGACACCGTGGTGGAGATGGCCATCAAGCGCTTTGCCGGCCGCAGCGCCGTGGTGAGCATTCCCCCCCGCAAGGACGTGGGGGTGCACGGCTTTTCCCACGAGTACATCAACTACATGCTCGGCGGCACCTTCCGGGGCTCCTACACCCCGCTCAACGACAACATCATCAACGGCCGCATCAAGGGGGTGGCCGGGGTGGTGGGCTGCACTAACCCCCGGGTGAAGCAGGACTGGGTCCACGTGGAGCTGGTCAAGGAGCTGATCAAGAACAACGTGCTGGTGGTGCAGACCGGCTGCTCCCAGGTGGCCATGGCCAAGGCCGGCCTGCTCCGGCCGGAGGCGGCGTCCCTGGCCGGGGAGGGGTTGCGCGAGGTCTGCGAGACGGTGGGCATGCCGCCGGTGCTGGGCCTGGGCGCCTGCGTGGACAACAGCCGCATCCTCACCGCCTGCACCCACATGGTCAAGACCGGCGGCCTGGGCGAGTCCATCGCCGACCTGCCGGTGGCCGGCGCCGCGCCGGAGTTCATGAGCGAAAAGGCCATCGCCATCGGCCAGTACTTCGTGGCCTCCGGGGTCTACACCGTCTTCGGGGTGACCTTCCCCATCGTGGAGAACACCAAGTTCCACAAGTTGATGTTTGAAGAGCTGGCCGACCGGGGCATGGGCAAATGGGGCTTTACCAAGGACCCCTACGAGATGGCGGCCATGATGATCGAGCACATCGACGGCCGGCGCCGGGCCCTGGGGCTGGATAAGAGCCGCGAGCGGGTGTTGGTGGACATGGCCGACCGCCGGGCCATGGAAGGCTGACACCGGCCGGGTGCCGGCAGGTTTAACCCACGGCGGGGCCGGGCGACCGGCCCCGCTGTTTTGCGCTTTGCCTACCCGGCGCGCCAACCTCTATTGCCGGCCGGCGATCTATGTTTAAATACTACATGCCCGCCCGGCCGCTTTTGTCGGCGGCGGGGCCAAACCCGATTGCCGGCGGACCAACCATGATCAAAATATCCTCGCTTCCCCAGTATCACCGCAACGCCAAGCGGTTTACCGAGATCGTCGCCATCCTGCTCAAGTACGGCCTGGCCAACTGGCTCAAGGGCAGCGACCCGGAGTTTTACAAAAGGTTCTTCAGCAGCCGCCAGGGAGAGAGCCTGGCCGGGCTGGACTTCGCCACCCGCCTGCGCATGGCCCTTACCGAGATGGGCACCACCTTCATCAAGCTGGGCCAGGTGCTCAGCACCCGCGACGACCTGGTGAGTCCCGAGTTGGCCCGCGAGCTGCGGAAGCTGCAGTCAGACACCCCCCCGGATTCGCCCTCGGAGGTGCGGGCCATCATCGAGGCCGAGCTGGGTCAAAGCCCCGAGGAGCTTTTCGTGGACTTCGACCCCCAGGCCCAGGGTTCGGCCTCCATCGGGCAGGTGCATACCGCCCGCTTGGCCGAGGGCGGAGTGGTGGTGAAGGTCCAGCACCCGGGCATCGCGGAAAAGGTGATTACCGACCTGGACATCCTAGCCGCCCTGGCCGCCCTGGCCGAAAAGTACGATCCCGTGATGAGGCTTTACCAGCCCCGGGTGTTGGTGGCCGAGTTCCGGCGCACCCTGCTCCAGGAGCTGGACTTCCGGCAGGAGGCGCGCCACCTCCGGCGCTTTATCCTGAACTTCGCCGGCAACGACACCATCAAGATACCCTGGCCCCATCCCGAGCTGTCGGCCGCCCGGGTGATGACCATGGAGCGGCTGCGGGGCGTCAGCATCGGTGATGCCGAGAGCCTGCGCCGGATGGGGCTCGACACCGCCGAGCTCACCCGGCGGGGGGCGGACATCTACCTGGAGATGATCTTTGAGCACGGCTTTTACCACGCCGACCCCCACCCCGGTAACATCTGGGTTCTGGGCGGCGGCCGCATCGGGCTGCTGGACTGCGGCATGGTGGGGCGGGTGGACCAGCGCACCCGCGACCAGATCGAGAGCATCCTGCTGGCGGCGGTGGACAACGACGCTCACCGGCTAACCGACATCCTGCTGCGCCTGGCCACCGCCCCGCCGGAGCTGGACCGTCGCGCCCTGGAGGCCGAGGTGGACCAGTTCATGTCCGACTACCTGAGCGAGTCGCTAAACGACATGAACCTCTCGGAGCTGCTGGGATCCCTCACCGCCATGATCCGCAACCACCACATCATCCTGCCGGCCAACATCGCCCTGCTCATCAAGACCCTGGTGATGCTGGAGGGCACCTCCCGCCAGCTCAGCCGGGACTTCAACCTGCTGGAGTTGGTGGAGCCCTACCTGCGCCAGTCGCTGCGCCGCCGCTGGAGCCCGGCCGGGGTCCTGGGCCGGATGCGGCGTTCCTACCAGCAATGGGAGCGCCTGCTGGAGGCCCTGCCCGGCGACCTGGGGGAGATCATCGGGCGGGTCAAGGAGGGCGGGCTCCAGGTGAACCTGCGCCACCGCGGCCTGGACCGGCCGGTCAACCGCCTGGTCCACGGCATCCTCACCGCCGCCCTGTTCGTGGGCTCGTGCCTGCTGCTGGCTGCGGCGGTGCCGCCGCGCATCTGGGGCATGTCGGTGCCCGGCCTGGCCGGCGGCGGCCTGGCCCTGGGGCTGGCCTGGAGGCTGCTGCGGGCGCTCAAGCGCAGCGGAGGCCTGGACTAAGGTCGCCGCAGGGATGCCTCGGCCTGGCGGGCCAGGGCCCCCAGCCACTGGCCGGTGAGTTGGCTTAGCCGCCGGGGGGAGTACAAGAGGCGGGCGGGCAGCAGGCCCCAGCCGGTGAGCACCTCGTGGGACTGCACCAGGCAGCCGTCGGCCAGGTCGCGGAAGCTGAAGCGGTGGCGGGCCCGGATGCCCCCCCAGCCGCCGGTCCACACCACCCGCTCCTGCGGGACCAGCTCCTCCACCCGGGCGTTGATCATCACCGGCAGGCCCAGGGGCCGCAGCTTGATCCCAAAGGAAAACGGCCCGCCGGCGCTGAGCTGGCCGCCGGCGGGCCAGCGGGTGCGGCTGACCAGGGGGTTCCACTGCGGCCAGTCCATCACCCGGCAGAAGACCTCCCACACCACCGGACGGGGAGCGGCCACGCTCTGCATGGCGGTTATGGTCTGGGTGAGTTTCACAGCAGGTACGGCTGGGCCAGGCGGCGGGACATGGCGGTAACCTCCAGCATTGCCTGGCCCGCGACCTCCACCTTCACCGTGGAGCCGGGGGCGGACTTGCCATAGCCGGCCACCAGGGCGGCGGCCAATTCCAACTCCGGCGACGGCGCCGGTCCGAAGTAGAGCCCCAGGGGACCCGGGGCGTCTACCGCCTTGAGATGCAGGGCCGCGGCCGGGGCCAGCTTAGCCAGGCGCTGGTTTTCCTCGTGCCGGCGGCCCACCACCAGCTTGGCCGCCGGCGACAGGCGCAGGTGCCGGCCCCACTTGAGCAGCTCGATGTGGGAGGGACCGGCCTCGGGGTGGTGTTGCCACAGGTCGGCCAGCCGCCGGCTAAATCCCGGCTCGGTGAGCAGGCAGCCGCCGGCCGGCGCGGGATACTGGCGCACCCCCAAGCGCTCGGCCAGGGCCATCTGGGGCTTGCGGCTGCGCCCCTGCAGGTCGTGGAGTTTTTCGCGGTCCACCAGGCCCTCGGTCTCCACCCGAGTGGGCCTTAGGCAGCGGGCCGACAGGGGGCGCAGCACCAGCTCGGGACAGCCGCTGAGCTTGGCCACGGTGTTTAGGGCCTGCCTGTTCTGGCTCATGGGTCGCTGACCCAGCACCTCGCCGGAAAACAGGAAGTCGGCCCCCCGCCGCCGCATGACGCCCCGGGCCTCGGCGAACATGAAGCCGTGGCAGTCGATGCAGGGGTTCATGTTGGAGCCGCGGCCCCGCGGCGGGTTCTTGACCATGGCCAGGTAGTCCTCACCCATCTCCAGCACCACCAGCTCCAGCCCCTGGGCCGCGGCCGCGTCCCGGGCCGCCTCGGCGCCAAAGAACGGCGAGACAAAGGTGACCGCCAGGGTATCGACTCCGGCGGCGCGCAGCACCATCTGGGCCAGGATGGAGTCCAGCCCGCCGGAGAACAGCCCCACCCCGGTGACGCTCATGGCAGGCTCTCCAGGGTAGGCGGCGGGTCCAGGATGGCCAGCACCAGCCCGGCCAGGTCCACCGGCATGTCCACCGCGTCGACCACCGCCGAGTCGGCCGAGGCCACCGGACCGGCGTGGGCCAGCAGGAAATCCTCGGGCACCGGCGCGGTGGCCGCGGTGCCGGCCAGGGCCAGGTCGCTGATCATCCCGCGCAGCTCGGCGGCCAGCTCGCCGCTTTGGGGTAGAGGTTGGTCCAGGTACACTCGCACCTCCTTGACGCCAAGGTGAGACAAAAACTCCAGCATGAGCCGGGCGGCCCGCCGCGTGTTCTCTCCCGGCCGGTGGTGTCGTCCCACCCCGGAGATATCGCGCACCAGCCGGTCGTCGGCCAGCACCAGGCGGCCGCCGGCCAAGGCCGTCTCCAGGGTGATGATCACGTTGTGGCCGTCAACCGCCACCACCCGGCCGGCCAGGTCCCCGGCGGCCAGCAGCTTGGCCCGGCGGGTGGCGGCGGTGTCGGGGCTGAACACCGCCCGGCGCAGGATGTGCCGGTCGTCGGCGCTGAGCTCCCAGCGGTCGCCCACCAGGGTGATGACCCGGTCGCGGCCGTAGCCTCGCTCCAGGAAGAGCCGCATGTCCTGCGCCGCCCGCCCCAGGGGCCCGGCCGCTTTTCGCAGATGCCATCCCATGATTCCGTCCCGGGTTGAAGCTCAGTGTAACCGCCGCCGGCCGCGGCGGCAAGGCCGGGTGGGGCTTGACTCCGGGCCGCGACTTTGCGAGGTTGGCTGGGGGGGCTGTAGCGAGGAGTTCATCTTCACGGGAGGTTGGCCATGGACCTGATGACAGCTATCACCCAGCGCCGTTCGGTGCGGGCC
>JAMOVV010000149.1 GCA_027067385.1 Desulfarculaceae bacterium
GTCCGGGGCCCGGTCCCGCAGCCCCATCGCGACGGCCAGGGATTCGGCCAGTTTGGCCCGCACCACGCTGGTGGCCATCAGTTCGGTGGGCTTGCCCTGGCAGAGGCCGGACATGGTGATAAGAGTGGCCCACTTGCGTATCTCTATCTTGCCCAGGAGGTTTAGGGCCTGCTCAATGGATTTCACCTCGGCCAACAGGGAGAAGGCCGCCGAGTTGATATAGCGCAGCAGCTTGAAAGTCATGCTCACGTCCGAGGAGATGAGCCGGGCCAGGTCCTTGAGGTCCAGGTCGGGGCGGTTGAGCTCCTTGAGCACCTGCAACAGGCGCACCTTGTTGGAAGGGATATCGCGGCGCCGGATGATCACCGGCTCGAAAAAGAAATAGCCTTGAAAAAGCGAATAGCCTAACCGGCGGGCCTGCTGGAAATCCTGGCGGGTCTCGATTTTTTCGGCCAGGAGTCTTACTCCGCTGGGGGCCAGGGTCTCGGCCAGGCGGGCGCGCTGGTTTTCGGGCATGCCCAGAAAGTCGATCTTCACCACGTCGACGATGGGCAGCAGGTGGACAAATTGTTCTTGGCCCACGTAGTCATCCAGGGCCAGGGTGAAGCCCTCTTTCTTGAGTTTGGCGCAGGCTTCTAGCACCTGGCGGTCGGGGTTTATGTCCTCGAGGACCTCCACCACGACCTTTTCGCGGGGCAGCAGGCTGGCGGAGCCATCGAGCAAGATACTGCGGGTGAAGTTAATAAAGGCCTGGGCCCGGCCGGTGACGGCCTCCATGCCAAAGAGCAGCATGCTGTTGACGATGAGTTGGGTGGTGGCCTGGTCGCCGTCGGAATGGCTGAAGTAGTTTTCCACCCCGGAGCGGAAAAGCAGCTCGTAGGCGCAGACCTCTTGATTAACGTCTAGGATTGGCTGCCTGGCGATAAACTTTTCCGGCACAGCCTGGCAACTTTGCGAACATTCAGAAGGTGACAAATCCTGCTTCTCCCTGCGATGCTCAGTCGCAAATTGCAGAGGGCTAACCGTAAACACGTTGGTTGCTGACAAGGCCGGCCCATTATAACACGGCTCGTTATCTTGATTATAACAAACCGGCGGGAATGGGAGTTGCCCCAGGTGTTACCCGTCCCGGCAGTTCATAAGCCGGCATGGCGACGGGGTAAGAATGAGATTTTTATTGCGCCAGGTGGTGAAAACAACTACCAATCCGGCCGATTGCATGCAGTATACCAACGGCTTTGGCCGGGTGGGATGGGGTGGAAGCGCCGAACATACACCGACCGGAGGGCCGGGACCGCGGCTTTGCGCGCCATCCCCCCACGGCGGCCCGGCATCAACTCACGGGCCCTGACGGCGCGCGGGCCTCTTAGGTGACCCGCCGGGAAGCCCCCAGGCTCGCCTCCTTTGCTCGCCCTTTTGGCTCGGCCCGGATGGCTCTTTTCTACTTGGCCCCTACTCGCCCCGCGCGCCCCCCGCATCAAGCCCCCGCGTGCCTGGTACTTGGTGAGACGGTGCGGCGTGCCTTGCTTTTCACTTCGTCTTGGCGGCGCTGCCGGGGCAAACTTCACGCATCGCGCACAGGCTGCACCCCTTCTTCCTGATCGGGAAGGAGACC
>JAMOVV010000150.1 GCA_027067385.1 Desulfarculaceae bacterium
AGATGTGGGTGTGGCCCATACGGCTACCGTGGCACGCGGTCTTTTTGCCGTACCGTCTCTAGATGGTCGGTGGCAATTGAATGATCAGGGCTGCCCGTAGATGTGGGTGTGGCCCATACGGCTACCGCGGCACGCGGTCGGCCCGCGGTAACGCGACCGCGTTTCCCCCCGATCGGTGGCAATTGAATGATTGGTCCTGCCCGTAGAAGTGGGTGTGGCCCATACGGCTACCGCGGCACGCGGCGGCTAGTAGTTGAGGCCTACTGCCCGGCGCACCTTCTCCATGGTGGGCGCGGCGTAGTCGCGGGCCTTGGCCGCGCCCTTGGCCAGTATCTCGTGCACCAGTCCTTTTTCCGCGGCCAGCTCGGCCCGGCGCTGGCGGTAGGGCGCGAAGAACTCCCACATGCGGGCGAAGAGCTCTTTCTTCACCTCGCCGTATCCCAGGCCGCCGGCCCGGTAGCGCTCGGCTAGCTGGCTCTTTTCGGTTTCATCCATAAACAGGCTGATCAGGGCGAAGACGTTGCACTTGTCCGGGTCCTTGGGGTCTTCCAAGGGGGTGGGGTCGGTAACGATCTTCATCACCTTTTTCCGGATCACCTTTTCGTCGCCAAAGATGTCCAGGGTGTTGCCATAGCTCTTGGACATCTTTTGGCCGTCAATGCCCGGCACGATGGCGGTGTGGTCGTCGATCCAGGGCTCGGGGATGGTGAAGGTCTCGCCGTAGTGGTGGTTGAAGCGCATGGCGATATCGCGGGTGATCTCCAGGTGCTGCTTTTGGTCCTTGCCCACCGGCACGGCGTTGGCCTGCATGATCAGGATATCGGCGGCCATGAGCACCGGGTAGGAGAATAGGCCGTTGTGCGGCTTGAAACCCTTGGCCAGCTTGTCTTTGTAGGAGTGGGCCCGCTCCAGCAGCCCCACCGAGGTCTGGTTGTTGAGTATCCAGGTGAGCTCGCAGACCTCGGGGACATCGGACTGCACCCAGAAGACGGCCTTGTCCGGGTCCAGGCCCAGGGCCAGGAAATCCAGGGCCACCTCCACGGTGTCGCGGCGCAGGGCCTCGGCGTCACTGACCGTGGTCAGGGCGTGGTAGTTTACGATAAAGCAGAAGAGGGTATGGTCCCGCTGATGTTGGATCATGGGTCGCATCATGGCAAAGTAATTGCCGATGTGCAGGGTGCCCGAGGGCTGGATTCCGGAAAGAACGCGCATGGCCAGCGACTCCCAAGAAAGATAGACACACCGAAAGGTGCAATATATACAAGGCGGGGCCCGGCGTCAATGAGGCGGGGCTGGGTTACGCGGTGGGAGTAGATGAACTCATCTTAATGTAGTAGGCTAAGCTCAGTAGCGTCGCAGGCTGGGGGGCGCCGACCGGACGTTTGGCTGGGTTGACCGGCCGACGTGTAAGGCGGTGATTACCGACCTGGGCCAGGAAGTTCCGGCCACCCTTTTACTAAAGGTCGATATATGCCAGGGGTAGTAAAGATTTCAGAAGCGGCGTCGTTGGCCATCCACGCCATGGTGCTCATGGCCAGTCATCCCGCGGGCCGGTTGTCGGTCAAGGAGATTGCGGCCACTTATCAGTTGTCCGGTGCGCACCTGGCCAAGGTGTTGCAGCGGCTGGCCCGCAACGGGTTGGTGGAGTCGTTGCGGGGTCCTTCCGGCGGGTTTCGGCTGGCGCGCGGCGCCAGCGAGATTACCCTGCTAGAGATATACGAGGCCATGGAAGACCGGCTGGATCGGCCGGGCTGCTTGTTGAGTCCTGATATATGTGCCGGCGACGCCTGCTTGCTGGGCCAGACCATCAGGCAGATAAACGACCAGGTCTACCGCACCTTTTCCGATACCAGCTTGTCGGACCTCACCCAATCGATTAGCCCAAAGTAAACCCCGGACACCGCCGGTACTAAGACCAAGGTCGCTCCGACGAGGTACTACGCTTGGTCCGGGTCCGCTTTTGGGGAGCTGGTTTGCTATATTTAAAGTAGTGCTTGCCCCTCAGGGTCGGGCGGGTTACAATTAGTAATTATTACTATAAAGGCATGACGGCATATACTGCGTCGTTACCCCTAGTCCGATCGGAGAAAACCATGGCCAGACCCGAAGAGATGTACCAGTGCCAGACCAGCAACTGCGGCTATATTTACAACCCCGACAAGGGCTGCAAGAAAAACGGGGTGCCCAAGGGTACCGCCTGGGAAGACGTGCCCGATGATTACAAGTGCAAGGTCTGCGGCGCCAGCAAGAAGAGTTTTCGCCCCCTGGCCGGACCCGGCTCAGTGGCCGAAGAGGGCATCTAGCCCCTGGCCGGCGCCCGGGCAACCCACCAACCACGCCTTGAGCCAAGAAAGGTAGTCGTTATGGAACCACCCGAGATGACCTGGAAGTGCTCCAACTGCGGTTACACCCTGAGCCGGCAGGTGCCGCCCCAGCAGTGCCCCTCGTGCAAGGAAAAATGCGAGTTCCTGGATGTCACCTGCTATACTCCGGAGTGCACGCCCGGGGGACAGGACCCGCGTATCGGCTAGGGCCGGCTGCCCGCGGTTGGGTAACCCTGCGGGCGTGGTGACATCGCGGCCGCTTAACCCGCAGAGCCAAGGATAAGCTTCATGGACAAGATCGCGCTGTTCGCCTTCAACGGCGAGATGATGTGCTTCGTACACGTACTGTTAAACGCCAAAGACTTGGCCAAGCAGGGCTACCAGGTCCAGTTGATCGTGGAAGGGGCGGCCACCGCTCTCATTCCCCAACTGGCCGACCCCACCAATCCCATGGGCGACCTCTACTGCCAGGTGAAGGAGGACGGTCTCATTGCCGGCGCTTGCCGGGCCTGCTCGGCCAAGATGAAGGTCTTGGACGCGGTGGAGGCCGAGGGGCTGACCCTGCTGGACGATATGATGGGTCATCCCTCCATGTCGCGTTACCTGGCCGCGGGTTACCGGATAATCACCTTCTAGCCCTGGGACGCCAAAGGACCGAGCCATGAACCTACTGGGAATCTACGGCAGCCCCCGCAAGGGGGGCAACACCGATCTCCTGCTGGACCAGGTGATGGCGGGTGCGGCCGCGGCCGGGGCCGACTGCCGCACGGTTTATTGCCGCCGGCTCCAGATGAGCGGTTGCCTGGCCTGCGGCGGCTGCGACGACACCGGCGAGTGCGTGCTCGACGACGACATGGACCAGGTCTATCCCCTGCTGCGCTGGGCCCGGGCTATAGTCATGGCGGTGCCGATCTATTTTTACGCTCCCCCAGGACAGGTGAAGCTACTCATCGACCGGGCCCAGGCCTGCTGGAACCACAAGCTGCTCACCAAGGGGCGCGGCCATCTGGGCACCTATGACAGCGGCCAAGGCTACCTGGTGGGGGTAGGGGCCACCAAGGGACAAAACCTTTTCGAGCCCACCGACCTCATCGCCAAGTATTTTTACGACGCCCTGGACATGAGCTACCAGGGGGGGCTTTTTTACCGCCGCCTGGAGGACAAGGGCGCGGTGTTGCAGCACCAGGACAAGCTGCAAGAGGCCTATGAGCTGGGTAAGAGAATCGCCGGCGGCAAGTAAGCCGGCCCATATCAAGGAGAGACGAGCATGGCCAAGGTACTGGTGGTCTACGCCACCCGCGGTGGGCAGACCAAGAGAATCGCTGAACTCATCGCCGAAGGATTGCGCATCGCCGGGGTGGAGGTCGAAGTGGCCGACATCGCCACCATCAAGAGTGAGCAGGACCTGCAGGGCTACGACGGCTATTGTTTTGGCTCGGCCACCTATCACGGCCAGATGATGGGCTCCATGAAGACCATGCTGTTCTTGGCCGAAAAGGCGGGGCTGGACGGCAAGGCCGGGGCCAGCTTCGGGTCCTACGGCTGGAGCGGCGAGGCCTCGGACCGCATCTTTGAGACCATGCGCCACGTGCTCAACATGGACGTGGTCGCCTCCGGCGCCTTGCGGCTCAAGTCGGCCGTGCTCGACGGCGCGGTGCCCATGGCCCATACCTATGGCCAGGAACTGGCCGCCAAGCTCACCGGCTAAGCGGCCTCCCGCCCTGGGGGCCGGGGCTTAGGGGGCGCGGCTCGGGGCGGTGCTGCTAAAGGCCGGGACTTATGCCGCGCCGGTGGGCTACATGGGCCGCTACCGGAGGAGCCTGCAGCGATGGGGCGTCATCATGGCATGCTCTCGGGGGAGCCGGTGGGACTGGGCGGGTCTTAATGTAGCTCGATCCAGTAGGCGTCCGGCGGCAGGGTCTTCTTTTTGACCAGGCGCCCCAGCAAGGCTTTATCGCGCTTGGCAAAGGGCCCCACGTAGACCTGGTAGCGCACCAGGCAGCGGGACGGGCCCTGGGCGCAGGGGGCCAACCACCGGGCGGACAGGCCCTTCTTACTGAAAAAGGCGATGGCCTTGTCAGCCTGGGCCTTGCTTTTGAATCCCTTCATCCCCACCCAACAGGCCAGGCCGGCCTTTTTGATCCGCTGCATAATATCCAGGGCGCTTTCCCGGGCCGAGTCGGCTTCGAACGATCCGGCCGCGATGGCCCACTTGCCGCCCGGGGTGGTCTTGGTCGGCTTGGCCGGCTCGCCGGCGGCCTTGGCCTCGCTGCGCAGGACCTGTGGTGAAACCGGCAGGACGTAGAGGTCCTGGTCGGGCAGGGCGGTTTCGATCTCCTGCCGCTTGGCCGTGGCGCTGGAGCGGTCGGGGTAGGGGCCCAGGCAGACCAGGTAGCGCCCGTCCTTGAGCTTGATGAGGTAGTGATCGCCGTTGTCGATGGAGTTGCGCACTTGGGCGGAAAACACCTCGGCTGAGCGCTGGTTCTTAAACTTGGCCTGAAAGCAGGCCACGAAGACCTGGGCCTGGGGGGCCAGCGGCGCGGCCGAGGTGGTTTTCACCCGCACCCGCACCTCGCGGGACGGCTTGGCCGGCGGCGATGCGGCCAAGAGCTCCTTGGTCTTGGCCCGGTAGGCCGACTCCGGCGGCGGCGAGCCCTTGAGGGCGTAGGTGGGTTTGAGGCCGTGGCCGTGGTAGTAGGTGCCGTCGGGCGTGAGGATTTTGGCGTCGCTGATGATGAGGGCCGAGCCGTCGAGCAGTTTGAAGATGCGCTGGCGCAGGGCCTTGCCAAAGGTGCGGCTGCCCAGAGATACGGCCCGCTGGTTCTGGACCAGGGCGGCGGTGAAGACCTCGGCCGCGCTGGCGGTGCCCTGGTCCTGCCAGATGAAAACCTTGGCCGGCAGCTTGAGCGGCCGGGCGGTGGCCCGCACGGTCTTGGACTGGCTGCGCCGTTTGATCTCCACGATCACCCGGCCCTTGGGCAAAAACAGGCCGGCGCAGTCGGTGGCCGCTTCGAAGTCGCCGCCGGGGTTGGCGCGCAGGTCCAGGATGACGGCCGGGGCCTTGGCCAGGGCCAGCAGGGCGCGGCGCAGGTCGCCGTAGGTGGTGTTGGCAAAGCGCATGATCCGCACCAAAGGTAGCTGGTCGACCGAGGTGCTGGTCACGGTGCGGTTCTTCAGCCGGGCCCGCAGCACCCGCACGGTGCGGGGCTTTTTGCCCTGGGATCGCAGGGTGAGGGTGACCGGGGTGCCAGCCTTGCCGCGGATGAGGGAGGCCACCGCGGTGAGCGACAGGCCGCCGAGCTTTTTGCGGCCGACCTTGAGCAGCAGGTCACCGGCCTGGACGCCGGCCCGGGCGGCCGGGCCTTGGGGATAGGGCAGGCAGGTGATGCGGCCGCGTGGGCCGCGGGCGATCTCCATGCCCACCCCGGAATACCGGGCCGACTGCAACTGTTGGAACTCGGCGAACTCCTTGGCGGTGAGGTACTGGGAGTAGGGGTCCAGGCGGGGGAGGTAGGCCTTGAGGGCCCCGCGCACGATCTGGCCGCTGGAGCGCTTGATGACCGAGTGCTTCTTGATCTTGATCACCGCGTCGAAAAACAGCAGCATGTCCCGGTCGCTGGTCCAGGCGTCCGGGCCCTGGGACCGGGCCGGCGCCGGTGCGGTGCAGAGGCAAAGGGCGGCCAGGGCCAGGAGGGTTATGAGTCGCTTCATGATGCCGCGGTTCATCGATCACCTATTTTTTGCACTGCCGGGACATGTAAATCATCATGGCGTTGATCACGCCGATATCGTAGTTGAAGACCTTGGCGGTCGTAAAGCGCAATACCTCACCGGCGTGGGCCCGTCCCCCCCAGGCGTTGAACCGCACCGGTGAATAGCAGTGCCGGCGTCGTGGGATGCACCACCAATCCTTGGTGCTGATCCCCTGGGCGTCGGCCCGGTAGCGGTAGCTGAAGCGCTTTTGCACCCGCACCCGTACCTGCCGGTCCTCCACCGCTCTCACCACGCCCTGGTAGTAGAGGACCCAATGGCCGGAGTGACGCGAGCACTGCACTTTTTCTATGGCCAGCACCGTCTCGCCGGGCTTGACCGGCCGCCGCAGCTTGCCAAGTGACGGGTGCAGCTTGCGCACCACCGACAGGTCGCCGGGGTCGATACCGGGTCCGAGTCCGGCGGTGCCCGGCGGGGTGAGGGTCACACGGAAGCGGCAGCCCTCGGCGCAAACCAGGTTGAACAGGGCCTGCACGCTGTCCCCGTCGGGCCGGCCGGTCACCGTCAGTCCCTGGGCGGCCTGGAAGGCGCGCAAGGACCTCCTGAGCCCCGGGTCCAGCCTGCCGGTGGCCGGGGTCTTGTAGCCCTGGCGGGTGAGGGCCAGGGCCAGCAGCTTGAGATAGGCCGCCCGGGCATAGGGCGCCTTCACCTTGGCCGTGAACTGGCCCTCGCCGCCGATGGCCTCGGGATTGGCCCCGGCGGCGGCCAGGTCGATGCTCAGGCGGCAGCCCCGCCGAAAGCGCCGGGCCACCACCCGCAGGTAGGTGGCGGCGTCGAGCCCATCGGCGGCCGGCAGCTTCTCCCGCCGCCGAAAGGCTCTGAGGGCCGCGCGGGTGGCGGCGTCGAGCCGGCCGGTGGGTTTGACGCCCCGGTAGCCCAAGCTGCGCAGCCAGCCCTGCAGGGCGCTGAGCAACCCGGCCGGCCATCGTCTCTTGGGCCGCGTGGCCCTGGGCGGCTTTTTGCCTTGCAGTACGGCCCAGGTGGCCACGTCGAGCCGGCCGGTTACCGGCAGAGCCTTGGCGCGTTGCAGCCGGCCCAGGGCCCGGGCGATGCCGGTGAGGTCCTCGGGGTTGTAGGGGCCGGGTTGCCAGCCGCCCGCGGCCAACAGGCGATGTACCCGCTGCAGGTTGATCCCCGGGATGACCACCACCTGGTCGCGGCCCAGGGCCCCGGCCGGCGCGGCGGACAGGACCCAGGCCAGCAACAGGCACAGGGCCAACCAGGCGCCGGCCGGTCGGAGCGCACCCCGGCCGCCGGCCCCGTGGTGCCCGGCGTCGTCGGTCCGTTGGTCACCATCCATGCGGCCGCCCCGATCGATCATCGACTACTGGGTGGTGAGCAGGGAAGCCATCTCCATGAGGGTGGCGATCTCTTGCTTGAGCCGCTTGATCTCGGCCCTCTTGTCAGCCTCGCTCATTGCGTTGTCGGCTCGTACCCGGTCCACCTGTACCTTGAGGTCGGCCAGGCGCTGCTCCAGCTCGACCTTGCGGTCACGCTGGTCCTGGGTCTTGGCCTTGAAGACGCGAATGTCGCGGCGAATGCGGCGGATATCGGCGTTGAGCCGGTTCAGGTCGCGCTTGATCCTGGCCAGCCGGGCCGCCTTTGCCTGGTGCTGTTGTTGCAGTTGCTGGGTACGGGCCCGCTCAGAGGCCTGGGCCCGTCTCAGGGCGGCCAGGTTGGCCTGGCGCTGCTTGATACGCTGTTGGGCCTGGTTCTCGTCCCACTGGAACAGGCCCCCCAGGCGCGGGTTGCCGGTGGTCTGACAGGCAGCGGCCAGCCCAAACAGGGCCAGGATAGATACCAGGACGATTTTCTTGAACATCGGGCTAATCTCCCCCGTTGCTTAGACGTTGGTTTGGCTGTGCGCCATAAGGCTACACGTTCATGCGGGTGTCCAGGGCGGCCAGTTGCGAGGTCTGGCGCTCCAGCTCGGCGGCCGTCTTGCGCAGCTCCTTAAGTTCGGCCTGCAGCTTGGCCAGGTGCCCCTTGGCCTTGCCCCTTTCCTGGGCCAATACTCTCTGCTGGATGGAAATCTCTTTTTTGAGGCGGGCCAGCTTGGACTTGGCTTCCTTGAGCTTACGGCGAACCACCTTGCGTTTTTTCAGCAGGCGGGACTTGGTCACCTGCTTGCTGCGGTAGCGCGACAGCAGGCGGGCGGTCTCGGCGTCCAACTGGGCGATCTGTCCCGCCAATTGGGCGTTGTAGGCTCGCATCTGCTGGTTGGTCTGGTGGGCGCTGGCGATGCAGGCGTCCAGGTAGTCCTCGGTGCTGGCGTATTGGGCCTTGCGGTTGGCCACGTGCACGCCCACGGCGGCTCCGCCGGCCGCGCCCAGGGCCGCACCGATGAGAGCGCCTTTACGCCCGCCGACCACCGCGCCAAAGAGGGCCCCGATGATGGCCCCGGCCCCGGCGCCCTGGGCCACGGTGGTGCCGCGGTCGGTCTGGCACCCCACCATGGGTACGGCCATGGCCGCGATGAGCACTATACAAATGATTCGTTTGATCATATCTGTCCTCCAACGTCTCTTAAGGGCGCTCCGGGTGGTCCCAGGTCGCCGGCGCGCCGGCGGCCAAAACCATGGCCTACCGCCGTGGCCGGATCGGTATCCGCCCGTCCCCAGGCCCTTTATCTACAACCAAGACACCGCGCCACCAGCCGTCGCTACAATCGTTCCAGTTCGGCTCGCCAACGCTCCGGGTCGGCCCTCTTGGTCTGGTTATACTCCATATAGTGTTTCTTGGCCAATTCATTGGCCCGCACGTGGTCAGCGGCGTCCAGGCGCACCAGGTAGGCGCTGTACTTGGAGAACGACTTTTGCACTACGTCGGCGTTTATCCGGTCCAACTGCCGCAAACTGTCGGAGTAGCGGGCCAGGGTCCTCTTTAACTCAGACCGTAGAAGGCGGTCCTTTTTTTCCAGATTGGCCCGATCGCTGGGTTTTATGAACGACTTGCCGGCAGTGATTTGCAGCACCCGAGCCACCCGTTTCACCTGCACCATCAGCAAGTGGGCCTGGTAGGCCTGTTCGCCGGCGATCTTCACCCAGGCGTAGGCCGACTCCTGCTCGGCCTTGTTGATCAGGGACTCGATATTGCCAAAAGAGGCCTTGAGCAGGGCCAGTTGCCGTTTGGCGTCGGCCGGGACCCCGGGACCGGACAGAGAGCGTTCCAAACGGGCCAGGATGGCCATGGCGTCCGACAGCTTGACGTTGGTTTGGGTGGAGACCGGGCTCACCGACACCGCCGCCGGCAGCCGGCGGCCGCGGGTGGCGCGGTACTCGTCCCAGGCGGCGGCCAACTGGCGGCTGGTCTGCAGGCCGGTGATGATGATCGAGGAGATCACCGGCCGGAAGCCCAGGGTCCGCTGCCGCATGGGCTTGAGCTTCTGGTAAAAGGGGGCCTCGCGGCGATAGGAGGAACGTACCTGCTTTTGCTGGGTCAGGTAGTTGCCGCCGCGGTAGACCAGGCCACCCAAGCGCCCCTGGTAATACTCGATCTGGTAGAGCGAGGCGGTCATCTCCGAGACGTTGCCCAGCATGTCGTGCAGCCCCAGGGGATTGGGCTTTAGCAGACCGATATCCTTAACTTTGCCGTGGCTGGAGGAGGGGTGGAAAAACCACTCGTGCTTGCCCAGTTGGTTGCCGTAGGGGTGTTTTTTGTCAAAATCGTCGGCCGAGACCAGCGAACCGCCGCGGGCGGCGAACTCCCACTCGATCTCGGTGGGCAGGCGCAAAAAGCCGTAGGCCTGGCCGTTGGTGGGCAGTTTGTCGGCGGCGTGCTGGTACAGCCAGCGGTTGTAGCGGTCCAGGAATTGCTGGACCTCGAACCAGGATACGTCGGTGATGGGCTTGCGGCTCTTTTTCAGGGCTGCGGCGTCGGCCCCGGCCGGTACCGGCATGATGGCGTAGTACTGGGCCTGGCTCACCTCGTACTTGGCCATGTAATAGACCCAGTCCGGGCGTCCCTGTATCTTTACCCTAAAGGCGCCGCCGATGACCACGGTGGTGGGGTTTTCCTTGAATCCGCCGCCCGGGTCGCCCACCTGGAACTTGCGCAGGGCAAAGGGCTTGTCGCCTTCGCCAATGGCCACCGGCCGAAAGACCATCTTGGCCCCGCCGGGCATGGGCAGCACCAGGTCGCCGGCCGCCGGCTGGGGATTGAAGATATCGGTCGCCGCGGCCGGGGATGCCAGGCCGCCGAGCAGCAGCGCGCCGGCCAGCAGGAGGGTGAGTAGCGGCTTATTCATCACGCAAGGCCTCCGCCGGTTCGATACGGGTGGCCCGCCAGGCGGCCAGGGAGGCGGCCAGCACCGCGATGGCGATGGTGGCGGCCAGGGAGGCCAGGGCATAGGGCCAGGGCAGCTCGCAGAAGCTTTCGCCTTTTTGCAGGTGGGCGGCGAACAGGGTGTTGATGGTATAGGCCAGCAACTGGAAAAAGGCCATGGCCACCAGGTAGCCGCCGCCGGCGATGATTATCCCCTGGTAGATGGGGAAACGGAACAGCTTGCCGCCGGAGAGCCCCAAGAGCCGCAGCACGGCCATCTCCTTTTTCTTGCGCTCCACCGAGGCATAGAGGCTGGCGATGAGCGAGGCCAGGCCGCCGACGATACCCACCACGGCGATGAGCCAGAAGATGAGGGTAAGGTAGGTGTTGAGCTCCACCACGTCGCGGATGCGCGAGGCCTCGGTGTGCACCCGCAGGGCCTGGCCCGGCCCCTCCAGGAACTGCTTGAGCTTGGGTACGTCGTCGATGGTGGCGGCGTACATGCGGAACCCGGCATAGCCCCGCCGGGCCAGGATGAACTCCTTGCCGGTGGGGTCGAAGCTGATGTTGCGGTGCTGAAACAGGTTGAGTATGCCCGCCAGGCGCGAGGGCAGGTAGGCCACATCGCCGGCCGGGCCGCGTTCCTCGGTGGCCTGCACCGGGAAGCTGAGGGTCTGCTTGCCCCGGGTGAGCTTGAGCGACAAGGGCCCCGGGGGCACTTTGAGCCCCTGGGGCAGCATGATGGTGAGCAACTTGGCCATAGAGCCCTGGCCGCGGCCCCAGGGCGGCAGGGGCGAGAGCTTCAGGTCGGCGGCCATGCCGGGGTGCACCGACAGGCCCACTACCTTGAGATCGGCCACCTTGGTCCCGCCCGGGCCCAGCAGCTCGGCGGCCAGCGGACCGGCCAGGGGCAGCAGAGTGGCTCCCTTGCCGCGCAGCCGGCCGCGCACCGCGCCCACGCTTTCGAGCCCCACTGGTTTGCGGGTGGTGAGCAGGTATATCTGCATGTGCCGGCCCAGGTGGAAGCCGATCTTTTTATCCAGGTCCTCGCCCGGCTCCACTACTTTGGAGAAGCCGGTGTTGATGACCAGCATATTTTCTTCCAGCTTGGTGAGCTTCTGAGGGACTACCACCACCAGGCCGCTGTAGACCGGGTAGGCCAGGGCGGTGGTGCCGGACCAGCCGAAGCGGGGCACCGCCCGGCCGTCCTTGTAGGCCTCCACCGCTTCCAGGAAATCCAGGCGCACGTACATGGCCTTGCGCATGCTGGCCCGGGGGTTGAGCACCCCGGCCACCCTGAGGCGGGTGGAGGCCGACTGGTAGCGCCGGCCTTTAATGCGCTTGGCCCAAGCCAGCACCGTGTCGCCGGTTTTGACCCCCAACTCCTGGGCGGCGGCGGCGCTGAGTACACATTGGCCCTCACCGGGGATGGGCGCGCCATTTTCCCGGATGAGGGGGTCGCCGTCCATGGTGGGGATGATGTCCAGGGCCTTCTTGGGTCCCCGACCGTGGGCCTGCACGTCCACGGTGGAGGAAATCTGGCGGGTGGTGGGCACGATGAAGGCCACGTCGTGGCGCTGCCGCATCTGGTCGAACCACTGGCGGGTGAAAGACTTGGAGACCATGGGCCGTATTTCGCGGTTGCGGGGGTCCATGATCAGGCGGTGGCGCAGGGTCTCGATGGTGCCGAACTTCAGGCCGAAGAGCAGCAGCAGCGGACTGAGCACCGCGGCGATGGCCATCACCAGGCAGGTGGTGAGAATCCACTCGTGCAGCAGGTCAGAGCGGGCCAGGCCAAAAACGATACCTCCGGAGCGGTGGGGTTTTTGCGGGGTCTCGGCCACGGCCTTACTTCTCTTCCAAGAGGGTTGACTGGGTATGCTGGTCGTTTAGCTTTTTCACCTTGAAGCCAAAGGTGCGGTCCACCACCCCGGCCACCAGGCTCTCGTCATGGGTCACCATCAGCAGGGTGACTTGCATCTGCTGGGTGAGCTCCTTGAACTCGTCGCGGATGTCGCGGGCGGTGTACTTGTCCACCGCGGCGGTGGGTTCGTCAGCCAGCACGATGGGCGGGCGGTGGGCCAAGGCGCGGGCGATGGCCACCCGCTGGCGCTGGCCACCCGAGAGGTGGGCCGGCTTCTTGGACATCTGGCCGCTGATGCCCAGGCGCTGCACCAGCATATCCACCTCAGCCCGCCGGTCGTTGATGCCGTTGATGCGGCAGGGGAGCATGATGTTGTCGCGCACGCTGAGGAAGGGCAGCAGGCCGCCGGTTTGCAGCACGTAGCCCAACTGGGCCATGCGCACCCGGGCCATGGCTTCGTCGTCCATCTCCATGACGTGGTGTTGGCGGCCGGTGCGCGGCACGGTGATGCTGAACTCGGTGGCGCTGGTGGGCCTTAACACCATGGCCAGCATGTCCAGCAGGGTGCTTTTGCCGCAGCCACTGGCGCCCACCAGGGCCACGAACTGGCCGGGACCCACCACCATTTCGGGGATGTGTAGTTCAAAGACGTTGCCGCCCTTTTCGCGGCGCTTGAGCACGTTGATGAGGCGGTAGACGTCTGGTCCCGGGGTTGTGGGGGAGGCCTGGGCCGTGGACCGGGGGCTGTCCCGGTCCACGGCCGCACTCGGCGTGTTTTCCATGATCAGGGCAACAACTCCAGGCTGATGGGGTAGACGTGCTCGTCCGGGTCATCGCCCTTGTTGAGCTGTATCCAGCCCTGGGGGTTGTCGTGGATGGCGGTGTAGGCCTGAATCTTGGCTTCCACCTCGTTGAGGAACTCGTCCTGCTCGTCCGGCGACCAGGAGGACCACAACTGGTTGTCGATGGCCATGATGCGGCTCTTGTAGGGCAGGCCCTTGAGGAAGGCGGGCACCAGGCCGGTGTCGGCCAGGGACTTGGCGTTGCGGATCTGGTCGGGGTTGCGCGCGGTGGTGGCCGCGGTGGCCTGCAAGGCGCTGAAGAAGTCTTCGCCGCCGATCTGGCCCCGGCGTCCGGCCTCCAGAATCTGCTTGAGGATGGAGCGCAGGGAGTCCAACTGGCGCTTGTTGATCAGCAGGCGCACCTCCATGGACTGCACCGTGGGGTCGGTCAGGTCCTTGTCCACGGCCCAGGCGATGATATCGCGCGGGGCCTGGGCGCCGGAGGCCGAACCGATCCACTCCACCAGGGCGGCGCGACCCATGCGCTTGGCCAGCTCGGCCGGGTCCAGTTTGGCCGCCTTGGCCGGCGGATTGCCCGCGGCCGCCGGGGGCGGGGGAGCCGTGGTGGGTCCAGCTGCGGCACCTGCCGCCGCGCCGGCGGTCATCTTGCGGGCCTCCTTGAGGATGGAGGCCAGGCTCTGGGCCACCGCCTTGGCCGCGGCCTGGAAGGCGGCCACGTCGCGGGAGGAAACCGACCAGTAGGAGGAAGAGCCCTCCAGCCCCCGGTTGCGGCTGAGGGTGCGGAACTGGGTCTCGGTCAGCTCGTGGAAGCGCGAGGCCTCCGGGTCCTTGATGTGCATGGCCATGATGTAGACTTTTTTATCATCGGCGATGGATCGCAGGGTGTTGGCGCTCTGGCCGCTGAAGTTCCACGGATGGCCCGGCTGGTGGCTGGGGGCGTCGCCCACCAGGATGATGAAACGCAGGGCGTTTTTACCCCACTTGGTCTCGTGAATCGCCTTGTCGATGCCGCTGAACACGTCCTCGGGATAGTCTTTGCTGCCCACCGGGGCGGCCTTGACCGTGGCCAGAATCTGCTCGAACTGATCCACCGGCACCAGCTTGGGGGTGTAGTTGCGTACGTGGTACTCCAGGCGCGGGATGTCCTTTACGCTGTCGCGGTAGGCCCACAGACCGAAACGCACCTTCTTGGCCACGTCGGGGTCCTGGGTGGCCAGGCGGGTCATGTCCCGGATGGCCTGCAGGGTGGCGTCGATGTAGGGCTGCATGCTGATGGTGGTGTCCATGACAAACACCACGTCGATGGTGAGCGCGGCCACGGTGCCGGCCTCCACTGATTCGGCGCCTGCGGTGGCCTTTTTACGATAGCCTTGGTTCTGGCGGATGTCGCTGGACTGGCGGGCGTTGGGGCTGGCCCCGGTGGCGGCGGCCAGGCGCAGGATGCGCCCCTCGCGGCCTTCGATCTCCACCGGGACGAAGTCCAGGATGGGCAGCAGGTAGAACTGCTTGGTGATGTCCACCATCTGTTTGGGCTCCACCGAGCGCACCGGGAAGTCCGGCGGAATCTTGCCGGCCTCGATGGCGGCGTAGAGCGCCTGGACCTTCTTGACCCTTTCGGCCGGCGGTTCCTTGACCAGTTGCTCCAGGTAGGACTTTTTGTCAAACATCAGCACCGGTTTGCGTCCCTGGCTGTGGGTGTAGGTCAGACACATGGTCTGCTTCCACTCCAGCACGTCCTCGGCCCGCATCCAACCGAGCACCGTGCCCCGGTTGTCGCTGCCCACCTCGTACCATCCCTTGATGTCGGTGCCGTCGGCGGGCACCTCGGGACGGGTGTAGACGTAGAAAGAGGTAAAGGCGGGCACGTTTTCCTTGACCGTGCCGCTCTTGATGTCCGGTTTCTTATATATGTTGGAGAAAGGGCGCACCAGCACCCGCAGGGGCAACAGTGACTGCCCCGCGATCTTCACCGGGATACGACGTTGGGCCTGTCCCGCGGCCGCCGGTGGCGGCGGACTCTGGGGCTGGGCCTTGGGCGGAGCCTGGGGTGGGTCTGGCGGTTTGGTTTGTGGTTGGGTCTGCGGCTGGGCTTGGGGTTGGGCTTGGGGTTGGGCCTGTGGTGGGTCTGGCTGGGCCCAGCTTTGGGCCGAAAGGCTTACGGCGACCAGCAGCGCCAGCGCGGCCACGCCGAGGAGATAACGATATTTCTTCATGCTTACACCCCTGTCCAAGGTATTGTTGATTGCTTAAGGCTGAAGGCGACGGCCCCTGTCCCACGGCCAACGCCTACCACTCTATACACCACACCAGATACGCACGCCTCCGCGCCTCCCGCGGCGACCAGGGCTGCGCCGGGACCAGAGAGAACATTGCCTGCTTGGACCCTGTGAGGCAAGCGTAATATAGCCTCCGGTGGCAAGTCAAGGAGCGAAAAACCACCGGGCATTAGCCGGTAAAATTATTTATAGACGTTGTCCCGGCTGGTTTTCTTGCCTGGTTTTTTGCCGCGATTCCGCCGAGGTAGGGACCCCGGCCCCCCGGCGGCGGCAACACTTGCAACCCCGCCGGGTCGGTGATAGCATACAATGCTTTATCTTCCGGCTTTTTCTGGGAAAAACCCACGCTTACCGGTGAGGAGACGACATGCCCCCAAGTGCGCTCACCTTTCAGGAACTGATCATGCGGCTCAACCAGTTTTGGGCCGAGCGCGGCTGTATCATCGCCCAACCCTATGACCTGGAGGTGGGGGCCGGTACCTTCAACCCCCACACCCTGCTGCGGGTGCTGGGGCCCGAGCCTTGGAAGGTGGCCTACGTGGAGCCGAGCCGGCGTCCCACCGACGGCCGCTACGGCGACAATCCCAACCGGCTGCAGCACTACTACCAGTACCAGGTGATCCTCAAGCCCTCGCCGCTGGAGGTGCAGGAGCTCTACCTGGACTCGCTCAAGGCCTTTGGCATCGATCCCCTGGACCACGACATCCGCTTCGTGGAGGACGACTGGGAGTCACCCACCCTGGGGGCCTGGGGCCTGGGCTGGGAGGTCTGGCTCGACGGCATGGAGATCACCCAGTTCACCTATTTCCAGCAGGCCGGCTCCATCGACCTGGAGCCGGTGAGCGTGGAGCTAACCTACGGGCTGGAGCGCATCAGCATGTACCTGCAGGAGCAGGACAACGTATACGACCTGGTCTGGACGCCGGGCATCACCTACGGCGACGTGCACCACCAGGGCGAGGTGGAGCACTCCACCTACAACTTTGAAAAGGCCGACGTGGCCATGTTGTGGCAGCTTTTCGAGTCCTACGAAAAGGAGTCCACCGCCTGCCTGGAGGCCGGCCTGGTCCTGCCCGGCTATGACTACTGCCTCAAGTGCAGCCATGTCTTCAACCTGCTGGAGGCCCGCGGGGCCATCAGCGTCAGTCAGCGCACCGCCTATATCGGCCGTATCCGCGCCCTGGCCCGCCTGGCCGCCGAGGCCTACACCGCCCAGCGCGCCGAGATGGGCCATCCCCTGCTGAACAAGGAGGTGGCCTGATGCCCGAGCTACTCTTTGAGATCGGTTGCGAGGAGATGCCGGCCCGTTTCGTGCCGCCGGCCATTGAACAGATGGTCTCCCTGGCCCGGGCGGAGCTGGCCGGCCAGGGCCTGGGCTTTGCGGAGATCAAGGCCCATGGCACCCCGCGGCGTCTGGCCCTGGTGGTGACCGGCCTGGACCAAGGCCAGGCCGACCGCGAGGAGGTGGCCTTGGGACCGCCGGTAAAGGCGGCCTACGACGCCGAAGGCCAGCCCACCAAGGCGGCCCTGGGCTTTGCCAGGGGCCAGGGGGTGGCGGTGGAGGCGCTGGAGACCATCGACACCGACAAGGGCCCCCGGGTGGGGGTGCGCAAGCAGATCAGCGGTCGTCCGGCCGGCGAGGTGTTGGCCGAGCTGCTGCCCCGGCTGGTGACCAAGCTCCCTTTCCCCAAGTCCATGCGCTGGGGATCGGGCTCCTTCCGTTTTGCCCGGCCCATCCACTGGTTCGTGGCCCTGCTGGACGGCCAGGTCATCCCTTTTGAGCTGGCCGGCATTAAAAGCGGCGACCAGACCCGGGGGCACCGTTTCATGGCCCCGGGGTGGATCAAGCTCAGCGGCCCGGCCGACTACCTGGAGCGCTTGGGCCAGGCCTCGGTGATGGCCGACCGCGACCAGCGCCGCCGGGCCACGGCCGAGCAAGTGGCCAAGGCGGCGGCCGCCTCGGGCGGACGCCTGGTGCCCGACGAGCCGCTCATCGACGAGGTGACCGACCTGGTGGAGCTGCCGGTGGCCTGCCTGGGCTCCTTTGACCGCGAGTTCTTGGAGGTGCCGCGGGCGGTGATCATCAGCGCCATGCGCGAGCACCAGCGTTACTTCGCCCTGGAGGACGACCAGGGCAACCTGCGGCCCAACTTCATCGCGGTCAACAACACCCAGCCGCGCGACCTGGCGGTGGTGACCCAGGGCCACGAGCGGGTGCTGCGGGCCCGGCTGGCCGACGCCCGCTTCTTCCTCACCGAAGACAGCAAGACCCCGCTCATCGATTTCCTGGAAGACCTCAAGGAGGTGACCTTCCACTCCAGGCTCGGCACCAGCTTTGAGAAGGTACAGCTAGTCAAGGACCTGGCCCTATTCATCGCCGAGCGCCTGGGCCACCTGGACCAAGCCCAGGTGGCGCGCGCCGCCGAGCTGGCCAAGTGCGACCTGGTCACCGAGATGGTGGGCGAGTTCCCCTCCCTGCAAGGCGTGGTGGGGCGCGACTACGCCCTGCGCAGCGGCGAGGACCCGGCCGTGGCCGAGGCCATTGCCGAACACTACCGGCCCACCGCCGCCGGCGGCGAGCTGCCCTCCGGCGACCTGGGGGCCGTGGTGGGCCTGGCCGACCGCTTGGACAGCATCTGCGGCTTCCTGGGCGTGGGCATGGCCCCCACCGGCGCGGCCGACCCTTACGGCCTGCGCCGGGCGGCCATCGCGGTGATCCGCATCATCACCGAAAAGGGCTACAACCTCTCCCTGGACGAGTTGATCGACCGGGCGGTGGCCGGCCGCCAGCCGTGGATCGAGGCGGCGGCCCAAAAGGGGCGTAAGCCGTCCCCGGCCGACCTGGAGCAGGTGGCTCGGCAGGCGCACCGCTTCTTCCAGAACCGCTTCCAGGGCCTGCTCACCGAGCAGGGGGTGCCCACCGACGTGGCCCAGGCCGTGCTGGAGGCCGGGTTCGACGACCTGGTGGCGGCCAAGGCCCGGGCCCTGGCCTTGGCCGAGGTAAAGGACTCGCCGGACTTCGCGCCCTTGGCCGCGGGCATGAAACGGGTGATGAACATCCTGCGCAAGGAGGCCAGCCAGGTGCCCGCCGACCCGCCCCGGCCGGAGCTGTTGCAGTCCGGGGCCGAGGCCGAGCTGTACCAGGCCTTCCAGGACCTGGCCGGCGAGGCCGAGCGCCGCATCGCCGAGGGCGACTACCTCGGCTTCCTGCGGGGCATGAGCGGGCTCAAGGGCCCCATTGACAAGTTCTTCGACGACGTGATGGTCATGGTGGACGACGACCAGCTTCGTAACAACCGGCTGGCCCTGCTGAACCACATCGCCGGGCTGTTTGCCTCGGTGGCCCAGTTCACCCACCTCCAGTTGGTTTGACCCGCCGGCCGGGGCCGCGCTTGACGTCAGGGGTTTTGCCTCCCATACTCAGGACGTGGCCGGCGGCCAACCCGGGCGCGGCGCGGACACCGGGCAGCGCCGGGAGAAAACCACCCAGCGGGGAAAGGTATGCTCAAGGCAACTATCCTGGTAGTTGAAGACGAAGGCGACATCCTGGAGCTGGTCAAGTACAACCTGGAGCAGGCCGGCTTCCGGGTGATCGTGGCCCGCGACGGGCTCCAGGCCCTGGACCTGCTGCGGGAGCAGACCCCGGACCTGGTGGTGCTGGACCTCCTGCTGCCCAATCTCGACGGTCGCGAAGTCTGCCGCCGCATCCGCAGAAGCCCCCAGACCAACAACATCCCGGTACTCATCCTTTCGGCCCTGGGCGAGGAGACCGACCGGGTGGTGGGGTTCGAGATCGGGGCCGACGACTACCTCACCAAGCCCTTCTCCCCACGCGAACTGGTGCTGCGAGTCAAGGCCATCATGCGGCGCGGTCGCCGGGATAGCCAGCAGCAGGAAGTGCTGCGGGTGGGCGATCTGGCCATCGACCCCGGCCGGCACCTGGTGGAGGCCCAGGGCCAGGGCATAGAGCTCACGGCCACCGAGTTTCGCTTGCTGCACCACCTGGCGGCCAACGCCGGCCGGGTGCAGACCCGCCAGATGCTCTTGGAGCGGGTGTGGGGCTATACCTTTGACGGCTACGCTCGCACCGTGGATACCCACATCAGACGCCTGCGCAAAAAGCTTGGCCCCTACGGACCGTTGATCCAGACGGTCAGGGGCGTGGGCTACCGCTTCAGCGACCAGCCGTGAAGCCGCGTCTGTCATTCCGCGGCCTCGTCGTGCTGGGCTGCCTGGTGGTGGTGACGGCCACCTTGCTGTTCACCGCGCTTTTTTTGGAAAACATTATTCGCGACCACATGGTGGAACAGGCCCGCAAGTCGCTCACCGGCCAGTTGGCCCTGCTGGGTGAGCTGGTGGGCGAGCGCTGGCGGCCGGGGCAGGGGGTGCGGGCCACCGATGCCCTGGCCGACGATTTGGGGCGCATACTAGGCCTGCGGGTGACCCTCATCGCGCCCGACGGCGAGGTGTTGGGCGACTCCCGGGTGGCTGCCGCGGAGCTGTCTGGCCTGGACAACCACGGCTACCGGCCCGAGGTGAAGGCCGCCCTGGCCGGGGGCGTGGGCGGCAGCCTGCGCCACAGCGCCACCTTGGACCTGGACCTGATGTACGCCGCCACCTGCCTGAAAAAGGACGGACGCACCGTGCTGGTGGCCCGCCTGGCCCTGCCGCTGGCCCAGGTGGAAAAAACTCTCGCGGCCCTGCGGCGGCTCATATTCATCGCCGTGCTGCTGGGCCTGGCCTTCTCCCTGGTGGTGGCCTACCTGGCCGCCGGCCGCATCTCGCGTCCGGTGCGCGAGCTCACCGAGGCCACCGCGGCCATTGCCGAGGGTGATCTTTCGCGCCGGCTGCGGCGCTACGCCTCTCACGAGATCGGGGACCTGGGGCGCACCTTTGACCACATGGCCGACCGCCTGCAGGAGAAGATCGCCGAGATCACCAGCGCCCGCGACCAACTGCGGGCCATCTTGGGCGGCATGGTGGAGGGCGTGCTGGTCACCGACCACGAGGGTATGATCATCATGGCCAACCAGGCGCTCATCGACCTGCTGGAGCTGGAGGGCGACCCGGTGGGCTGCACCACGGCCGAGGTGGTGCGCAGCGCCCAGCTACTGCAGGCGGTGCGCGAGGCCCTGGAGTACGGCCGGCCCGGCGCGGTGGATATACGGGTATTGGGCACCACCACCCGTTTCCTGGAGGCCCAGGTGGCCGGCTTGTCCGAGGCTGGCGGCGGCGGGGTGGTGGTGGTGTTTCACGACGTCACCGAGCGGGCCAGCCTGGAGCAGATGCGCCGCGACTTTGTGGCCAACGTCTCCCACGAGCTGCGCACCCCGCTAACCGCTATCCAGGCCGCGGTGGAGACCCTGTTGGACAGCGCCCTGGAAGACCCCGCCTACGCCCGCCGCTTCGCCGAGGTGATCCTGCGCCACGGCCGGCGCCTCACCGCACTGGTACGCGACCTGCTCACCCTGAGCCAGGTGGAGTCCGGCGAAGGGCAGGACATGTCCCAGGAGCTGGACCCGGCCGAGTTGGCCCACACGGTGTTGGAGTCGCTCAGCGACCAGGCCCACCGCCGGGGGGTGGAGCTGTCGCTCAAGGTGGCCCCGCAGCTTCCCAAGGTGGCCGGCAACGCCAACCAACTGGAAGCGGCCCTCATCAACCTGCTGGACAACGCGGTGAAATACTGTGGGCCGGACGGCGCGGTGGAGTTGGCCATTGACCAGCAGGGCGGCTGGGTGCGCTTTAAAGTCACCGACAATGGGCCGGGTATCGCCGCCGAGCACCTGCCGCGGCTGTTCGAGCGCTTCTACCGGGTGGAGCGCGACCGCTCGCGCCGCCTGGGAGGCACCGGCCTGGGCCTGGCCATCGTAAAGCACATCGCCCAAGCCCACGGCGGCCGGGTGGAGGTGGACAGCCGGGTGGGCCAAGGCAGCGTCTTTACCCTGTGGGTCCCCACCGCGCGGCGGGCCGCCCTCAAGGTCGTCCCCTCCTGAGCCGTTATTCTCCAAGCCCTCTTTTCCCTTGTCAGGTACTTGTCAAGGGTCTGTAACCCTCCCGTCACATGCAGGCGTGATCCTCCAAGGCAATTGTATGACGGCGTTTCGCCACCGGCGACGCCACCCATCAATTTCTTTAGGAGGAACCAATCATGCGTAAATCAGTCATCATCGGACTGGCCCTGGTGCTAGTCCTTTCTCTGTCCGCCGGTATGGCCATGGCCGGCCAAAAGATCACCATTACCGGCTCCACCACCGTGCTGCCGGTGGCCCAGCGGGCAGCCGAGGTCTTTATGAAGACCCACCCCCAGGTATCCATCTCGGTGGCCGGCACCGGCTCCGGCGACGGCATCAAGTCGATCATCGACGGCACCGCCGACATCGGTGACGCCTCGCGGGACATGAAAAAGAAAGAGGTGGCCCGGGCCAAGGCCAAGGGCGTCACCCCGGTGCGCCACGTGGTGGGCCTGGACTGCATCGTGCCGGTGGTTCACCCCTCCAACCCGGTGAGCAACCTCACCCTGGCCCAACTGGCGGCCATCTACACCGGCAAGATCAAGAACTGGAGCCAGGTGGGCGGCCTGGACAAGGTCATCGTGGTCATCAGCCGCGACTCCAGCTCCGGCACCTACGAGGTGTGGCACAAGCGGGTGCTGAAAAAGGCCCGGGTGCGTCCCGACGCTCAGCTACAGGCCTCCAACGGTGCGGTGGCCACCGCGGTGAGCGGTAACAAGTACGCCATCGGCTACGTGGGTATCGGTTACCTCACCCCCCGGCTCAAGGCCCTCACCGTCAACGGTGTGGCCGCCTCGGCCAAGACCGCCATGGACAAGTCCTACCCGGTGGCCCGCGCCCTGTACATGTTCACCCGGGGTCAGCCCACCGGCGCGGTGAAGGCCTTCCTGGACTTCATTAAGAGCCCCGAGGGTCAGAAGCTGGTCAAGGCCGAGGGCTTCGTGCCGTTCAAGTAGAGACTCGGTTATAGCTACGCCGCTCCGGGGAAGGTCTCCGGAGGGGCGTTTGGAAACCCCGGGGGCCGCAGGGTCCTCGGGGCAACGGGAAAAAGGAGAGACAAAAGCAATGCGAAAAATTCGGACCTGGTCGATGCGGTGCATAGGCGCGGCCATGGTGGCGGGGATGGTGCTTACCACCGCCGCCCCGGCCCCGGCGGCCACCCCGGCCCAGTTGGAACAGCGGGTAATCATGATGGAGCAGGCCCTGCAGGCCATGAAGGCCGAGTTGGCCGCGGCCAAGGCCACCGCCCAAGCTGCCCAGGGAGCAGTCAAAGCGGCCTCGGCCAAGCCCGGCCGGCTGCCTTCCTGGCTGGAGCGCATCACTCCCTATGGCGACATCCGCCTGCGCTTTGAGCACACCTCCTACGACGCCCTGGGCAGCCACACCAAGGACAGCCGCGACCGCTTCCGGGTGCGCCTGCGTTTCGGCCTCAAGAGCTGGATCACCCCGGGCCTGGAGCTGGGCTTTCGGGTGGTGAGCGGGGCTGACGACGATCCCACCAGCACCAACCAGACCATGGAGAGCTGGTTCCAGGAACACGCCAACTTCGGCTTTGATCGGGCTTGGGTGGCCTGGACCCCGCAGATGGTGCCAGGCAAGATGCTGTGGCTGACCTTTGGTAAGGTGAAGAATCCCTTTGTCACCTCCAAGCTCATCTGGGACGGTGATGTCAACCCCTCCGGCGGCTTTATCCGCCTCAGCCCCAAGATGGGCGGCTTCACCCCCTTCATCATGGGCGGGGTGATGTTCTTAAACGAGCACAGCAGCTCCACCAACGACGTCTACGCCTATGGCGGGCAACTCGGCCTGAAGGGCAAGATGGGCGCGCTTAAGTTCACGGCCGCGGTGGGCTACATCGACTGGGGCGACACCGGTTCGGTGGGCAACGTTCCCACCCACGTGCACGGTAACACCGAGTACCAGATTCCGCCGGCCACAGCGGACGGTGACCCCACCATCTGGCTCAGCGACTTCAGGGTGGTGGACTTCATCGCCAAGGCCAGCTACGCCTTTGCCCATAAGGCCCAGCTCAGCCTGTGGGGGCACTACCTGGTGAACATCGGGGCCACCGGCATCTACGACAGCCAGAATACCGGCTACGGCTTTGGCGCTGGCCTGAAGTACCACGGCGCCAGCTTCAAGGCCTGGTACAAGTACGTGCAGGCCAACGCCACCCCGGGCTTCATCGCCGACAGCGACTCGGGCTTTGTCAACCGCAAGGGCTTCGTGCTCCAGGCCGGCTACAAGTTTACCAAGCGGGCCCAGCTCAAGGTGAGCTATTTCAACACCCAACCGGAAAACGAGAACCTGCCGGGTGCGCGTAACGCCTCCCAGACCTTTTTCGTGGACTTTGTCTTCAAGTTCTAAAACTGGACGGCATGCCAGTTTTCCCTCCATCCTACCCTTGCACCAGCCCCGGGCGGCTCTCCGCCCGGGGCCCTTCCTTGTAACATCTTTGTCACATTGCGGTCACCAGCCTGCTACACCGCGCCACCATATTCAGTACCCATGATAAACACCTTGTCCCGGAGGCTGGTAAGTCCATGTCGAGGCAGTTAGTTATAAAATCCCATCAGGGTGAAAATTCGAAGTGCCGGGACTCGGTGCGCCTGGGGGTGGTGCGGGAGACACCCGGGGGAGCCGACCCACCTAGGGGTGAGGACCCGGCGGCCGGCCGGACCCCCAGCGCCGAGCTGGCTGGCCGCAGCCGCGACCGTGACGTGTGGGTGCGTCGCGGGTTCGCCGTGGCCGGCATGGTCTCCCTGGTGGCCATGGCCTTTATCATTTTGTTTCTGTTCAAGGAAGGACTGGGTCTGTTCAAAGACCACAGCGTCAAGGACTTCCTGCTGGGCCAATACTGGTATCCCACCGATGAAGACAACCCCGCCTTTGGCATCTGGCCGCTCATCGCCGGCTCGGTGGTGGTGACCGGTCTGTCGTCGCTTATCGCGGTGCCGCTGGGAGTGGGCACCGCTCTGTATCTCAGCGAAGTGGCCAGCCACCGGATGCGGGAGTGGTTCAAGCCGGTGGTGGAGCTGCTGGCCGGATTGCCCTCGGTAGTGCTGGGCTTCATAGGCATGGTGGTGATCGCGCCGTTCATGCAAGAGGTGCTGGACATCCCCACCGGCCTCAACCTGCTCAACGCCTCGGTCATGCTGGCCCTGATGGCCGTGCCCACCATCGCCAGCATCTCCGAGGACGCCCTGGCCATGGTGCCGCGCGACCAGCGCGAAGCCTCCCTGGCCCTGGGGGCCACCCGCTGGGAGACCCTGATGCGGGTGCTGTTGCCCGGGGCCCTCAGCGGCATCGGCACCGCGGTGATCCTGGGCATGAGCCGGGCCATGGGCGAGACCATGGTGGTGCTCATGGTGGCCGGCGGCGCGGCCCAGGTGCCCGGCAGCCTCTTCGATTCAGTGCGCCCCATGCCGGCGACCATCGCCGCCGAGATGGGCGAGACGCCCTTTGGCAGCGATCACTACCACGCCTTGTTCGCCATCGGCATCGTGCTGTTCTTGCTAACCCTGGGCTTCAACCTGCTTTCAGCCTGGCTGGCGGCCCGTTTCCAGCAGAGAGGGACTTCGGCCCTATGAAAGAAGATAAGTTCATCAAACGCCGCCGCCGCCGCCAGGCCCTGGCCTTCGGCGCCCTGCGCCTGTCCATGGCCCTGGTGGTGGGCTCGCTGGGGGGCATCCTCTTGTTCGTGCTCTACCACGGCGCCGGCGCTCTGAGCTGGGAGTTCCTCACCCAGGCGCCGCGTCAGGCCATGACCCAGGGCGGCATCTTTCCCGCCCTGGTGGGGACCCTGTACCTCACCCTGGGGGCCCTGCTCACCGCTTTGCCCTTGGGGGTGGCCGCCGCGGTATACCTCAACGAATACGCCCGTCCGGGCAAGCTGCTCACCGTGGTGCGTCTGGGCATCCAGAACCTGGCCGGGGTGCCCTCGGTGGTTTTTGGCCTCTTTGGCCTGGGCCTGTTCTGCGTGGCCCTGGGCATGGGCACCAGCATCATGGCCGGGTCGCTCACCCTGGGGCTGTTGATCCTGCCCACGGTGATCGGGGCCAGCGAAGAGGCCCTCAAGCAGGTGCCTGACACCTTTCGCGAGGCCTCCCTGGCCCTGGGGGCCACCCGCTGGCAGACTATCGGCCGGGTGGTGCTGCCCGCCGCCTTGCCGGGCATGCTCACCGGCAGCATCCTGGCCCTGGGCCGGGCCGCCGGCGAGACCGCGCCCATCATGTTCACGGCGGCCACCTTCTACACCTTGCGTCTGCCCGACTCGCCCTTTGACCAGGTGATGGCCTTGCCCTATCACATCTACGTGCTGGCTACCTCCGGCACCCACATCCAGCAGACCCGTCCCCTACAATACGCCACCGTGCTGGTGCTCATCGGCCTGGTACTGGGCCTGAGCCTGGTGGCGATCATTCTGCGCGCTCGTATGCGTCGGAGTCGCAAATGGTAAACAAAGAGCCCAAAATCATCCAAGTCAACGGCCTGGATTTCTACTATGGTGATTTCCAGGCCCTGCACCAGATCAACCTGGAGATCAAACGTCACCAGGTGACCGCCCTCATCGGTCCCAGCGGGTGCGGCAAGTCCACCTTCCTGCGCCTGCTCAACCGTATGAACGAGCTCATCGCCGGCACCCGGGTGGAAGGCCGGGTACGCTTCGAGGGCCAGGACCTCTACAGCCCCGAGGTGGACCCGGTGGAGGTGCGGCGGCGGGTGGGCATGGTGTTTCAAAAGCCCAACCCTTTTCCCAAGAGCATCTACCAGAACGTGGCCTACGGTCCGCGGCTGCACGGCATGCGCGACCGGGCGGGACTGGACCGCTTGGTGGAGCGCTCCTTGCGTTCAGCCGCCATCTGGGATGAGGTGAAAGACATCCTGCACCAGCCGGCCATGGAGCTCTCCGGCGGCCAGCAGCAGAGGCTGTGCATTGCCCGGGCGGTGGCCATGGAGCCCGAGGTGCTGCTCATGGACGAGCCCACCAGCGCCCTGGACCCCATCGCCACCAGCCGCATCGAGGAATTGCTCAAGGAGCTCAAGCAGCGCTACACCGTGGTGATCGTCACCCACAACATGCAGCAGGCCGCCCGGGTATCGGACGAGACCGCCTTCTTCTACATGGGACGCCTGATCGAGATGGGTCCCACCGAACAACTATTCACCAAGCCGGCCCAGGAACAGACCGAGCACTACATCACCGGGCGCTTTGGCTAAGGAAGAGAGTCGCACCATGAACCTATCGCGTTTTCACCGGGACATGGACGCCCTCAAGGACCAGGTCCTGCAAATGGGCGATATGGTGGAGCAGGCCCTGGCCGACGCCTCGGCCGCCCTGCTCAACCGCCGCCCCCTCCTGGCCCGCAGGGTTATTGAAGACGACGGGCGCACCGACCAGATGGAAAACGAGATCGAGGCGCGCTGTGTAAAGCTGCTGGCCACTCAGCAACCGGTGGCCGTGGACCTGCGCTTTATCGCCGGGGCCCTACGCATCACCCGTGACCTGGAGCGTCTGGGTGACCAGTGCGTCAACCTGGCCCACCGCACCATCGACCTCTGCAGCCAGGAACCCCTGGTGCTTCCCCAGACCTTGCGGGACATGGTGGACATAGCCCGCCAGATGACCCGGTCGGTACTCAACGCCCTGGCCAGCCAGAACACCACCTTGGCCGAGGAGGTCATCGCCCGCGACGATCAGCTCGACGACCTCAACCGCAAGCTGCTGGAGGAGATGATCCTGTGGATGAACCAGGAGCAGCGGGTCATCCGGCGCGGGGTGGAGCTGATTATAGCCAGCCGGCACCTGGAGCGGGTGGGCGACGAGGCCACCAACGTGGCCGAGACCGTGGTCTACATGGTCCGGGGCGAGGTGATCCGCCACCAGCCCGCAGTCGAGGCTAGCCAGCCGGGCTAGGGTCGGGAGTCTTTTAGCATGCGGTGCAGGGCCAGGGCGTAGCGCCGGCCCAGCTTCATCTGGCTGGCGGTGTCCAGGTGGATGCCGTCAAACACCTTGAGGTCATCGCTCTTGACCATCACCGCCAAGGGTATTTTCAGGGTCGCTTGCAGTTGCTTGAGCCGGTTCCAGCCCGGCGGTGGACCACCCAACTCCGGCCCCACGGTGGCCAACTGGGTGTAGACCACCGGCAGGCGCGGCTGGCCCAGATCACGACGCAGGGCCCGGACCAGGGCCTGGAACTTGGCTGGCCAGGCCTCGGCTGCGGCCAGTGATCCGGTGTCGCTCTCGCCCTGGTACCAGACAAAGGCCCGTATGCGGCCGTGGCGGGCGGCCTCCTTGGCCCGGGCCAGGCAGGAGCCGTAGAGGGTATCGCGGCCGGTGGCCGGGCGCCATTGGTCGATGCTGCTGCCGCCTAAGGCGCAGGGCACCAGGGCGATCTTGCGGCCCGGGTCTAGCTGCACCAGGGCCTCGGCCATGGCCAGGCCTGGACCCACTCCGGCCCAGTCGTCGCGCGAGACCGGGTCCACCTGGCCGGCCGGGTGGTCCAGGGGCTCGGC
>JAMOVV010000151.1 GCA_027067385.1 Desulfarculaceae bacterium
GGGGGCCAGCTCGTGTATCCCCAGGCCCTTGCCCCAGTCCCCGGCCGCCAGCATGGTGGTTATCGAGGCGATGGCCGAGGGCAGGTACAGCCCCCCCGCCGCCCCCACCAGCAGCAGGCCCAGGCGCAGGCTCCAGATGCCGGTGCTCACCCCGGTCACCAGCAGGGCCAACCCCACCCCCACGGCCGAGACGATTATGGTCCAGCGGTGGGTGAGGCGCGCGGTGACCAGCCCCGAGGCCAGCAGGGTGACGCAGTAGCCCACCGAGATGTAGAGAAACAGCGAGCCGGCCTGGCCGTGGGTCAGCCCCAACTCGGCCTGCATGGCCGGCATGAGCGGCGAAAAGATCACCCGCGCGATGAAGTTTACGAAGAATACCGCGGTGAGCAGGCCGATGGCACCCACGGCCGAACCCAGGCTCTGGGACCGGTCGCCGCCCATTTTGCCGTCGCCGTCAGACAACCTGGCCTCTCCCCTGGTAAAATGAAAGCCAAAGGTACACCAAGGCCGGGTCCGGCTCAAGCCGCCGGCCCGGTCTTTACCCCGCGCCGGGGCGATGGTAGGTAATAAGCCCCAACACGCTACGAGAAAAAAGAGAGTCGTGGCCATGCATGTGCGCCTCAAAGAGCCTTTCAACGGACTGTCCCACCTGGCCGGGGCCTTCCTGGCGGTGGCCGGGTTAGCGCTGTTGGTGACCTTGGCCGCCCGGCAGGCCACCACCTGGCACGTGGTCTCCTTCGCCCTGTTCGGGGCCACCATGATCATGCTCTACAGCGCCAGCGCGCTCTACCACCTACTGCCGGTGAGCCGTCGCTGCCAAAGAAGACTCAAGACCCTGGACCACATCATGATCTTCATGCTCATCGCCGGCACCTACACCCCCCTGTGCCTGGTGGTGCTCGGCGGCGCCTGGGGCTGGTCGCTCTTTGGGGTCACCTGGGGCCTGGCCGTGCTCGGCTCGGTCTTCAAGCTGTTTTGGATCGGCGCCCCCCGCTGGCTCTCCACCACCATCTACCTGGCCATGGGCTGGCTGTGCCTGGTGGTGGTCTATCCCTTGACCCAAGCCATGCCGGCCGGCGGGCTGGCCTGGCTGGCCGGCGGCGGGGCCTGCTACACCCTGGGCGCGGTGGTCTACGCCACCGGCCGGCCCAACCCCTGGCCCCGGGTGCTGGGCAGCCACGGCCTATGGCACCTCTTCGTGCTCGGCGGCACCTTCTGCCACTTCTGGGTAATGCTGCGTTACGTGATGCGGCTGCCCGCCTGAACCACGAGGGGGACTTGCCATGGAGCACCACCCGCCGCCGGTCCCGTCGCCCGTGGACCCCGGGCAGTACAAACGGGTCAAGTTATGGCTCATCGCTTCCATGACCGTATCGCTGCTGAGCATCCTGGCCGTGGTGCGCGGTGCGCCGCCCATCGCCGCCATCTTCGGCCTGGGCCTGGGCCTGGTGACCTTGCTGGGGGTCTACCTGCCCATGACCCGGGGACACTACGCCCGGGCCGCGGTGGTGGGCGTCGTCCTGGGGGTGGTCCTGGTGGCCCTCAACCTGGTCACCGTGGCCTATTTTCTCAGCCCCGGCGCCTTCATCTCCCTGGCGGCCCAGTCCGGGGTGCTCTACGCCGGTTTCCGCTGCTGGCAGTGGTCCCGCGCCTAGCCCACCGCCACGGGGCCCTTGTCTGGCCCGCGCCCGAGCTGCTAAGTTGAAAAGAATCACAGGGGGTGTAGCGTTTTGCCCATGGGGTCCCAGCCAAAGACCGACCAACTCACCGTGCAGGAGCAGAGCCGCGGCGACGAGCTGATCGTCACCTTGTCGGGGCGGCTGGGCATCCACGGCCCCGACCCCCTGCTATCGGACCTGCGCGCCCGGGTGGCCCGGCGCAAGCCGGCGACCCTCACCCTGGACCTGGCCGGGCTGGAGTACCTCGACAGCGCCGGGGCCCTGGGCCTGGGGCTGGTGGAAAAAGAAGCCGCCGAGTTGGGGATAGCCGTGCGCTCCCGGGGGCTGAGCCAATCGGCTAAGCGGGTCAAGGAGATGATCGCCGAGCACTCGGCCATCACCCACAACTACCCGCCCAAGCCCAAGGTTTCGGCCCTGGAGCAGATCGGCGCAGCCATCTTCCGGCTGGGGGACGATATGTACATCGCCTTCAGCTTTATCGGCGACCTCTTCCTGGCCCTGGTCGACAGCCTGCGCCACCCCCGGCGGGTACGCTGGGGCGATATCCTGCACTACATGGAAACGGTGGGGGTCGACGGCCTGCCCATCGTGGGGCTCATCAGCTTCCTCATGGGCCTGATCATGGCCTTCATGTCCTCCCTGCAGCTCCGGCAGTTTGGAGCCTCCATCTACGTGGCCTCCCTGGTGGGCATCGCCATGGTGCGCGAGCTGGGGCCCATCTTCACCGCCATCCTGGTGGCCGGCCGCTCGGGCTCGGGATTCGCGGCCGAGATAGGCACCATGGTGGTCAACGAGGAAGTCGACGCCCTGGTGGCCATGGGCTACAACCCCTACCAGTTCCTGGCCCTGCCCAAGATCATCGCCGCGGTGCTCATGGTCCCCCTGCTCACCATCTTCGCCGACGTGGCCGCCATCATCGGCGGGATGATCATCGGGGTGTCGGTGCTGGACCTCACGGTCTACGGCTACGTGGAACAGACCATCGACAGCATCAGCATCTACGGCCTGGTGACCAGCCTGGTGAAGTCGGCCGTCTTCGGACTGCTCATCGCCACGGTGGGCTGCCAGCGCGGCTTCCGGGTCAGCGGCGGGGCCATGGAGGTGGGGGCGGCCACCACCCGGGCGGTGGTCTCCTCCATATTCCTGATAATCTTGACCGACAGCATCTTCGCCGTGGTGCTTTACTTTATCTGGTGAGCCGGAAAGAACCGCCCATGAGCCAGCGCCCCATAATCGAAATCCAAAACCTGGTGGTGGGTTACGACGACCGGGTGGTGCTGGAAAACGTCGATATCACGGTGCCGGCCGGCGAGGTGCTGGGGGTGGTGGGCGGCAGCGGCTGCGGCAAGTCGA
Source organism: Desulfarculaceae bacterium (assembly GCA_027067385.1). Lineage (GTDB taxonomy): Bacteria > Desulfobacterota > Desulfarculia > Desulfarculales > Desulfarculaceae > JAMOVV01. Next base: position 3,033 of record JAMOVV010000151.1, read on the forward strand.
CCCTGCTCAAGGCCATGATCGGCCTGCTGCGCCCCATGTCCGGCCGGGTGCTCATCGAGGGGGTGGACGTGCACGCCGCCGGCGAAAAGGAGCTCAAGGCCCTGCACACCCGCATGGGGGTGCTGTTCCAGTCCAGCGGCCTGATCAGCTCCCTGAGCCTCTTTGGCAACGTGGCCCTGCCCCTGCGCGACTACACCGCCTGCGACCACGAGACCATCCGGCGGCTGGTGCACATGAAGCTGGGGCTGGTGGACCTGGCCGGCATGGAAAACCTGTGGCCCGACGAGCTCTCCGGCGGCATGAAAAAACGGGCCGGCCTGGCCCGGGCCATGGCCCTGGACCCGCCGGTGCTCTTTTTCGACGAGCCCTCCGGCGGCCTGGACCCGGTCACCGCGGCCGAGCTGGACCAGTTGATCCTGCGCATCAACCAGGGCATGGGCACCACCATAATCGTGGTCACCCACGAGCTGTCATCGATCTTTACCATCACCAACCGGGTGGTCATGCTCGACGGCGGGGCCCGGGGCATCATCGCCGAGGGCGACCCGCGCGATCTGCGCGACGATCCACCCGATGAGCGCGTGCGGCGCTTTTTTCGGCGCCAGCCGCGCCCCTGAGACACGGAGACGCCCATGGCTGCAAGATCCACTAAGTTCAAGGTCGGCCTTTTCGTCACCATGGGGGTTTTTTTAATCGCCGGCCTCATCGTCTGGCTGGGAGCCAGCACCTATTTCCGCCAGGCCAAGCGCTACGTCACCTACTTTAACGAGTCGGTGCAGGGGCTCAGCGTGGACTCCCTGGTGAAGTACCGGGGGGTGACCATCGGCCGGGTGGAAAGTATCGGGGTGGCCCCGGACTACAAGCTCATCGAGGTGGTGATGCAGATCAACTTCCAGGGCGACCTGGCCCACGAGGTGGCCGCCCAGCTCAAGACGGTGGGCATCACCGGCCTGGTCTTCATCGGCCTGGACCGCGTCACCGAGGGGCAGCTCAAGGGCTCGCCCAAGATCACCTTCCCCTCGGAGTACCCCATCATCCCCTCGCGCCCCTCGGAGATCACCCACATCATGAGCGTGATCAACGAAATGGTGAACCGGATGCGCAAGGTGGACTTCCCGGCCATCGCCGACGACTTCCGCACCGCCCTGGCCGGGGTGCAGCAGTTCTTTGCCGGCAAACGCATGAACGCGGCCATGGACAACCTGGCCTCGGCCGCCGCCGGCTTGAACAAGGTGACCGACCAGGTGACCCGGCTGCTGGCCTCCGGCGAGGTGGCCGGGGCCATCAAGGAGGCCCGGGGGGCCTTGGCCGTCCTGCGCCGCCAGTTGTCCCGGCTCAAGCTGGGCCAGATCACCGCCGACGCCGAAAAGCTCATTAAGGGAGTGCGCGGCAAGACCCAAACCGTGGTGGACAACCTGGCGGCCACCAGCGAACTGCTGCGGCGCACCGCCGAGACCCTGGAGCGGCTGGTGCAACGCCTGGAAGCCAATCCCTCGCAGTTACTCTTCAGCCGGCCGCCGGCCGCCCGCGGGAGGTAATAACCATGCGCCCGACCACATCCCTTCGTCTCGCTTGCTTCCCGGTGCTGTGCCTGCTGGGCGGCCTCTGGGCCCTGGGGGCCGCTGGCTGCGGCGGCTCGTCCCCGGCGGTGCAGAGCCTGTATTACAGTCTGCAGTACCAGGCGCCCCAGCCCCGTCCGGCGGCCAAGCTGGACACGGTGCTCACCGTGGCCCGCTTGGCCACCGCCCCGGGATTCAATGCCACCGACATGTACTACGGCAACGACCAGGTGGAGCTGGCCTCCTACAACTACAACCGCTGGCTGGTGACCCCCGGCGACATGGTGGGCGACTTCCTGGCCCGCGACCTGGCGGCCTCGGGGTGCTTCACCGCGGTCTTCTCCTACCGCGATGGGGTTGACGGTCGCTTTAAGCTGCAGGGTTCGGTGCGCCGCTTCCAGGAGCTGGACCAGGGTGACAAGGCCCGGGCCCTGCTGGAGCTGAGCCTTACCCTGCTCGACACCAGCCAGGCGTCGGTGCCCCGGCGGGTGATGTTCCAGCGCCGCTACCGGGGCTCCGCGCCCATGGCCAAGAAGGACGCCCACAGCCTGGCCACGGCCATGAGCCGGGCCCTGGCCCAGGTGTCGGCCCGGGTGACCGGCGATATCGTCCGGGCCGTGGCCCGGCGGCTGGCCGCCCCGGCGGGAGCCAAGCCGCCCCGGCCATGATAAAGACGCATAACTTGAAGCCGGTGACCCCGTTTCGCATGGGCCGGGCCGTGGAGGGCCCGGCGGCCTATAAGCCCGGGGCTCAGGACGGCGCGGCGCCGTCGAGCACCTGGCGGATGAGCCGGGCCAGTTGCCTGATGCGATAGGGTTTGGGCAAAAAAGCGGCCAGCCCCATGTCGTTTACCTCCTCGGGGGTGAGCCCGCCGCCGTAACCAGTGGCGATGATCACCGGCAAGTCGGGGCGCAGCTCCAGCATCAGTTGGGCCATCTCGGTGCCCACCATGTTGGGCATGCTCTGATCGCTGATCACCAGGTCGTAGTCCTGGGGAGCGGCCCGGAACTTGGCCAGGCCCACCCGACCGTCGGAGGCCAGGTCCACCTGGTAGCCCAGCTCCTCCAGCACCCCGGCCATGGCCGTGGCCAGGGCCGCCTCGTCTTCCACCAGGAGGATGCGCTCGCTGCCGGTGGGCATCTCTTGGCTGGCCGGGGGCGGGGGCGACGACGCCTCGGGATCGGAGTCCACCAGGGGCAGCCAGATGTCAAAGGCGGCGCCTTGCCCCGGCGTGCTGCGCACCTCGATGAAGCCGTCTAGACTCTGCACGATGCCATGCACCACCGCCAGACCCATGCCGGTGCCTCCACCGGAGCGCTTGGTGGTAAAGAAGGGGTCGAAGATCAGGTCCAACACCTCGCTCTCGATACCCGGGCCGTTGTCGGCCACGGTCAGCTTGAGATAGGGGCCGGCCCGCAGGTCGGGCCGGCCGGCGGGGCCGGCGGGCACCTGGCTTTCCCGCAGGCTCACCCGTATCTCCCCCGAGGCCTCGCCGATGGCCTGGGCCGCGTTGGTGCACAGGTTCATGAGCACCTGGTTGATATATGACGGGCTGGCCATCACCGCGTCGTTTTCCACCTGGATATCGGCGATGAGCCGGATGTGGGACGGTAGCGAGGCGGTCACCAGCTTGAGAGTGTCTTGCACCAGGCGGCCCACCGCCACCGGGCGCAAGGGAGACTGGTCGCCCCGGCTAAAAGTGATGATCTGCCGCACCAGCTCGCGGCCGCGGCCGCAGGCCTCGATCACCTGGCCCAGGTACTCCTCCAGGCGCTCCTGCCCCTTGGCCGCCATGAGGGCCAGCTCGGAGTAGCCCACCACCGCCATGAGCAGGTTGTTGAAGTCGTGGGCTATGCCGCCGGCCAGGCTGCCCAAGGCCTCCATGCGCTGGGTGCTTTGCATCTGCTGTTCCATTTTGCGCGCCAGGGTCACGTCGCGGCAAAAGGCCACCAGGGCCGGCTGGCCGTCCACCTCGGTCTGGGAAAGGGCCACCTCGGCGATGATCTTGCCCCCGTGGGGAGCCTTGAGGCTGATGTCGAAACGATCGTTGTTCACCCGGCGCTGGCGGGCGGACTCGACATATTGGCGCACCAACCCCATGCTGTCCTGGTGCACCAGGTCCATCATGCGCATGCGGCCCACCATCTCGGCCGGGTTTAACCCCACCATCTCGGCCATGGCCTGGTTGACATAGTCCAGCCGTGCTTGGGGGGTGAAGGAATGGCTCTCCACGCAGATGCCCAGGCCCATGCTGGTGGCCGTTTCCAAGACCGCCGCCTGGAACTTTTCCCGGGCCAACTCGCCAGTGATATCCACATAGATCGACAGCATCCGCTGCCGGCCCCGGGTGGGCAGCGTCACCAGCCAGATGCGCACCAGCTTGATCTTGCCCCTACGGGTTTGAATCGACTGTTGGTAGCCGTCGAGCCGCCCGTCTTGCCGCAGCTTTTGTATGGCGTGATCGCGCTGGGTGGGATCGGACCACAGGCCGGTCTCCACCGTGGTCTTGCCGATGAGCTCCTCGGCGCGGTACTCGCAAAGGTCTTCCATGGCCTGGTTGACCTCCAGCAGCCGTCCGGTGTCCACCTCGGTTATGGCCGCGGGATGGGGCAGATGGTGAAAGGCGGTGGCAAAGCCCTGTTCGCTCTCCCGGCGGGCGGCCTCGGCCTGTTTCAGGTCGGTGATATCCATCAGCGAGGCGATGTTCAGGTCGGTGCCGTCGATCATGGCTGTGGTCATGAATATATTGCGTAAGCGGCCGAAGCGGTCTACGAGGTCGAATTCGTAATTGCGGGGGGCCTCGCCACCGTCCTGGCGCCGCCGGCGGGCGTACTCGGTCATGCGTGCCAGGTCTCGGGGCACTACGAAGTTGGTCCAGGGCATCCTGCCCTCGATCTCTTGGCGGGAGTAGCCGGTGAGCTTGGTGAACTCGGGGTTGGCCCTGATTATTATATGGTTGGCATCCACCACCACGATGGCAGTACCGCTGTTTTCCAAGATGGCGCGGTATTCCCGGGAGGAGCGCTGGTAGCGAGCGTTTTCCTCCTCCAGGGCGGCGATTCTCCTCTGCAGCGACTGGTTTTCCTGCTTAAGGCACGCGATCTCGCTCTTGGCCTCAAACATAACGCTCCGTAATCAATATGAGTTGGCGCTGCTTGTACCGCGGGTGGAACCGGCCGCCCCGGGAGCCTCGACCAGCATATATATTTTAATCATAGTTTACCCACTATAATATTAGCAACACAAGCCGGTCTCGCGCCAATCCTATAACCTATAATATGATTGAATAATTACCGGGCAACCGGTACCTTACATGGCGGTTGGCCCGGGCTGCCCGGTGGCGACGGGCACGGTGGCGAACCTGCGCCATTGAAGATCGGCCCGCGTATTTGGCGGCTATCTCACCGAGGAAAATCATGAGAATCCACGTCGGCAGAGGGGTGCTGCTGGTTTTGCTGTTAACGGCCGCCGGCCTGTTAGCGGCCGGCTGCGGCAACAGCGGGGACAAGACCGACTCCAACCGGGACCAGGTTCCCCGGGTGAAGGTATCGATCGAAACCGTGCGGCCGGCCCCCATGCGCGACGTGTTGGTCCTGCCCGGGTCCACCGAGGCCTTTCGGGACGTGCTCTTGGCCGCCGACTGGGGCGGCCGGGTGGAGTGGGTCTGCGGCTGCGAAGGCCGGCGGGTGAAAAAGGGCCGGATGATCGCCAAGATCGACGTGGCCGTCCTCAAGGCCATGCTGGACCGGGCCCGGGCCGCCTTCAAGCTGGCCGACGAGGCGGCCAAGCGGCGCCAGGCCCTGCGCCGCAAAAAGGTCATCCCCCAGGAAGACCTGGACCGCGCCATCACCGAACGCCTGGTGGCCCAGGGCAACCTGGCCGAGGCCCGCGTCCGCTACCAACAGTCCTTTGTGCGCGCCCCCATCGACGCGGTGGTCAACCGCGTCCACGTGGAGGTGGGCGAGTTCGTGGACCGCGGCCAGCCGGTGGCCGAGCTGGTCAATCCCGATCCCATCCGGGTGGTGGTGAGCGTGCCGGAGATGGACGTGCGCTACATCAAGGTCGGCGACCGCGCCCTGGTCACCATCGACGCCTACCCCGGCCGCAAGATCATAGGCGCGGTGGACCTGGTTTCCTACAAGGCCGACCCGGCCACCAAGACCTTCGCGGTCCGGGTGGTTATCGCCAACTCCGACCTGGCCATCCGGCCGGGCATGATCGCGCGGGTCTATTTCCAGCGCCGGCTCATCCCCGACGCCCTGTCGGTTCCCCTGCACGCCATCGTGGACAAGGGCGGCGACCGCCTGGTCTTCGTGGTGGTCGACGGCGTGGTGCACGCCCGGGCCATCAAGATCGGGGTGATCCAGCAGGACCGGGTGCAGATCACCCGGGGACTCAAGCCCGGCGACCAGCTCATCGTGGTGGGCCAGCATGAAGTCGAAGAAGGCATGAGGGTCTCGGTGCAATGATCGTCAACCGCGCGGCTCTTAGCCGGCAGGTCACCGTGCTGGTGCTGCTGGTGCTCATCGTGGTGGTGGGCATGTACTCCTACTCGGTGCTGCCCCGGGAGGCGACCCCGGACATCACCATCCCCTACGTCTTTGTAACCACCACCTACGAGGGGGTCAGCCCGGCCGACATGGAGACCCTCGTCACCATACCCCTGGAGCGCAAGCTCAAGGGATTGGCCGACGTGGAGGAGGTGCGCTCCACCTCGGCCGAGGGCGTCTCCACCATCGCCATCAAGTTCCTGCCCAAGGTCGACATCGACGACGCGGTGCAAAAGGTGCGCGACAAGGTGGACCAGGCCAGGGAAGACCTGCCGGCCGAGCTGCCCGACGACCCGGTGATCACCGAGGCCAACTTCAGCGACTGGCCCATCCTGCAGGTGGTGCTCTCGGGACCCTTTAGCCTGCGGCGGCTCAAGACCTTCGCCGAAACCTTCGAGGACCGCATCGAGGCCATACCCGGGGTGCTCGACGCCGCCATCGTCGGCGGCCTGGAGCGCGAGATTCACGTGGAGTTCGACCTGGACCGGGTGAAGGCCTACCAAGTGCCCTTCTCCACCCTCATCCGGGCGGTGCGCGGCGGCAACGTCAATCTGCCCAGCGGGTCCATGGACCTGGGCCCGTACAAGTACCTGGTGCGGGTGCCCCAGGACTATAAACACCCGGCCGAGATATTCTCCATCGTGGCCTTTGTGCGCGACGGCAAGCCGGTCTACCTGCGCGACGTGGCCAATATCCGCGACGCCTACAAGGACCCCATCAGCCGCAGTCGCATCAACGGCCGCCAGTCGGTGACCATCGTGGTCACCAAGCGCAGCGGCGAAAACATCCTGGTGATCAACGACGCCATCCGCGAGCTGGTCAAGGAGCTGCGGCGCGAGCTGCCCCCCCAACTCAAAATAGACCTCACCGCCGACCTGTCCAAGGATGTGCGGACCATGGTGGCCGACCTGGAAAACAACATCCTCTCGGGCCTGCTGTTGGTGCTGGTGGTGATCCTGTTGTTCATCGGCGGGCGCTCGGCCGTCTTCGTGGCCCTGGCCATCCCCTACTCCATGTTCATCACCTTCGCCCTGCTGCAGGCCTTTGACATCACCCTCAACATGGTGGTGCTCTTCTCGCTCATCCTGGCCCTGGGCATGCTGGTGGACAACGGCATCGTCATCGTGGAAAACATCTACCGCCACATGCAGGAGGGGGCCTCCCGCCAGGAGGCGGCCCGCACCGGCACCGACGAGGTGGCCTGGCCGGTGATCACCTCCACCATCACCACCCTGGGGGCCTTCGCCCCCATGCTCTTCTGGCCCGGCATCATGGGCGAGTTCATGGGCTACCTGCCGCTCACCCTGATCATGGCCCTGTCGGCCTCGCTCTTCGTGGCCCTGGTCATCAACCCGGTGCTCTCGGCCCGCTACCAAAACGTGGCCCAAAAAGAATCCTTCATGGCCGCCCAGGTGGAGTGGCTCAAACAATTCTACGGCCGCATCCTGAACTGGTCCCTGGACCACCGCGCCATAGTGGTCATCGGGGCCTTTGCCATGCTGGTGGCCTCCATGGTGGGCTTCGGGCTCTTTGGCAAGGGCACCGAGTTCTTCCCCCAGACCCACCCGCGACGCGCCTTCGTGTACATCAAGGCGCCGGTGGGCACCAACCTCGACGCCAGCGACCGCCTGGTGAAGCAGGTGGAGGCCATCGTCAAGCAGTACCCCGACATCCGCTACGTCATCGCCAACGTGGGCTCGGCCGGGGGCAACCCCTTCGAGTCCGGCGGGGTGGGCACCCACCTGAGCCGGGTGACCCTGGACTTTGTGGACCTGCACGAGCGCCGCCGCCCCTCACCCGAGGTGGTGGCCGAAATCCGCCGGCGCCTGCTGGCGGCCATCAAGGGCGCCGAGGTGCGGGTGGAGCGCGAACAAAAAGGCCCGCCCACCGGACTACCAGTGAACCTGGAGATCACCGGGCCCGACATCATCCGGTTGGGCCAGTTGGCCGCCGCGGTGCGCAAGCACATTAAGGACATCCCCGGCCTGGTGGACCTCAAGGACTCTTTTGTGCGCGGCAAACCCGAGATTCGGGTAATGGTGGACAAGGAAAAGGCCGCCCTGCTGGGGCTCGACACCGAAACGGTGGCCCTGACGGTCAAGACCGCGGTGGCCGGCTACAAAGTGGGGGTCTACCGCCAGGGCAAAGACGAATACGACATCATCGCCCGGCTGCCGCGCAAGGACCGCGGCTCCCTGGAGGGGCTCAAACGCATCACCGTGGCCGGGCCCCGGGGCCAGCCGGTACCCATCACCTCGCTGGCCACCATCAGCCTGGGCAGCGGGCTGGGGACCATCACCCGCCTGGACCAGAAACGGGTGGTCACCATCAGCGCCGATGTCTCCGGTCGCCTGGCCAACGAGATCATCGCCGAGATCGGACGGCGGCTAAAGGACATCTCCTGGCCCCGCGGCTACAGCTATCGCTTCACCGGCGAACAAGAGGAACAGGCCAAGGCCAGCGACTTTTTGGGCAAGGCCTTCGTGGCCACCCTGTTCATCATCTTCCTGGTGCTGGTCACCCAGTTCAACAGCGCGGTGACCCCCTTCATCATTCTCACCTCGGTGCTGCTTAGCCTCATCGGGGTGTTCTTGGGCCTGCTGGTCACCGGCACCGCCTTCGGCGTCATCATGACCGGGGTGGGGGTGATCAGCCTGGCCGGGGTGGTGGTGAACAACGCCATCGTGCTCATCGACTACTTCAACCAGCTCAAAGCGCGCGGCATGGCCGTGCGCCAGGCCCTGATGACCGCCGGGCTGGTGCGCTTCCGGCCGGTGATCCTCACCGCCCTCACCACCATCCTGGGCCTGCTGCCCATGGCCACCGGGGTGAGCTTCAACTTCCGCGACTTCACCCTGGAGATCGGCGGCGAGTCCTCCCAGTGGTGGGGGCCCATGGCGGTGGCGGTGATCTTCGGGCTGGCGGTGGCCACGGTGCTCACCTTGGTGGTGGTGCCGGTGCTCTGCTCCCTGGCCGACTCGGCCCGCAAGCTGCGCCGGGGCCGTAAGCGCGACGCCAAGGGATAACTCCCACCCGCCAACTTGACCTTGGCCCCCACGGCCGGGGAAGCCAGGGGCGCCGCTCGCAAAGCGCCCCACCCCCAACAGGCCGCCCCGCCAGGGGACGGTCCCGCGCTCCCCACCGGGACGGGCCCCTCCCACCGCACCGGTGATAAAGGCTTGACCCGGGCCGCCAATGGGTTTTACCCTAGCCTACCTCGTGGGAAAATGAACCATGCACCACCCGGCGGACAACCACTACGACTGCATCGTCATCGGCTCCGGCTTCGGGGGGGCGGTCTCGGCCCTGCGCCTGGCCCAAAAAGGCTACCGCGTGGCGGTGCTGGAAAAGGGCCGGCGCTACCGCACCGAGGATTTCCCCAAGACCAACTGGAACCTGCGCAAGTTCCTGTGGATGCCCAAGGCGGGGCTCTACGGCATCCAGTGCCTCACCCTGCTCAGGCATGTCTTTATCCTGCACGGCGCCGGGGTGGGCGGCGGCAGCCTGGTCTACGCCAACAACCTCCTGGTGCCCCCCGACGAGGTGTTCGAGCGCCCCGAGTGGGGACCCGGCGACGCCAAGGCCCGCCTGGCCCCCCACTACCAGACCGCCCGCCGCATGCTGGGGGCCACGCCGGCTAAGCGCCTGGGCAAGGGCGACGAGGTGCTGCGCGAGATCGGCCTTGAGCTCACCGGCCAAGACACCTTCCACGTCAACGACGTGGGCGTCTTTTTCGGCGAGCCGGGTAAAACCGTGCCCGACCCCTACTTTGACGGCCAGGGCCCCCGCCGCACCGGCTGCACCTTTTGCGGGGCCTGCATGATCGGCTGTCCGGTGGGTGGCAAAAACACCCTGGACAAGAACTATCTCCACCTGGCCGCAGGACTCGGCGCGGTCATCATACCCGAGACCGAGGTCTACGCGGTGCGGCCCCGCGACCAGGCCGAAGGCGGCGGCTACCAGCTACGCACCCGGCGTCCCACCGGCCTGTTGCCGCGCCGCAAAACCTACCGTGCCGACCGGGTGGTCTTCAGCGGCGGGGTGATGGGCACGGTAAAGCTGCTCATGGCCTGCCGCGACGCCGGCGACCTGCCGAAACTCTCGCCGGCCCTGGGCCAGTTGGTACGCACCAACTCCGAGGCCCTGCTGGCAGTCACCGCCCGCGATAAATCGGCCGATTTCTCCGAGCAGATCGCCATCACCAGCGGCATCTACCCCGACGAGAACACCCATATCGAACTGGTGCACTACAACCGGGGCTCCGACCTCATGGGCACCTTGCTCACCCTGCTCACCGACGGCGGCCGCTTGCCCCGCTGGATGTACTTCGTGGGCACCGCCTTGCGGCATCCCCTGACTTTCCTGCGTTCCCTGTGGGTCGGCGGCTGGGCGGCGCGCACCAACATCCTGCTGGTGATGCAGACCCTGGACAACTACCTGAACCTGGAGCGGCGTCGCCGCTGGTGGCGCCTGGGCGGACGCTCCCTGAACAGCTCCCTGCCGCCGGGCGAAAAAAAGGCGCCCTCCTACATCCCGGTGGCCAACCAGGTGGCCCGCCGCATGGCCCAAAAGCTCGACGGCGTGCCCCTGAGCGCCTGGTCGGAAGTGCTCTTTGACGTCAGCTCCACCGCCCATATCCTCGGCGGCTGCGTCATGGGCCAAGACCCCGAGCGCTCGGTGGTGGACCTCCAGGGACAGGTGCACGGCTACCCCGGCCTCTACGTGGCCGACGGCTCGGTGGTGCCGGTGAACCTCGGCGTAAATCCCAGCCTCACCATCACCGCCTTGAGCGAATACATCATGAGCCAACTGCCGGCCAAGGAGACCGCATGAGCCCCGGCCAGTTCCTTCCACGTATAGCAGCCGGGGCCGTGGTCCTGTGGCTGCTGGCCGCCACCATGGCCGTCGCCGGCCCCCGGGAAGATATCCGCGCCGCCGACCAGAAAAAAAACCAGGGCGACTACACCAGCGCCATGCAGCTATACAACCGGGCCATCCGTAGCGGCGCCCTGGACAAAATAAAACTCTCCGGCGCCCTGTTCAAACGCGGCCTGGTCTTCGGCATCATCGGCGACACCCAGGCCATGCTCGAAGACCTGGCCAAGGCGGTGCGGCTAAACCCCAACAACACCTACTTCCGCCTGGGCTACGGCTCGGCCCTGTACAACGCCGGCCAGGTGGAGCCGGCCTGCCGGCAATACCAGGCCGCCGCCCAACTGGAGCCCCAAAACCCCCTGCCCCTCTCGGCCCTGGGGGTGGTCCGCTGGGACCAGGGACAATACCAGCGTGCTGAAGAACTGCTGAAAAAAGCCGCCGCCCTCAAACCCACCACGGCCTGGGAACAAGACAAGCTGGGCAACTTCTACCTCTCCCTGGGCCGCTTCACCAAGGCCGAAAAGGCCTTTACCACCGCCCTGGGCCTGGAGATGCCCTCGCCGGAGTTGCCCCTGCTGCTCTACCTGGCCCGCGCCTACCAGGGCACCACCCGCCGCGACCGGCTGAAAAAAGCCGCCGGCCGCTTAAAACCCGGCCAGTGGCCCACCCCGCTCTACCGCCTGTTCTTAAACCAGATCACCCCCGCCGAGTTTATGCGCCGGTTAACCGGCGATCACCAGGCCAGCGGCCGTTTCTTCCTGGCCCACTACTACCTATTGCGCAAACAGCCCCAGGCCGCTATAAAGCTTTGGCAGTGGCTGGCCGCCAACGCCGGTCCCGCCAGTCTGAGCCGGAGCGCCGCCAGGGCTGAACTCAGGCGCCGGGGTCTGATAGAATGATTCTATCCTTTGGGTGGATGCCTGGGATCAAGGGGAGAGAGTTCATGGAGTCTAAATATTTTGACGACCCCGCCGTGGCGCTGGATGTTTTCGTGGAAACCTTTGCCCGCGCCGCCAAGGATGAAGAAGTCCTCAAGTCCATCGAAACCATGGACGAATTGGTCTACTTCGATCTCACCAAGAGCGACCCCTCCATCGCTTTTCACCTCGATACCCGCGACGGTAAACGGATCATCGCCGTCGGCAACCCCCAGGGGGAACGCCCCGATATCACCCTGAGCCTCAGCGTGGATACCGCCCACAAGGCCTGGTCCGACCAGATCAACCCCGTCATGGCCGTGGCCACCGGTAAAATGCGCGCCAAGGGAAACCAGGTGACCCTGCTTAAGCTGGCCCCCCTGCTTAAACTCATCACCCCGATCTACAACCAAGTGCTCGACGACCGCGGACTCTCCCACATCAAATTCTAAGCCCAGTGCCTGGGCTCCCGTATAGGTCCGGTGGCGAGATGTTACAGGCTCGTCCCCCGGCCTTCTCCGCTCGCGGCCGACTTTGGGTCGTGGCGGCAGGCTGCCGCCCCCGTAGTGGGTCCAAGTCCGGGGCGTTACAGGCTCGTCCCCCGGCCTTCTCCGCTCCCGCGCTCTGTAAGGTCGTGTCGATTTTGCTTTATAAAATAGACGTCTTTGCGAGAAGCCGGTAGGTGACGAAGCAATCTTCCTTTTCCCCAAAAGAGGGAAATGGAAGGTCGCTTCGCTGCCGCTCGCGATGACGTCTATTTTTGGACTCGTCCCCCGGCCTTCTCCGCTCGCGACCGACTTTAAGGTCGGGTCGCTTGTACTTAGCCGGTGGCAATTGAATGAGTACATCGGCCCGAAGGATAACGCCCCGGCCCATACGGCAGCAGCGGCACGCTGCCGGCCCATACGGCTGCGGCGGCACGCCGCCTAGTTGGGGTCTTGGTCGGGTTCATCGGAGGGGCCATATCCCGGCGCTGGCTGGCGGTCCGGCACCCGATCCCACATCATGACCTGGTACACCCGGGTGCGCCGGAGGCCTTCCTGGCCGTGGCCAAAGGCCGGCCGGTAGATGAAATGTATCTCGGCCAGGCCCGGGGCCAGGGAGCGAAAAGACCAAATCTCCACCCCGGGCTGTTTGGGGTTGGCGGCGCGTTGGTAGCGCGCGCCGGTGATCTCCAAGAGCTGGTCGTTGAGCGGCCGGGCCAGGCTCCAGTAGCCCCGGTCCTGGCGGGCCGGCAGCCGGATGCTAAAGGCGTGGCCCGCCCCCACCTCGATGATGATCTTGGGCGGAGGCTTGGCCGCCGCTGCCCGTGGCCAGGCTGCGGCCAGGGCCAAAATCAAAAAGACCATCCAGGTTGTTCTCGCCAGGCGCATGCCGCCTCCTGCTCTGGGTTCACCGGCTCCAAACCGCGGCGATTATATCACAACCTCTCTTTTTACCAGCCAGGGGCCCGCCGCGCGGGCCATGAAAAGCAGTAGCCAGGCCCAGGGCAATAAGGTTACATTAGGGACGGGAGTGGCAGCATGCAAGATCGAACCGGATACTACATTTCAGCCGCCAGTACCGTGGTGCTGGCCGTGGCCGTGTGGCTGGTGTATTTCTACCAGCACAACCTGCCGATCATCGACTACCTGGTCAACCCCCATTTCCGGCCGTTCTTGCTGAGCTTTGGTCCTATAGCCGCTTACGGCGTGCTCCTGGCCGTGCTGGCCTCGGAACGGGTCACCTCGCCGGCGGCGCGCATACCGGCCGGCATTATCGCGGTGCTGGTGGCGGCCTATTTCCTGTGGGCCGCCGTGCAGGCCGTGGGGGGCGCCGGGTCGGGGATAAACCTGGCCGTGGTCCTGCTGCCCGGCCTGGCCGTGGCCCTGACAGCCTGGATACTGCTCATGGGCGTGGGCGGTGTGCTCTGGCGCAAGATATGGCTCTACATCGTGGCCCTGGCCTTGGTGGTGATCCCACCGCTGATCTTCAGCGTGCGCTTCGGCGCGGCCCAGTACCCCCTGGGCGATAAGTACTTTACCTTGGCCCTGGCCCTCATCCCGGCCATCTTGTTCCTGCTGGCGGCGCTTATCTTCATGGGCAACAAGCCACCCATGATAGTGGTGGCCGCCGTCTTCGGGTTGCTGGCCCTGACCCGTATCGCCGCCTTGGTACGCATGCTCAACTCTTGGGACTACGAGTTGGCCTCCGTCACCCTGGCGGCCATAGCGCTCCTGGCCGGCGCTTGGCTCAACTACCGCACCTGGCGCACGGTCGAGCCCCTGGAAGAATAGAACCGTGTCCGCAAGCCATCTGTGTCCCTGGTGGTTGGCCTATACCTTTGACAACCCCCTGCGCCGCCCGGTGCGGCCTGCGCTTTGAGGCCGAATGGCCGGCGAGCGTGAGCCGAGGGGCGGTCTTGCAAAAAGAGCCCTCACAGGCATAAGCCGCCGTATCTACAGCACAATAATTAATGCGCCCGGATCGCCCCCTGCCTGGGCAGAGACTTGGGGTTATGCTGATCGATTTAATTGATAACCATTCCTATTTTTTGATTGCATTCTTACCCCGGCTTTCCGTAGTATGGGGAGTATCAATAGCGTTTGGGATTTCTATTGGCATATCTAAAACCAGGCCAACCGCAAGGAGGCAAGCAATGCCCGAGGCCAAAGACGGCTGCGTATCGCCGGCCAAGGGGCCCATTGTTCCGGAGAGGGAGCAGGCGGAGTCCCAGGTTGAGCCATCACGCGGCGAGGAGGAGAACATGGGCGTGCAGGTAGGCAAACCCGCACCGGATTTCGAGGCGTCGGCCTTTGTGGACGGCGGTTTTAAAAACATCACCTTGTCGGAGTACCGGGGTCAGTGGGTGGTGCTTTGTTTTTATCCCGGCGATTTCACCTTTGTTTGACCCACCGAGTTGACGGCGGTCGCCGTCAAGTATCCCGAGTTGCAAAAGCTTGGCGTGGCCGTGCTGGCCATGAGCACCGACAGCCACTTCACCCACAAGGTTTGGCAGGAGCAGGAGCTTTCCAAGATGGTCGACGGCGGGGTGCCCTTTCCCCTGCTTTCGGACTCCGGCGGGCGCATTGGCCGGGCCTATGGTGTGTATGACGCCGAGGCCGGGGTTGACGTTCGCGGTCGCTTTATCATCGACCCCGAGGGCATCGTGCAGGCCATGGAGGTGCTCACCCCGCCGGTGGGCCGCAACGTGATGGAGCTGTTGCGCCAGGTGCAGGCCTTCCAGCACGTGGCCGCCACCGGCGAAGCCACCCCCTCGGGCTGGCAGCCGGGCCGTCCCACCCTTTCGCCGGGTCCCGATTTGGTGGGCAAGGTGTGGGAGGTCTGGAAGACCGACAACGCCTTCTAAGCGGGCAGCAGGCTGCTGCACCCATATGGGCCGGGGCGTTATCTTTCGGGCCAACGTACTCATTCAATTGCCGCCGGCCAAGCACAAGCGACCCGACCTTAAAGTCGGCCCCGAGCGGAGCAAGGCGGTGGACGAGCCTGGAACGATTCGCCACCGGACCTATACGGGAGCCGGGGCACTCGGCTACGGGAGCCGCAGCTTGCGGCCGGTGGGGCATCTAAGACGGTTTCGGCTGGTAAAGTATAGTCGCGACGTAATAAAATTGAATCTGGACCTGTCTTAACCAGCATGCCGGCAGCGTGCCGGCAGCGTGCCGCTGCTGTCATATGGGCCGGGGCGGTGGAGGCGAGGGCCGACGCACTCATTCAATTGCGACCGGCCAAGGACAAGCGACCCGACCTTAAAGAACGTCTGAGCGAAGCTGGTGAGTGGACGAGCCCGTAGCGATTCGCCACCGGACCCACTACGGCAGCCGCAGCTTGCGGCCGGCAGCGTGCCGCTGCTGTCATATGGGCCGGGGCGGTGGAGGCGAGGGCCGACGCACTCATTCAATTGCCGCCGGCCAAGCACAAGCGCCCCGACCTTAAAGAACGTTTGAGCGGAGAAGGCCGAGGAACGAGCCTGCGACCGTTGGGACTTGGGCCCACTACGGCAGCGGCGGCACGCCGCCCCGACCTTAAAGTCGGTCACGAGCGGAGGAGGGCGAGGAACGAGCCTGTAACGTATCGGACTTGGACCCACTACGGGAGCCGAGGCACTCGGCAGATTGCCGCGTCGCCTGCCGGCTCCTCGCAAAGACGATTTTTTATAAAGCCAAACCGACACGACCTTAAAGAACGTTTGAGCGAAGCAGGACGGTGGACGAGCCTTTAGCGATTCGCCACCGGGCCTATACGGGAGCCGAGGCACTCGGGGGGAGGCTGTGATTTTAATGACTATTTTGCGCAAGGAGAAAACATGAAGCGCTGGGTATTTTTGTGCGTACTGGCGGCGATGCTGGTTCTGCCTTTCACCGGTTTGGCGGGAGACCTGCCGCCCAACCCGATCAAGGACGCCAAGGTAGGCGAGTGGGTCTTGTACCAGATGATGGGCCCCATGCAGCAGAAACAGACCGTGACGGCGGTGCACAAGGACGCGGTGACGGTGAAGATCGATATTATTATGAACGGCAAGGTGGTCAGCACGGTATCCAACAAAATCCGGTTCGACCAGAAGGGTCCGGGCGCCCCTCCCCAGGGTTCGCCCAAGTTCAAGATGGGCAAAGCCACGGTGCAGGTTAAGGGTCACTCACTGGATTGCATCACCACCGAGGTCAAGGCCCAGGGCAAGACCATAGTCACCTACATATCGCCAGACATCCCGGTTTTCGGCGTGGTGCAGACCAACATGAACGGCCAGCCGTTGATGAAGCTCCTGGACTGGGGCAAGTAGCCCGGCCGCCTAGGCTTTGACAAGCCGCGATTTCCGCCCCGGCCGCTGATGGCCGGGGTTTTTTTGCGGTAAAAATGTTGTCCGCGGTAATTTTTCCCCTGGCTGGGCCGTCCATGTGGCGAAGGGAGTTCTAGCCATGAGACGCCTGTTTTTGGTATTTGCCCTGGGGGCCCTGGTATTGACGGTCGTTTCGCCGGCGGCCGCCGGCGTGGTGACCACGTATGTTGACCCGGGACCGGCCTATGACCCGCCGGTAGTGATCGTGCAGCAAGCGCCGCCCCCGCCGCCGGTGGTGTATTACCAGCCGCCGCCGCGTCCGGTGGTGGTTTACCAGCAGCAAGCACCGCCCCCGCCGCCTCCGCCGGTCATCGCCGATCCCTTGGTGCCGGTGATGATGCTGGGCCTGGGCGCCCTGGCCATCGCGGCCATAGCCAACGCCGACCGGCCGCCGCGGCATATCCACCATCACCACTGGGTCCCTCCGTACCCGCCTGGTGGTCTCCTGGCGCCATATCCCTGGCGCTATCCCGGTTGGTGCTACCGCTAGCCCCGCCGGCAGGCCGGTCCAACAACTAATCGACCGCGGCGGACCGCCCGGCAGTAGTGGCCCGGGCGGCCCGCCGTTTGTTTTGCGGCCGGTCCCGGGACCTGGTTGGAATGAGATAGGGTGGGGGAGGTAACGCGCTGAGTTATAGACCAGGCGCCTCATCGCGGCCGCCGGCCGGGTCGTTCTGGCCTGGGATGTCGTCTTCGAACAGGTGTTCCACCCGCCACACGCCGGGTTCGATCACCGTTTTGCTATAGGGTCCCAGCTTGCCGAACACGGTGAGCATGGCCTTGTTGCTGCCAAAGCTCACCGCCCACAAGCCCCGGAAGCCCTTGGCCCGGGCATAGGCGACCAAGTGGTCTTGCAGGATGGTCCCCAGCCCCTGGCCCTGGTAGTCGTCGTGCACCGTAAAGGCCACCTCGGCCAGGTTGGTTTCTTTTTCCAGGGAATAGCGCGCCACGCCGATGATCTTTTCCCGGCCGATGGGCCCGGTGGTGGCCACCAGGGCCATCTCGTTGTGGTAGTCCACGTTCACCAGGCCCTGGGCGGTGACGTGGGGCAGGGCGCGCACCGCGCGGAAATAGCGGTTGAATATGGTCTCGTCGGAATGGCTGTAAAATAGCTGTTGCAGGGCCACTTCGTCGGTGACCTTGATGGGCCGGATCATCACGGCCTGGCCGTTTTTGAGGGTGACCTCGGCCTCGGCCTCCTCGGGGTAGAGGTCCAACTCGGCGCCCAGCAGTATCTGGTCGGGGTATACGTAGGCCTGGGCCTTGGCCTTTTCCAGCAGTTGGCTGCGGAAGTTGGGGTGGGCGATGGAGATTAGCGCCATGGCCCGCTCGCGCACGGTGCGGCCGTGCAGGGAGGCGATGCCGTACTCGGTGACCACGAAGTCCACGTCGCCCCGGGTGGCCACCACGCCGGCCCCGGCCGCCAGGTGGTGAACGATGCGGCTGGCCCGGCCGTCGCGGCTGGTGGAGGGCAACACCACGATGGAGCGGCCGCCGGGGCTCATGGCCGCCCCGCGCATGAAGTCCAGGCGTCCGCCTATGCCGCTGTAGAACTGGAACCCCAACGACTCGCTGGATACCTGGCCCGACAGGTCCACCTCCATGGCGCTGCCGATGGAGACCATGTTGTGATTTTTGGCGATCTCCATGGGGTGGTAGACCTGGTCCGAGGGCAAAAAGAGGAAGAAGGGGTTGGAGTCCACGTAGTCGTACATGCGGCGGCTGCCGATGCAAAACGAGCAGACCACCCGCCCCGGCAGGTGGTTTTTGCGGGCGCAGGTGAGCACCCCGGCGTCGATGAGATCGGCCACCGCGTCGGAGACCACCTCGGTGTGCATGCCCAGGTCGCGCTTGTTCTTAAGGTGTTTCAGCACGCCGTAGGGGATGTGGCCATAGCCGATATGCAAGGTGTCACCGTCATTTATCAGCTTGGCCGCGTGGCGGGCGATGCGCTCGCCCACCGCGTCGCTGGCGGGATAGACAAACTCCAGCAGCGGTTCCTCGGCCTCCACGAAGCAGTCGATCTGGCTGACGTGCAAGAAGGTGTTGCCCATGGTGCGCACCATGGCCGGGTTGACCTGGGCGATGACATGGCCGGCGGACTCGGCCGCGGCCCGCACCACGTCCACCCCGATGCCCAGGGAGACGAAGCCGTGGGCGTCCGGCGGGCTCACCTGGATGAGGGCCACGTCGATGGGCAGGGCCCCGTTCTTGAAGAGGGCCGGGATTTGGTGAATGAACACGGGGGTGTAGTCGGCCCGGGCCTGGTTCACCGCCTCGCGGGTGGTCGGCCCGATGAACAGGGCGTTGTGGCGGAAGCGGCGGTCGAAGCGGGAGTCGATAAAAGCGGCTTTGCCCAAGGTCACGAAATGCAGAATCTCCACGTCGTGCAGTTGGTCCACCGCGCCTATCAAGGCCCCCAGCAGGGCCCGGGGCTCGGCGCAGGCGGTGCCCACAAATACCCGGTGTCCCCGCCGCACCGCCTTGATGGCCCGGTCAGCGTCCTTGCGGCGGTTTTCATAGAGCCTTCGCCAATCCACTGGTCGCACCCTCCCGGCAAGCAACGGCAACACTTTACCACGAAGGGCGGGGGCCTCCAAATGGCGGTTGCCGCCACGCTATAATGTGGGTAGTATTGGCCCCTGGTTTTTAATGGGTAACTTCTACTAGGTAAGACTGTGCTTGAACCTTCATCGAACATACCGACCTTGCCTCCCCTGGCCGAGGCCATCCCGTCCAACGTGGACGGGTTGTTCCAGTTGCATCGCCTGTGCCTGCGCATCTTTGGACTAATGACCTACGACCTGGAAGAACAGGTAGCCACCCTGGTGGGGGTGAGCGGCAGCGCCGTACGGCGCAAGGCCCGGCCCACCCTGGAGAAAACCCTGGCCGAAGAGTTACCGGTGCTGCTTTTGATCCACGCGGCCGAGCGGCTCACCACCGACAAACGCATCACCAAGCAGGACCTGGCCCCGCTCACCTACGGCCTGCTGCTGCCCTGTTTCGCCATCTGTTACAACCACCTCTACGCCGAGCCGGCCGACCCGCTCAAGCACGTGCTGGCCCGGCTGGATTGGTATCTCGACGGCGACAAGGGCGACTCCTTCGGCGCCTTTTCCCATCTCACCACCGCCCTGCTGGGCGATGACCTGCGTGACCCCGCCCCCCTCTTGGGCCACCTGGAGCACGAGATGCTGCCCGAGATGGACCGGCGCTACGAGCTGGCCTTCCGCTACGAGTTCGCCTGAAGCGGCGGTGTCCGCCCCTCGGGCGGGTGGCCGCCGGCCCCTGGCCGGGGGCCGGCGGCCGTAGGGGGAGGGAGGGTGGCGATGGGTCTGACCCTCGTCCCGGGCCGGGCCGGGCGCCGTAGTCTAATCCAGTCCCTGGATGAAGGCCGTTAGGTACTGCTGCACTTCCTCGGCCGTGGTAGCGTCCTCGATACGCGCCTCGGCGGTGCGCCGGGCCAGGATCAGGCCGGTGATGGCGTCCTTGAAGGCCTGGTGGTTGGCCAGCACCTTGGCGGCCAACTCGGCGACGGTCTCGCCGGATTTAAGCGTGGCCGATAGCCATGGCGTTGCGGCGTGCTCCGGGTCGGCCTGATAGGCCCGCGCCTCGGCCAGTTGGATGTTCCAGGTGTCCTTTTCAAAACGCGCGAATTGGTAGGCCGGCCACTTGCGCTCAAAGGCCGCCTCCAGGGCGGCGATGGCCTGGGCCACCGCGGCAGCCTTGATGTCGTCCAGACTGGGGGCGCGGGCGACCAGCTCGCCGTCGATCACCTGAAATACCTGGTTGGGATCGCGGCCGGCCAGTTGGTCGCGGTCCACCGGGAAACGGTCGTAGTCCGCCTCGGGCCTGGCTTGGCTGATCCCGGCCAGGGCCTCCAGACGGCCGTCGCTTTTACGGCGATAGATGTACATCTGGGCCATCACATGTCCTCCGGAAGCTGGTAGCCGTGAGTGTAGATGTTGATTATGTTGCCCGCGGTGGCGACGTTGAACCTGGCCTGGATTCTCCCGTTGGTGTCGGTAAATATCTCCTGCGCCGCGTCGGTACGTTGTCCGTTGGCCTCGGTGTAGTTGGTGGCGAACCGGTTAGTGGCGCTCCCCTTGGGCCGCAACAATACGTAGGCCTGGGTATCGACGTAGATATTCCAGATCATCGCTGTGGCCATCAGGCTGATGCCCGCAGGAATGGAGAGCGTGACGTCGGTCCAGACATTTGACGGGGTGATGCTGGCGGCGAGGATATCTCCGTCGTAGATCACCCGGCCGCGGCTGTAGCGGAACGCCGGGATGTTACCAGAGCCGTTGGTGATGAACCCGAAGATGCAGCGGGCCGAGCCGTTGTACCAGCCGTGCTTCGAATCGCTATAGGTCGGCGCGGTAGTGCTGGCGCTGAAGTCGCCGGCGGCCAGGGTGTTGCCGGTCGCCGGCGGGGTGACGTAGACCCAGTAGGAAGTGTCGGCGGCCAGGGAGGCGAAGGTCACGCCGGTGGCCGCCGACAGGGAGTATAATTTTCCGTCGATCTCCAAGACCCCACCGTTGAAGGTCAGCGTGTCACCGTCATGGTAGGCGGGGGCCAGCCCGGTGCGAAAGCCGCGCGCCTGCTGTTGGTGGGTGCCGTCGTGGTTATGCTCGGCCAGCATCAAGCGGTTTAGGGTATCGCTCTTAGTGGGATGCCCGGCCCCCACCATCTCCTCGTTGTACTGGATTCTCAGGTCGCTCATCTTGCCTCCTAAAGGGTCCGCCGGTCGCGCCGGCCGCCGGCCAGCCCCGAGGCGTCGGCCCGGCATCGGCCGTCGGCGCGTTGGGCCCTGGTGCGGAAAAAGCCGGTGTCCCAGCAGGTGAAGTCCACGGTGCCCCGATCCAGGTGCGGCTCGATGGCCAGCACCCGCACCACCTGGTTGACCAGGGGCCGCCCGGTCTCGTCGGCCAGCCACGACAAGCTGAGCAGGGCGGCGTCGCCGCGCTCCAGGTGGATGTTGGCCAGCGAGGTGTCGGTAAAGGTGATCACCCGGCGCACCGAGCCCAGCAGCCCCACCATCCGTCCGGCGATGGTGCGGGCCACCGCGGCCGAGCGCACCCAGGGCAGGTGCAATTGCCGCCGTATTTCGCCGTAGAGCCCCTGGCTGGCCAGGTCCCGGGTGTCGGCCCCGTCGTCGGCTTCGCCGTACTCGCCGGTGAGGGGACAGCGGGCGTAAAAGACCTCGGCCCGGTTCACCAGGTTGTCCAGGCGGGCGCTCACCTCCACCCCCTTGAGGTCCGATTCGCTAAAGCCGGTCGAGAGTTCGGCTTCGCCGGCCGAGCCGTAGCCCAGGTCCAGGGTAAGCTGGATGCGGCCGTCGCCGGCCCGCCACCAGGAGCCCAGAAAGCAACCGATCAACTCGGTGAGCTGGGCGGCCATGGGACACGGGGCGGTTATCACCCCGGCGGCGCGGTAGCCCAACTCCTCGGCCCGCGACCAGGCGGTGGACAGGCTGGTGGGGTCGAGCTCGGCCGCCTCGGCCCCGCACACCGCGGTGAGAAAATCGGCGGCCACGCTGTAGGGGTTTTCCAGGAGCCGGCCGTCGCTGCCTGGCTTGCCCATGGCCCGCACCGTGATCGGCTCCGAGGCCTTGGCCTCGGCGCTGAAGGTGGCGGTGGCAATTACCCCTTGGCCCGCGAAGTCGTGGGCCAGGTCGAGACTGTAGCCGTCCGGGTCGATCACCTGGCCGGCCCGGTCAAAGAGGGTGACTTGGTTGCCCCGGTCCACGGCCAGCAGACGGTGGCCGGCCAGGGCGTAGACGAACGATTCGGTATCCACGCACACCGCCCGCCACTGACCCTGGTCGGCGGCCAGGGTCATGTCACCGTAGACCACCGGCAACACCTCGGCCCGGCCGCGCGGCCGGGGGTAGTCCCAGGCGCGGCGCAGGGGGACCATGGCCTGGAGGTCCAACATCAGCGCGCCCTCAGGGTTAGGGTGAGACGTTCGGACTCCAGCCGGTAGGCGATCACTCGGCCCTTGAAGCGGGTGAGGTACTGCCGGCCGCGCAGCCGGCTGAAGCCCAGGCGCAGTTCGCCCTCGGCCCCCAGCAGGTTCTCCAGGGCCTCCATCCGGCTGAAGGGCCGCTGGCCGGCGGCCCCGGCGTTGGAGAGCACCAGGCTGACGCTGCCCACCTCCTCCTGCTCCAGGCTGGCCAGCAGCTCGCCCCGGAAGGGGGTGAGGGTCTCGCGCAGCCGGCCGAAGCTAAGCACGCGCGCCCCCTGGTCCAGCAGGGTCATGCTGCCCTGGCCGGCGCTGGCCGAGCCGTCGGCCAGCAGGCTGCCGTCGGCCACCGCGGCGCTGGCCAGCCCCACGATTTCGCCGGTGGGGTAGCGGTCGCTGTAGACCCGGGTGCCCAGGGCGTTGTTGAGCACGAACAGCACGATGGGGGCCCGGCCCTTTTGGCGGCGGGCGGCGTGGAACTCCTGGCTCAGGCTAAACATGGGTCCGCACCACCTCCTCCAGGTTGAGCTTCAAGGCCCAGCGATCGTGGTGGGTCTGGCTCAGGTCCAGGGACGGCCCGGGCAGGCAGTAGAGGGTATCGCCGGGCCGGTGGTCAAAGGGAGTGAAGAACACCGGGGCCAGCCGGCCCGAGTCGGGGTCGTGGATGGCCTGGAACATGGCGCGAAAGGCGTCGGCGTCGTATTGGTCCAGGCCGCGGAACTCCACCGCCAGGTTGTCGGCCAGCCCCCGGGTATGGCCGGCCATCTTGCCGGCGTCGGTGGTGGTAACCCGGCGGCCGGCCAAGGTGGCCCGGCGGTAGCCGGCCCGGAAGGTGCGGCTGGGGCAAAAGCGCGGCCCCAGGAAAAGCCCGCTGGCCTTTAGCACCCCCTCCTGGTTGGCGGGGTCTTGCAGGCGCAGGCGCCAGTAGCGATAGCTGCGCTCCGGGAAGCTCACCAGGTGCGGCCGGGTGAGGCTCAGCGCCTGGCTGTAGGCCGGGGCCGACCAGGCGTCGCTGGGATTGGCCATGAGGGTCACCACGGCCGCGTCGCTCAGGTTGTGATCGGCCAGGATCACCGCCCCCACCCGCCGGGGCTGGCCCAGGTCCACCGTGAGGTGCTCGTCGGCCGCGCCGGTGGATATCCATTGCTGGTCGCGGTCGCGGTCGAGCAGGGCCGCCGGGCCGTGGCTGCGCACCGCCAGGATGCTCCAGGCGTCGCCCAGGGCGAAGTCGTCGCCCGAACCGGAGAGCCACTTGAGGCTCACCCCGTCGGCCAGGGCGATGAGCGAGTCACCGGTGGTCACCCCGGTCTGCTCCCAGGCCCCGGCGCTGCCGCGCTGCCAGCGGAAGGTGGCCTGCCCCACCTGCCGGCCGGCGGCCACCGAGTCGATCTCCACCAGGAAGACCTGGTCGGCGGCGCCCTGGTATTCACCGGCGGCATAGGCCACGGCCGAGCCCCGGGCCCGCGGGGCCGGCATGCCCACCACCCCGGCCTGGGCCGAGGACAGCCTCACCTGCTCGGTGGCGGTGACGAGGTTTTGGTACATGAAACAGCAGGAACTCATGGGCCCCTCCGGGCTGCGGGTCAATCTGATGGCCCAGGCTAGGGGACCTTGGCGGGGCGGCCAAGCGAGACGGCGCACAAACCAGCCCCCCGGAGGCGCTTCCCCGGGTCAGGACCGGCCGGGGTGGCCCCGGCGCCACGCGGCCGCTATAATCATGACCGGGCGGCCGCCTACCCGGCCGCCGAAAGGGAGAGACCATGCCTCGCCAAAACCAACCCCGCGCCGACACCGCCCGGCGAGTACGGCCATGAAGCCCACCATCGCCGTAACCATGGGCGACCCCGCCGGCGTGGGACCCGAGATCGTGGCCCGGGTGTGCCGCGACCCCGAGGTGGCCGCCGCGGCCGAGCTGCTGGTGGTGGGACAAGAGCGCCTGCTGGCCGCCGGGGCCCAGGCGGCCGGGGTGGACCCGCCGGCGGTGGCGGTGGTGGAGGTGGG
>JAMOVV010000152.1 GCA_027067385.1 Desulfarculaceae bacterium
CCCGCTGGCTGTCGCCGTCCTTGACGGCCTGCCAGATGTAGTGGTGATCGTCGGCCGACCAACGGGCTGCGTCCAGGTTGGAGATGGCCGCCCGGGAGATGCGCTCGACCACGTCGCCCATCTCGGTGAGCAGGCGCACCAGGAGCTTGGAGGCGGCCGCCTGGTGCAACAGGGCGTGGAAGCCGGTGTTGAGGGCCACCAGGCGTCCCTCGTCGTGGTCGGCCAGGGCTTGTTCAAACTGGGAAACGTTGTCGGCCAGCAGCACCAAGGTGCCCTGGTCGCGGTGTTGGGCGGCCAGCTCGGCGGCGTAGGCCTCCAGCACGGCCCGCACCCCACCGCCTCTTTGACCTCCGGCAGGGTGAGAGGGCGCACCAGGTAGCCCCCCCGCGTGCGCTTGGTGAGCAGACCTTCCTGCTCCAGCCGGTGCAGGGCCTCGCGCACCGGGGTGCGGCTGATGCCCACTTGTTCGGCCAGTTTTTCTTCCACCAACCTTTCGCCGGGCTTCATCTCGCCCCGGATGATCATTCGCTTTAAACGCCACGTCACTTCTTGGCCCAGGGAGCGGCGGTGCAGTTTTTCCATCTCGGGCACCGGTTACCTCCTATCGCCTCCTGCACGGGAGGCCATGCAAAGATCATTGGCTCGACCCGGCCGAGAGGAAAGATGCCTGGTCGCCGGATTCGCCTGGGCCATGACGCGGGCTTTGAGAATTTCCAGGTTTCAGCCGGCCGGGGAAAACACTTTACGCAAAGGCCTATAATAATAGGCCCGCATCGTCAAGTAGATTGCATGCTGAAAGGGGTGTGCCGCCGCCGGCCCGGCTGGGCCGCGGGGGCGCCGACAGTGGTGGTGAGGGCTAGAACTCGGTGATTTCCCCGTCGCCGTGAGAGCGGCGCTGGCCGGTGTTCATGTCCATGGTGGTGCCGGCCTTGATGGGGGCGGTGCGGGGATAACCCCGGTCTTCCCAGTAGCCGCCGCGCATGGCGTTGGTCAGCTCGATCTCGGCCAGCCACTTGGCGCTCTTGTAGCCCCAGAGATGGGGGATGACCATGCGCAGGGGTCCGCCGTACTCCCGCTCCAGGGGTTGGTCGTCAACCCCGTAGGCCAGCAGCACGCGGGGGTGATCCAGGTCGGCCAGGCTCACGGTGGTGCTGTAGCCGCCGCCGAGGCTGGTGAAGGTGGCGTGGTTGGCCGTCGGCGCCGGCTCGATCCCGGCGATGAAGTCGCGCCAGAGTACGCCTCGCCACTTGGCCCGCACCGAGAAGCCCGACACCGAGGTGAGACGCGCGTCCACGTCGCTGGCCGGCAGGGCCTGGATATCGGCCAGGCTGAGCTGCCGGGGGTCGGCCACCAAGCCGGTCACCTGCAAGCTCCAGCGGTCCGCCGGCAGATCGGGCATGCCGCCGGCCTGGAAGACCGGCACCCCCAGGTCAGTCAGGCTACTCATAGATACTTCTCCCAACAGGGGCCAGGACCATCGTCCGCCCCGGCGCGGCCACAACCACGGGGCGGTGCAAAAGGCCGGGCCGGCGTGGTTGGGTTATCGATATGGTGAGCCGGCTACTCGCCGATCTTGAAGCCGGCGTTGACCAAG